>DMTS01000136.1 GCA_003477045.1 Candidatus Delongbacteria bacterium
ATGATACTGAACCTTATTTTTTCCAAAAGGTAATAGGACTGACATCAGCGTAAGTAAGGAGATCATAAGGATTTTATTCTTCATTTTTACCCGTAAACTAATTAAGATATAAATATATATAAATAAATTGGATAATGCGATGATAAGTTTAATAAAATTATCGGAGTAGGGCATTACTCCGAAAATAAAAATAATTTAACTTGTAAAAAACCGATCTTAGAGTATATTTATAACTGTAGTGTACGAAAAGATATAAACACCGTTGACGGGTAGTTTTTTATTTAATATACAATTCAGGGGAATTCTAAAGGAGTTATTTATGAAGAACAGCGTTAAAGAGAATAGTGGCGGTTTAAACGAAAGGATCACCCGTAAATACCTGATCATTTCTTTTACACTTTTTTTTATAATCATAAGCACTCTGGGATATTATGTTTTTGATAAATTCAGGAGTGAAACACTTGAACAGGCTGAAGATGAACTTATTTCGGTGTCTGAAATGAAAATTCAGGAGATAGAGCACTGGCGGAAGGAAAGAATAAGAAATCTTGAAAATATACAAAATGAAGTTTTCGGCGCGAGAATTAAAAGAACTCTCGATAACCCTGACGATCCCGCCGTTCAGAAAGAGATGCTGGACTGGTTCATACGGTTCGAAGATATCTACGGGTACGACAGAATATGTCTTCACGATTTAAACGGTGCCGAAAGAATGAGAACTTCGGAAAGCGAAGTTGAAATGCCTCATCCCTTAGATTCATATTACGAAAGGATTCTTAATAAAGGTGAAATTGTATTTGAAGATTTTTATTTTGATAACATACAAAATAAAACATACCTGCCAATGCTTGCCGGTATGTTCGATTACAAAAACAATAAATCACCGCTGGGTACGATTGTCGTAAGGATCGATCCCGAAGAGTATCTTTATCCGCTGCTGAAAAGCTGGCCGATCCCTCGGAAAAGCGCTGAATTGCACCTAGTAAGAAAAGAAGACGGGTTTGCGGTTTTTTTGAACCATGTTAAGGGAAGTGGAGAGGTAGCTCTTAAGAACAGGATCAATATAAACGAGAATAAAGATCTGCCCATATCCAAAGCCGTTTCGGGATTTTATGGAATATATAAGAGTAAAGATATCAATGGCAAAGAAGTTCTATCATTCATCCAGCCGATACCAGATACACCATGGTTTCTTATCGCAAAGATCGAAACTGACGAGATAAACTCCTCGTTGTCAGGTATCAGCTATACGATCTCGGGTATTATTCTACTGCTTATGGCTCTATTGGCAACGGGCATAACGTATATTATAAAATTTCAGAAGTACAATTATTACAAACAGATCGCAAAGAAATCGTCAGAACTTGCAGCGAGCGAAGAAAATCTGAGGATAACTATGGCTTCAATCGGGGACGGAGTTATAGCCACCGACGAATATGGAAAGATTACTCTGCTGAACAAAACTGCCGAAATTCTTACAGGCTGGAAGATTGAAGAGGCCAAAGGGAAAGACATAACTCAAGTGTTCAGAATAATAAATGCACTGACAAGAAAAGAAGTTCTTAATCCGGTTGATGTAGTAATGAGGGACGGAAGAGTTGTCGGGTTGGCTAATCACACTGTGTTGATCTCAAAATCGGGAAAAGAGTACCAGATCGCGGATTCTGCTGCGCCTATTCTCGATGAAACAGGAAAGATCAAAGGTATGATACTTGTTTTTTCCGATGTTACAGAAAAATACAAGAATCAGGAAAAGATCGAGGAAAATGAAAGATTTTTGAATTCAATGATAAGTAATCTGAAAGGCATGGTTTACAGATGTGCAAACAATGATCACCGGACTATGATCTACCTGAGTAAAGAATGCAAAGAACTGACCGGTTTTTATCCCGAGGACTTTTTTGAATCAGGTAAAATAAAGTACAATGAAATTATTCACGAATCGGATAGGGATATAGTAAGGAAAACCATAGCGACAGCCCTGATAACAAAAGAGCATTTCGTTATGGAATATAGAGTGTTTGCTTCTGAAAAAGAAGAAAAATGGGTTCTTGAGAAGGGCAGAGGTGTTTTTGACGAAAGCGGAAATCTGAGATTTCTGGAGGGATTCATAACCGATATTAATATGAGCAAAACTGCTGAAATACAGATTAGAGCAAAATCTGAAGAACTTGAAAAATCAAACAGTCTTATGATAGGCAGAGAAGTCAAAATGGTGGAATTGAAAAAAGAAATAAACTCAATGCTTAAAGAATCCGGAAAAAATGAAAGATATGTCATATCAGAATAAATCAGAGGTAAACGGGATGAAAAACAGAAGTTTAGTTCTTGGAATAATATTGATCCTGGTTTTTTTCAGCAGCAGCGTTTTTTCGAGAGAGAAGATCAGAGTAGGTCTGTACGAAAATCCGCCTAAGCTCTATACTGACGGCAAAGGGAATATTGAAGGGTTCTGGTATGAAATAACGAGAGAAATTGCTTCGATGGAGGGTTGGGAGACAGAATGGATCTACGGTTCATGGGATGAATGCCTGAAGAGGCTGGAAAACAATGAAATCGATGTTATGCCCGACACAGGCGTAACTCCCGAAAGAGAAGAGAAATATCTGTTCTCGAACGAGACGGTATATTTGAGCTGGACAAAAATATATTGTAACAGAAAATATAAAATAGATACTATCCTTGACCTTGAAGGTAAAAAAATTGCCGGCTTGAGGAACAGTTTCGATCTTGAGGGGCCGGACGGTCTTAGAAAAAAGCTTAAGGACTTTAATGTCAAAGCCGAAATTATTGAGATGGGCAGCTATAAAGATGTTTTT
>DMTS01000228.1 GCA_003477045.1 Candidatus Delongbacteria bacterium
TATCAGGTACAGATGTCACCCGATGTCAACTCTCAGAACTATGTTGAGGTATTCTCGGTTGACAAGATAAACTATATTTACGAGAACACGGGCGATATGGGAGATTATTACGATTCACCTATAGAAACAGACAATCCTGATACTCTTGCTGCAACATTCATAGCGGAAGGTAAAATATGGGTACTAAGACCTTACGGAGACAACAGGGCGATCACAACTAACCACTCAAAAACGGATGTTTACGAATATACAACAGAACCTGCTGAAAGAGTGATTGAAATAGCAGCGGGTGTCCGTGATACGATCAGTTATAACAAATATAAATTTGTTCTATTAAACAAGCTGTACGCGAAAGAAAACTATATCGCGGTCACATCATCTGACTACGGTGACCCGAAAACAGGAACACCGGCACTAAAATCAAATCCGGCAATCAACGGTAAATCTGTAATACCTACAAAACTTTCGGGTACCGATGATGTTTATGTAGTTCCTAATCCTTACAGAGGCGATGTTGATTACGAAGCTATGGGATGGGAAAATGTGGATCAGGCCGATGTTTGGGAAGAGCAGGACAGAAAGATCGTTTTCATGAATGTGCCTCTAAGATCCGTACTGAGAATTTACACTCTCGGCGGCGACCTTGTAAAAACTATCGGGCATAACGGCAACGCAAGGGTATCCGAAAGATATCAGTACGGCGAATACGGAATTTCATGGGATCTGATCAATGACAATAATCAGGCAGTGTCATCGGGAATATACCTGTTCAGCGTTCAGGATGTTGATAAAAAGATAGATGACTTTGTCGGTAAATTTGTGATCATTAAATAAAAACGGAGTAAGGAAATGAAAAAATTATTAGTACTATTCGCACTCTTTATCGTTTCGTTACAGTTTTTTTCCTGCTCTACGGATTATGACGGAAAAGATCCTGTCAATCAGGATCCGATCATCAATATCTATGACACATCAGATATCACAAGCAGTAAAAAGACAAAAATACAATGGTACGGGAACGATATAGACGGAACCAAACTGAATTATTATTATACCGTCACAACAGATACTACGCTCAATGCGACAACGGTTCTTACCGCGCTGCCGCTTACAGGGCTGGATTCTGACGGTAAACCGAACTGGACGAAAACCGATAAGACATACGCTTATATTTCTATGCCTTACGGACCTTACCACAGCACGACGGTCTTTATGGAAGATACCATTTATACCGAAACAGGCGCTGACAGCGTTACTTTAAGTGTCCCATTCAAAGCCGTTTATTCAAAATTCTTTGTTTACGGCGTGGATGAGGATGGAAATACGACCGAGACAACTACAAAGATATTCAGAAGGACAAACAGGATACCTAAGCACCCGATGGTGTTTTCGAGCAAACTCGGCGTCAACGGATTCGATCAGTACTGGATGACAGTCGGCGCAGATTCCGCGCAGATGGTCTTAAGAGAAGCTACTTCTTTCTGGAAACCTTTCGACTTCAAATGGATGGGGGAAGACCCGGACGGAACGGATGTGGATCTTGAATTCAAATGGGAATTGTATGAGAGAGAAACTTCTATAGGCGACAGCCTTGTAACCGCATCTGCCGGATGGAGTATAAACAACCTGTCCAAATCCTTCGATGACGAGATATTTGACAACAATCCCCAGGGAAAATATTCATTCAGAGTTTATGTGAGAGATGACGCATTCGAAGAGTCACTCAATCACGCTACTGTGAACTTTGAAGTGTTCGCTCCTCAGTTCGACAAGGGGATTATTTTTATAAACGATACGGATTCTACACTTACTCAAAACGCAAGTTATCTGTATTACGAAGGAAATCCGCTGGAAAGCAGTGTGAAAAGCATGTACAAATCTCTGCTCGAAGCATCGGGCTATACCGACGACAATGCTAACCCTCTTCTCAGTTACGATATAGTTAAATTTCAGGTAGAAACTGAATATGTCAGAACTGATACTACATGGACTATAGTCGGACAGGATACCACATTTACAACGGAAGATATTTATGTAAATTTCTATTCTCCGAGCATAAGGAAGCTCTCGGAATACCGTATGGTGATAATAGCATCCGAAGACAGAAGCAATGAGAACGGAGTTGATTTCAGCGGAACTTCAGATAATCCGGGTTACGCCGAATACCTCGGTAAATACCTTGATGTTGGCGGAAAAGTATTTATTATAGGCCACTCCGCCCTGATGAAGAAAAAACCTTACAGGCTTGAAGTGAATCAATATATCGCTCCGGTAAGGCAGGTTTTTGATCCTAATGCGGCGTCGGTTTCAGAAGTTGCCGATATTACTCTTGATTTCTTCCATGATTACTTCGGGATCTACTCGTTTAAATTTCCTGAAACAAAAACATGGTTCAGCCAGGCAATATGGAATGTAAGACCGGCAAATGTTCCTGTTGATTATTATCTGGAAGCAAACTACGACTTCATCGGAGTTTCGCCTTATGAGCATATATCTGACGCCGGCTTAATGACACAGCTGAAGCTTGACAGCGTGAAAGTGAACGACAGCTGGAAAGACTTTTTATTCCAGATCGGACCTAATTCCTTTTTAGTGCCTCTATCTCTCAAAGATAATGGAACCGTGCTAACTGGTATACCGACCCTTGAAGCTTTTAAAGGTGAGGCCGTTTACAGGTACAAATCAATTTACGACCTGCCCAAACTCTCTTATAATGCGGATATGGTATATGAAGTTTCAGGGGCTGATACACTTAAACACAACCTGAAGTATATTGATCCTGTTCTTACAGACGGAGACAAGAGCGACTATGTTACAAGAAAATCAGGAACTATAGCAACAAGGTTTATATCTGAAGGAAACATAAACAGGACAGCATTATTTGCGTTCCCGCTGTTCTATCTGCAGAATGAGAATGACGAGGTTACAAATATGTTCAAATCAATGATCGAATGGTTCGAACTAGATGTAAACCCGCTGGCAAAAAAATAATTATTTATAACGAGGAGGAATTATGCGTAAAATTATTCTGGCTCTCGCGATAGCGGCAATGTCCGTATCCGCATTTGCGATCGGGATTACTGATCTGAAAAAAAGCAGCATGAAGCAGAAGATCTTAAACAGTGATCCTGACAATAGGCTGATCACAGAATCTAAGATGCCTTATTCAGGTCTAATTAGCACGGCTTTCGATAAAGCCGGTCACGGTAACGGCTGGATTTACGGCTACAACAGGAAGGTTCAGTGGAACCTTGATCCGATCACAGGTTCAATGGTCGGTTCTATTTACAGACAGCTCCACGCCACTGGCGGTTTAGGAACTATCGGCGCCATGGTAGGTACATGGGGAACTGACGGATTATCAAGCCTGACCACAACTCTGTATTCTAGTTCTTACTGGTGGTCTGCTCCAGGCGGAAGGTATCCATTCTCAGCTGAGTTTATCAACGGATATTTTTTTACACAATACAATGATTACGATTACGAAGGAAGCGGTGCGACAACCGATTCTTGGGGTATGTACGCTGTAGCTGATGCGACTTGGGGATACGACTGGACAACATGGGAAGCTCCAAAAAGACTTGAAGCGACAGAAGGCGGTTCTTCTATTCCAGGCGCATGGACAGGAACCGGTGATGTTGTATATGATCCCGCTACAGGATATTATTACTGGACACAAGTGTTCGGCGAAGGCGGACTGGACGGAGGAATAGACGCAGGAATTAATTCAACCTGTGTGGGCAGATCTTTAACACCTGCCGTTCTGAACAGCTGGGTATGGACAGACTACAACGATCTGAGGTTCGACGGTGCTGTGGATACTGATGGGGTCACTGCGATCAATGAATTCCATGTCGCATATTGCAAAGACATTTACGGCAACGGAACAGGCTATGGTATTGCGATGGCCGTATGTAATCAGGTTGACGACGAGATAATGCTGCCAGATTCATCAACTTATATACAGAATGCTAAGCTAAGCTGGATGTACACAACCAACTGGGGAGCTGACGATTCTTCAGGCGACTGGAAACCGAACTGGATACACAATGGTCCGGACAAACTTTTCAGACTTGAAATGAAAGATATATTCGACTGGTACGGCGAGCCGTCAACTACAAGAGATTCGATCGGGCTTGACGAATTCGGCAATATTATTTGGGATACTACAGAGGTTATGTTAATGGATGATCCGTTCATTACATGGAATATTTCAAATGTAGCAACAGAAAACAATATAGTTCATGTTTTCTTCGAGGCTTTCCCTGCATCGACTTCTAACGCGGGATATTTTTATTCGGCTACAGATTCAAACATCTGGGCAGGCAGATACTATATCAGGGGTACGATAACAGAAGCCNNTGGATGTCTATCGGTTATGCAGGCCTGTTCGAAGGCAGGGAAGTAATATATGCGCAGTGGCAAGATAAACCGACAAGCAGAGCGGTTCTCAATACATTCCCGACACCGGAAATGATATATTATATCGATTCATATTTAACAACATCAACTGACGGCGGTCAGAACTGGGATATGAACGCTCCATTAGAATTTGAGACAGGGGATGAAACATATCCGATCTGGACACAGACTTACGGA
>DMTS01000010.1 GCA_003477045.1 Candidatus Delongbacteria bacterium
TCCTGCAAAAAACAGAACTCTGCACTACAAATCTATCAATCACATGTTCGTTGATGCAAATGACAGATTGTGGGTAGTCTCCCCCACTAAGAACAAAAAAAAGCAGGAAGGTTTGTATGTAGATATCTTTGAAAAAGGAATTTACCTGAATACTATTCATATTCCATTTTATAAAGATAAAGATTTCTCTTTTGTTTATTCGTCGATGTTTTTGCGCAACGGAAAGCTGTTCTATGTTGACGCCGATAATCAGTGCATAAAAGTTTACAGGTATGAGGAGAATAAATGAGTGAAGTTATAGTTGTAGAAAATTTAGTTAAAAAGTATAAAGACATCTGCGCAGTAAACGGCATTTCATTCACCGTTAAAAAGGGAGAAATATTAGGCTTTTTGGGGCCCAACGGCGCAGGAAAGACGACAACGATAAAATCTATTCTGTCGCTGCTTGAATATGAGGAAGGCAGGATATCCGTCAACGGCATGGATGCAAAAAAATATAAGCATAAGATCATGTCGGATATGGGAGCTGTCCTTGAAGGCGCAAGAAATATCTACTGGCATCTAAGTCCGGATGAGAATATAAATTATTTCGCCGGCATAATGGGTCTCGGCACGAATAAGATCAGAGAGGAGAAAGAATACCTTCTTAAACGGTTAAAGCTGTGGGATGTAAAGGATAAAGAGGTAAGGGAATTTTCAAAAGGTATGCAGCAGAAAACAGCTATAGCGGCGGCGATCATTCACAAACCTTCGATCCTGCTTCTGGACGAGCCTACTTTAGGGCTGGATGTCGAGACTAAGAACGATATAAAAGAGTGGATAATCTCAATGTCTAAAGAGCAAAATAAAACGATTTTAATCACTTCTCACGATATGGCGTTCATGGAAAGCATCTGCGACAGAATTCTGATAATAAAAAAAGGTAAACTTTTGTCCAACCATTCTATGACAGAATTGAAGGATAAGTTCGCTAATAAGAAATACTCAATTACGGTCAAAGAGAATTTTTCCGATTCAAATAAAGTAAGTTTTCAGGATATCGGCGAGCACGAGATAATTGAAAATCAGGATAATTCAGTTCTAACCGTTTCTTTAAAAAACTCAAGAGAGATTTATAGTATCTTTGATATTCTTAAGCTTCAGAACAAAGAGATTTTAGACATAAATATCAAAGAGAATACGCTTGAAGATATTTTTACGACTTTAACGACAGACGAGGTTAAATAATGACTTATGTAATTTTGATAATAAATGAGCTTAAAAAACTTGTCAAAGAAATACGCAGATATTATTTTGAATTCATCACCGGTACGATCGTTATGTTCGGTATTTTTCTCGCACTATTTTTCGGTTTAAAGAATTTCGGTGGAAACAACATCGCGTCAGATTCTTTAGATTCGCTTATCGTCGGCTATATTTTGTGGGGCATCGCGATGACCTCTTTTCAATCGGTAGCGAGCATGATCTGGGATGAATCTCAAAAGGGCACGCTGGAAAAACTTTATCTCTCGCAACTCGGTATAGAAAAGATACTTCTGGCTAAAGTTTTTGCCAATATACTATTCAATATTTTCTTTAACATAGTTATTCTTTTCCTCGCCATGCTGATCACAGGAAGATGGCTTAACATAGATTTTATTTACTTTATCTGGATGGTGCTCATTTCAGTTATTTCACTGATCGGATTAGGATTAGCCGGCGGAGGAATAGCTATAATCCACAAAAAAGTAACATCGCTGCTTTCGGTATTTTCTTTCGGGATCATCGGCCTGATGGCGCTGCAGACTTATCCGATCAATATTTTTTCTTTCCTTCCTTATGTACCCGGGGCAAAGACGCTTATCGGAGTTATCGTTTATAACCAGACCTATCCCCTATGGTGGTACGGATTTATACTTCTGAATTCGCTGGTTTATCTTGTGATCGGATTGTATATGTTCAGGCTGTACGACATCAAGGCCAGAAGGCTTAACAAACTGGGCGTTTATTAATATGATATGAGACCCTGTTAAATTAAATAATTTTTTAATATTTTGAAAATAACACTTGACTTGAACCCAAGGTCTATATTTACATTAGTCATTGTGGAACCACAAAAGTATAAAAAAGTAGATCGGAGTCAAAATGTATTACAGTATCGGAGAATTCTCAAAGCTGACAAATCTAACGCCAAAGATGCTAAAGCTCTATCAGGAGAAAGAACTTCTAATACCTGCAAAGGTTGATGAGTTTACCAAGTATAGATTCTACGATGACAGTAATATCGAAACAGCGAACCTGATAACTTTTTTCAAACAGTTCGATCTGTCTTTAGCTGAAATAAAGGAGATCGTAGATAATCAGGATGATGAATCAGTTCTTGCCGAGCTACTTGAGAAGCAGAAAGATGTAATTGAAGACAAGATTACGAAATACAATTTCGTAATGGGTCTGATCAATGAAAAATTAATTAGGAGAACCAAAATGACTGAAATAAATAGTGCGTCAAAACAAAGAAGCAGATTCTGGAAAATATTCGCTAAGTTACTGATGAGCAACATTCCCATAGCGGAAAGTCTGGAGATCGCTGGAAAAAGTGCTGATGAAGAAACTAAAGCTGTGTTACCTGATATCATTGCTGAAAGTCTGCAGGTCGCAGGTAAAAGTGCTGATGAAGAAACCAAAGCTGTGTTACCTGAGATCATAAATGAAGTAAAACAAGGAAATAAATTATCTGACTCCTTGAAAAAGTTTAATACCGTATTTACAAATCTGGAAATTCTGGTAATTACTACTGCCGAAAAAGATAATCACATTGCAGAATGTGCCAACGGGCTCGGAGATATTCTTGATGAATTCGGATTTCCAGATAAAAATGAAGAAAGAAAGAATACAAGGTCGAATTATTGGAAGATGTACACTGCTTTGATAGATTTAGGGAACACAATAGTAAATACTATGCCGGTAGCTGCTGAGTGGGCAGATGAAAAAATAAGAGAAACAACCGATGCGATGTTAAATGAAATTAATAGCGGATCGGATATTAGTACTACACTTGAAATCAGACCGGATGCTTTTACAAAACTTGAGTTGGAAATTGTAAGAGCGGGTGAGCGTACCGGAAATTTAGATAAGGCAATTAAGAGTCTGCAGCCTGTTATTAGAATGATAGAAGAAACGGATTCTGAAACAGTTAAAAGAAAAGTTTTTTGGAACGAATTAGGTTTTTTCTTAATGCTTACGGCACTGCCACTTAATGAAATTTTAGAAATAAGCTTAAATTTCGCTGATGATAATTTAAAAGCTATGTCTGAGGAAATTCTGAAAAAAATAGCTGATAAAAAGACATTATCATCAA
This sequence comes from Candidatus Delongbacteria bacterium, assembly GCA_003477045.1. Classification (GTDB taxonomy): domain Bacteria; phylum UBA4055; class UBA4055; order UBA4055; family UBA4055; genus UBA12480. The sequence goes on from DMTS01000010.1 coordinate 3,338, forward strand.
TAATGCAGAAACATCCGGACATTTTTCAGGAATTCGAAACCAGAATGACAGCTTTAGGAGAAAAGAACGGAAATGTCTGGAAAACTGCTCTGGATATTGCTGAGATTTTGTAGGACTGATGTTTGATTTTCTATTATGAATTTTGTATTGAAAGCCTCTTGAAAATAGAGGCTTTTTTTATTTGCATAAAAAGATTAAATGGTTTATATTATAACAAAAATATAAAACATGGTTATATAAAACATGCAAAAAATAAACTCACTTATACTTAACTGGAAAAACGGCACGATAAAATTTGTATCTGTGATGGTAAAAGAAGGTATATCTTACGCTTTAATAAACAATTATAAGAATAATAAATGGATAGAAAAGATTGGCAACGGAGCATATAAACTTTATAAAGACGAAGTTGACATATTCAGTGCTGTAAATGCCTTGCAAGAGCAAATCAATTCTCGCGTTCACATCGGAGGCAAATCTGCCCTTGATTTATTAGGCTACAGTCATTTTGTTCCGAGAAACCAAAACAAATTATTTTTATTTGGAAACTCAAACGACAGACTTCCGACTTGGATGAAAAATTACAATTGGGAAAGAGAGTATAGTTATAGCGCAATTAATCTGTTTAATAAAGGATCGGACGAATACCTAACTTTGTTTCAGCATAATTTACTAAGTGTAAAAATCTCGTCTCCGGAATTGGCAGTACTAGAAATGCTCTATCATGTACCATCGGAAATAAGCTTTAACGAAGCTTCGTTGATCATAAATAATTTAACTACTTTACGAGTAGAAATTCTACAGAAACTGCTGGAAGAATGTAATTCTGTCAAAGTCAAAAGATTATTCTTATACTTAGCTGATAAGCATGAATTGCCGGTATTCAAAAAGCTTAAAGTCGAAAATGTTAATCTCGGCTCAGGCAAAAGAGTTATAGCGGAAAACGGTAGTCTTGATAACAAATATTTAATAACCGTACCAAAGGAATCATATAATGAAGAATGATATGTACTTAAAACAGGCATCGCTAATTTTAAGGGTGCTCCCCCATATTTATAAAGAAGAATGTTTTGCATTAAAAGGTGGTACAGCGATCAATTTCTTTATTCGGGATTTTCCAAGGCTCTCAGTGGATATCGATCTGGCTCTTATAAATATTTCAGAAAGAAATTCCGGTTTGAATGAAATTAATTCTGCTCTATTAAGAATTTCAAATAGCCTTAGAAGTTCGTTCAGTAACATTGAAATTACACAAAGAAAACTTAAAGAGACTGACAGCATAATCGGTTTGAGCTTGAGATATCTAAATGTTTCAATAAACATTGAAGTTAATATTGTTTTCAGAGGTTCGGTTTTTATTCCTCAGATTGCACAAATTACGAAAAGAATAAAATCCGATTTTGAAATAGATCTGGAAATGAGATTACTTTCAACTGCGGATATCTACGGAGGCAAGATCTGCGCCGCTTTGGACAGGCAGCATCCGAGAGATTTATTTGATATAAAATTGCTATTCGATAATGAAGGAATTACCGACGATATCAGGAAAGCGTTCATAATTTATCTGATCAGCCATCCGAGACCGATTTCAGAGCTTTTAAATCCAAATTTACATGATATTAAAATGACTTATGAGAACGAATTCGCAGGTATGACTGACGACGAAGTATCTTACGATCAACTTCTCCAAGCTAGAGAAAGGCTTGTAAGCACTATACAAAAAGATTTAACCGAAAATGAAAAAGAATTTTTGATCTCTTTTAAGAATAAAACACCTGACTGGAAACTTTTGGATTTATATCATGATGAAGATCCGGTTTTCAATATCGAAAGAATCAAATCTTTACCTTCTATTAATTGGAAACTATTTAATCTTGAGAAAATGACTAAAAAGAAACATCTTGAAGCTCTTGCAACACTGGAGCAATTCTTAAGAAAACAGTAATTAACTTCAAACATACAGTTTATATTTCTTCCCGAAAATATACTAATAGTCTATTTTCTTGAATTAAAATAAACCTAAACATCATGAAAAATATTGAAAATAACACTTGACTTTACTGTTTTAGTGTACTATAATTGTAGTACAGTTGAAAAACTGAAAATTCAAAGGATAAAATGGAAGCAAAACCTGAAAATATCGAAATTAAAATTGACACAAAGTCAAAAACGCCTGTTTACGATCAGATCAAACAGGAAATAAAGCTTCTTATAGCCAGCGGAAAACTGAAGGAAGACGAAATGATGCCGTCCATTAGGGAATTAGCCACAATATTGCAGATCAATCAGAACACTATCGTTAAGGTTTACTATCAACTGGATCAGGAAGGGTTTCTCTATTCTTTAAAAGGTAAAGGATACTATGTAAAAAAGAGCAATCAGGATAGAGAAATTGATAAGCACAGGATGCTTGAGGAACTAACGAACGAGTTCATGGAAAAAGTATTGAAACTCGGTTTCTCATCTGAAGAGATCAAAGACACAATAAAAAAAAAATTAATGTAATGGAGGTTTCAAATGTTTTGTGAATCTATTTCACCGGAAATCATCTGGGCGATTTTTGGAGTAATATTATTTGTTCTAGAATTCCTAATTCCCGGAGTAGTGATCTCTTTCTTCGGTCTCGGAGCTATGATCACGGCATTAACAACATATCTGAATTTAACTTCATCGCTTGATCTACAGCTCATTGTTTTCATTTTCTCATCAATTCTGGCTTTGGTATTATTCAGAAAATACCTAAAGAAAATTCTCTACGGGAATTCAGCTCCGCTCAATGACGACATTTATAATATTGAAATCGGAAAAATAGTGCCTGTGATCGAACTGATCGAACCAAATGAAATAGGCGGCAAAGTCAGGTATCTGGGAGCTCCATGGTCAGCTGAATGTTCAGAAAGGGTCGGACCCGGAGACAGTGTAAAAATTATCGGGTTTAACAACCTGACTCTAATTGTACAGAAAATTGATTCAAACAAATAAAACAGGCTTAATTTAAGGAGAAAATCATGACAGGTTTACACATTTTGCTGGTAATCGCAGCTGCAGCCCTTATCCTGATCGTTTTTATGATGGTAAGGATAGTTCCGAATCAGAAAGCTTCCGTAGTTGAAAGGCTCGGTAAATATTCAAGGACATTAAGGGCGGGATTCCATATTCTGATACCGTTCGTTGATAGGGTTGCTTATAAACACTCTCTCAAGGAAGTTGTTGTTGATGTCGTGCCTCAAAATTGCATAACGGCTGATAATATTACGATCAGCATTGACGGAGTTCTGTTTTTCAAGGTAATAAATCCTGAGAAAGCAAGCTATGGAATAAACGATTATGCAAGTGCTATCACTCAACTTGCGAAAACGACTATGCGTTCACAGATAGGTAAACTCTCTTTGGATACGACATTTAAGTCGAGAGAGGAAATAAATAATACCGTAGTCCAAGCTATTGATGAGGCTTCAGATGCGTGGGGTATTAAAGTTACCAGATATGAGATCAAAGATCTTGAACCGCCACAGTCATTAAGGGAAGCTATGGAGAAGCAGATGAGAGCAGAAAGAGAAAAACGTGCTCTTATAGCTAAATCAGAAGGTGAAAGACAGGCGCAGATCAATCTTGCCGACGCAGATAAACAGCAGGCTATCATGAGATCTGAAGGAGAAAAGATCAAACAGGAAAACGAGGCACTGGGTAAAGGTGCAGCAATATATGAAGTCGCAAAAGCTACTGCTCTTGGAATTAAAGAGATCGCAGGCGCAATTGAACAGCCCGGAGGAAAAGATGCTGTCAGCCTTCGTATAGCTACCGATTGGATTCAGTCATTCGGCAACCTGGCTAAAACAACAAATTCAATGATAGTCCCAACAAATGTTGCCGATATGGCCAGCATAACATCAATCTTGAGTAATGCTTACGAGTTCGGGAAAAAGAAACAGGATACTTAAGAGGAAAAGTAATAATGAAAAAAATTATTTTAGCATTGTTGGCATTGGTAATGTTAGCGGCGATATATTTAGGTTGCAGCAAAGAAAAGAATTATTCTGTCGAGATCAGAGACAGCGTAGAGATAATTAAGAACAAAAATATAGAATCGTCTCCTGAACTTCAATTAGACTTAAAACTAATAAATGATGTTGCCCTTGATAAACTAATACTCCCTGATAGCTTAACTGCAATTAGTTCTTTCAATAATTCAGCGCTTGATGACGAAGGCAATGTTTACATTTCAAGTTTTAAAAGTGCTGTCGTTTACAAGATTGATAAAGAAGGAAAATATTTGACTAATTTCCATAGAAAGGGTCAGGGTCCTGGAGAAAGTCTTATAATAGACGACTTTGATGTTATTGGCAACTTCGTGTATGTAGTTGGAGAGAATGGGAAAGTAGCTGTTTACACAAAAACAGGTGATTTCGTCAAACAGCTCAGGCTTATTGAAGGCAAATATAACGGACTTCAAATCATTAATTCCGGTAATGATATTATTTGCGCTACAAGAAGTACGATTTATGTTCCTGAAGAAAATAAGAATAATATTTCTATAGGCTTATTTCTGCTGGATACAAACAACCTTGAAAACTATTCGAAAATACTTGAAATCGAATCGTCAGTAGATCTAAACAATTATAGATATCTTATGAATGATGATCAAAGACGAAGCAGCTTATACAATGGTCAGGTATTTTTTGAAGACCTCAGTTTTGATTTTTATGCTGTTGATGTTTATAATCTCAGTGGGAAAAAAATTAAACGAATTGAAAAGCAGACAAAAAAGATTGCCTGCTCAGATAAATTCAAGGCTGAGGTAAATGAAAAAGGCAAGAAAGTTACTATGGCAAAATTAGTGGCAGATTATATGAAACAGATATTGTGGATACATTCAGATAAAAATGGAAATTTATGGGTAAAGCCTGCAGTCGAAGGGTTAGATTTTGATCATCAGTTTTACGATGTCTTCAATTCGAACGGCGTATTTCTGAAAAGAATAAAATTACCCATCCCTGATACATATAAACGACTTATATTTGACAAAGACAAGCTTATAGCTATAGATGGCGACGGCTGTA
>DMTS01000168.1 GCA_003477045.1 Candidatus Delongbacteria bacterium
GCGAACGGCGAAAAATTCGTGAAGAACTGGATATCGTATTCTAACGGCGGAGAAGGACTTGAAACGATGAAGCAGATATTAAATGACCTTGTGCGATATCAGATAAAGAAATTACCGCCTGAAAAAATGGCAGAGAACCTGAAAAATTTCAAAGATGAAGAGGAATTTTTCAAAAAGAACTTCGACGATGTTGTTGCCTATTATACTTCTCCGCATCAGAAATCATTCGCAATTTACGATCCNNCAGGTGCTCTCTGAGGCTGCTGTTACCGACCTCACGATAAAAATTATTCCCGAAGTAGATCACGGATATACGACACCGGAACTTCTAAAAGAAGGAAAGATCGGCGTCGGCGTTCTTGAATTCGTAACGAACTGGATTAATTTCAGAAAATAAGTTTTATTTATAAATAAATTTCTCTTATTAATAGTGTTTTTTAATATTAAGGCATTATATTACTTCTGAAAGTCTGATAGGAGTTTTTATGAAGTATTTAATTGAAAGCAGGAAAATTGAAGTAGATGAATTTCAGCAGATGCGGAAGACGACAGGCTGGGTTATGCTTGAGGACAGTGTCGTTGAGCGTGGTTTGGAAAGAGATCTTCACTCTGTCTGTGTTTCTGATAACGGCAAACTGATCGGTGTCGGAAGAGTAATCGGCGACGGCGCGATGTATTTTTATATTCAGGATATCATCGTGATCCCGGAATATCAGAAAAAGGGAATCGGGAGGCTGATAATGGAAAATATTGAAGATTATATTCAGAAAAAAGCCTTCAATAATTCATTTATAGGACTGATGGCCGCAAATGGGGTAAAAGGATTTTATACCAGATACGGTTTTATTGAGAGACCCGATAACAGGCCGGGTATGAGCAAATTAATCAAAAAATAAGATAGGTTATTCAAAGAAGGAGAAATTGTGAACGAAATAAACAGTAAAATGATAAAAAAGACCAAAGTGGTCAACGGACTGGTTTCAGAAGTATGGAAGAAATGGACTACTCATGAGGGACTGAAAACTTTTTTCGGTGCGGACAACAATATTGAATTAAAGCTTGGCGGTGCCTTCGAAATATATTTCATCGAGAAAAATTCTTACGGGCTCAAAGGCAGTGAAGGCTGTAAAATATTGAGCTTTCTGCCTGAAAAGATGCTTTCTTTTTCATGGAGCGCGCCACCTCAATTTCCGGATATCCGCAACCATGAGCATAAAACATGGGTTGTGGTGAACTTCAGGATCATGCCCAACACAAGCACAGAAGTCGAGATTAACCACCTTGGCTGGCTTGACGGCGAAGAATGGGATAAAGTATATGATTATTTCGATAAGGCATGGGACACAGTTCTTGACTGGCTGGACAAAAGCTGCGGAAAATCTGAAGAGCCTGAAAATTTAATCAAAAAAGTTGCCGGGATAGGCGGAATATTTTTCAAAAGCAGCGATCCGGTAAAGCTAAAAGAGTGGTATCATAAGCACCTCGGACTAAATACAGATGATTACGGCACCAATTTTGAATCAAGAGATGCTGACCAGCCTTCAAAGAAGACCTATCTTCAGTGGAGCCCGTTCACTGATAAAACAAAATACTTCGAGCCTTCTGATAAGCAGTTTATGATCAACTATAGAGTGGAAAATCTTGTATCATTAGTTGAAGAGTTTAAAAAAGACGGTGTGACGATAGTAGATGAAACGGAAACCTATGAGTATGGAAAATTCATTCATATCATGGACATTGACGGGAATAAGATCGAACTATGGGAGCCGGTCGTCGAAGAATATGAAAAGATCGTTGACGGTGCAACGAAATAAAGGAATTTGAGATGGAAAATAAGGATTTTACAACTCACTGCGGGCTATACTGCAAGCTTTGCGCTAATTACTCAAGGATTTCACAGATTTCACACAGACTCAGGGACATACTTCTTAAAGAGGGCTATGATTATTTTGGTGAATATATTTATCCTGAGTATAAAGATTTCAGAAAAGTGCTGGATCAGATGGCGGACCGGGATCCGAACAATTCAAGATGTTTCGGAGGCTGCGGAAATCCGGAATGCAGGATCAGAGAATGTGCGAAAGCAAAAGGGCTTGAATACTGCGCATTCTGCGATAATTTTCCGTGTGAGAACTTTACGGAAGGCTTTCTCAAAACATATCCGTGCCTGATTGCTAATAATAAACGCATTAAAGAAATAGGCATAGATGCATGGATTATTGAACAGGAAGAGAATTTCGTCTCAAAAGATTACAGCTATAATGACGATAAAAGTTTATGAAGAAAACTGAAATCAAACCTGATTTGACAAAGTAATCTAAATATGGTAAATTACACAGAAATATCGACTTTTTAAATGGAGTTTATTAATCATGTTATCAAAATTAAGTTTCAAACCTACACAGGTATTAATGCTTGGAGTTCTAAGTAATATTATCATCGGAACCGCTTTAATATCTCTTCCTTTAAGCCAGAAAAATCCAGTATCTTTTCTTGATAATCTGTTTTCAATCGTATCGGCGGTATCCACAACCGGATTGCTTACAGTCAGCGTAGCCGATAATTACACATGGTTCGGACAATTTATCCTTGTCATAATGTTTCAGATAGGTGGATGGGGCTTTATGACCGCAACATCATTTTTCTTTATTGCTTTAAATAGAGATATAGCAAGGAACAGAGTAAAAATCCTAAATACAAGTTATAGCTTGCCTGAAGGATTTGAAATAAACAAATTTATTATAAAAACTGTAATATTTACTCTAGTAATCGAGTTTATAGGCGCAATTGTGTTATGGATATTTTTCTCAAGAGCGAATATGCCTGATGCGCTATGGTCGGCAGTGTTTCATTCGGTATCCGCATTTGCTACAGCCGGATTCGGTCTGTACAATAACAGCCTTATGGATTTTTCTACCAACATACCGGTAAATATTACTATAGCTGTTTTATGCTATTTCGGAGCCGTCGGATTTATTGTATTGCAGGATCTGTATTATAACTTCAAGAAAAATCATGAGATAACTTTTACTTCAAAAGTTATTCTTTATATGACTTTGATTATATTTTTTCTGGGTACGATATTTTTCTTTTTTACCGAACCTTCAATTCAAACGATGAACGCGGGTGACAGGCTGCTTGTATCGGCATTTCAGGTTATGACTTCTTCAACCACTGCAGGATTTAACACAATAGATATAAGCATGCTATCCCGGGCTGCGCTGTTTTTAGTTATTATAGTTATGATAATCGGAGCTTCACCGAGCGGTACAGGAGGAGGTATAAAAACAACCAACGTTTCTGCTTTGTCTGGCACAGTGACGAGCATTATCAAAAAAAGAGACAGTGTTGTGTTTATGAATCACGAAATTCCATTGAACAGAGTTTTCTATGCCGTAGCTGCTACTACGATTTATGTATCTGTACTAAGCTTAGGGATGTTCTTACTGTCAATAACAGATGTTTTTGAATTTGAGAAACTGTTTTTTGAAGCAGCTTCAGCTTTGGGTACCGTCGGACTAAGCACAGGGATTACTTCAAGCCTCAGTTATGCAGGTAAGGTTATAATAATACTTTTAATGTATTTTGGCAGGATCGGACCTCTAAGTTTAGGAATTGCGCTGTTCGGAATAAGGAAAGAAAAGAACAGATTAAAGATATTTTATAAAAAAGACGATCTGGCGGTGTAAACTGCAGAATAAGCATTTAATAGTTCAAAAAGGTAAAATAAATGAAATTACTCGTTATAACCATTTCAGTCTTAATTCTGATTTCTTTATCGTCATGCTCTCCTTCAACCAGAAGAGCGGGTAACCTGTCGGATGCGATGGAAAAGGCTTCGGATGATTACCGGGGAGAAAGAAATGTTGAGGCAGTTGTTGAAGACGAACCTGAAAATGATAAGCCCGTTGTCATTGTTAAAGAATCCGAGAACTCAAATGATAGCAATGCTGACGGGAAACCGTTAAAAGACCTCTGGCTTGGTTTCAAATTCGGAACAGGAGTAATGAATACGGAAAGTTTTTACGGGCTAACTTCGTTCGCTTTTACAGGTAACCATTTTATAGCTGATAAAAAATTCCTGAGCTTTGATCTCGGCCTTGATTATTCACCTCTTCAAACCACGCAAACAGCAGAATTCGATCCTGAAGAAGACAAGATCGTGAAAGCTCTTGACGGCGGCGTGATCACTCTATTTGCTGGCATGAATTTTCGATATTATACTACTCCCAAACATACTTTTATAGGAAATTACTTTTCTGCAGGCGCAGGCGTAAAATCAATGTTCTGGTCTTACAAAAATCCCATTGAGATAAAAGAATACGATGAATATGGTAACCACACGGGCACGGAAACGATCAGCAGTGATCAGCTATGGGGATTTGATGTTAACGCTGCACTTGGTTTGAATTATATTCAGTTTAGGCATTTCAAACTCGGTGTAGAATTCAACCCGGGAATGACGATATGGGGCTTTGAGACTTATGAAGGTTTCAGCAACGATATGTTTTATCCTTTTCTATACCTGAAAACCAATTTCAATTTTATGATAAATGGGAACACCTAGTAATTTATTCCTTTCCCAATTCTGTATTTTTATGTTATATTTACGCGGACTTTTAATGAGAGGAAATGGAATTATCAATTCTTACATATTTTTTACTGTTTATAGCCGGAACTGCTGCGGGATTTATTGATTCTATTGCAGGCGGCGGCGGCTTGATAACTCTGCCCGCGCTTCTG
>DMTS01000125.1:0-160 GCA_003477045.1 Candidatus Delongbacteria bacterium
ACAGATATGCGCTCTGTCTGTTTTAATAGCGGTTTCCCTGTCAGCCCTCGTCTGCGGTTCATCAATATCCTTTATAACAACAAGCAGGTCGTCTATGAACTTATCGCCTTTTGAGATAAGGGAATAGTTCATGTATTTTTCGTCCCTGTCCTGAACGACA
>DMTS01000125.1:230-11846 GCA_003477045.1 Candidatus Delongbacteria bacterium
AAAATGATTTGTCAAGAAAATATTAAAACCGCAGAAAATATCATTATAAATACTTTCTTGACTATTTGTAGCAATTTGGTTAAAATTAAGCCGTCGGAAAATCCGGCATTAAAATATAAACAAAGTTCTGAAGTTTTCTCCCCTAAAAGCACTATGCTCAAGGGGAAAAACCAATGGGTCGCTTCCGAAAGGGAACGGTCTCCCGTGCTTGGAAAGGAGCTGAAATGTATCAAAAAGAATCTTCGCGGTCTAACCCGCAGAAAATCATAAATGAATATTGTTCAGAGTACAGGCATTAAAGCACAGAAGGACTTTTGTTTGGAAAAATTAGAACTAATAACTAAACAAAAGGAGTCGAAAATGTTCAAAAAAATGTTACTAACACTGACCGGAATAATGCTGGTCTCAACACTTTTCATCGCATGCACTGAAGATGATGATCCGGAGGTTCCGGCAGGTAATTCCGAAATACCTTTTCTTCAGATGGGTAATTTTGCCGCTGCAGGTGATTCGATAATTTACAACATTGATGTAACCGGTGAAGATACACTTTCAGTTTACTGGGTTGAGGACGGAACAAAAGCTGTTGCAGATATTGAATGTTCAGTTTATAAAAAAGACGGAATAACTCCTTATACGCAAATAGACAACGGAAAAGATTTTCTTAATATTGACAACAGTTCACCAACATTCGCTAAAAGGATAGCAGTTCTGGAGGATGAGGTTATAGTGAAAGTTAAGGCAGTTACTGCAGGAGATTTTACTTTGTTGTCCACTTCTGAGAAACCATACTTCTTCGTAAAAGAAGATATTTTGGCGGATACTACTTCAGTATTTGACTACACTGTAGCTGTAGGAGAAGCGAAAAATGTCATAATATACTGGGAAGAAATGGATGATAATACAGGCGAAACGGCCGACATTCAGGGTTCAGTCTATAAAGTTGACGGGATAACGCCTTACATTCAGCTTGACAACAACAAACCTTTCGTTAACAAGGACAACAGTTCGCTTGATAACCCTAAAGAAATAGCGGTTGACAGCCTTGAAACCCAGATAAAGATCCATATCGAAAGAGATGTTTCAAATCCAGTTCCGGGAAATTTCAAAATATATGTAAAAGACACTACAGTTGAATAGAATCTTTCTGGCTATATTGTTCTGTGTTTTTTTAGGAATTATTCAGGCTGAAATGGACGAGGTTCAGCTGCCCGACATTGAAGTTTCTGCAGATCAGCAGAGTATGGAGATAAGAAAGCTTGCGGCTAGCAGAAAAATCGTAATCAGTCAGAAGGATTTCGAGAACTTAGGCGATATCACGGCCGGGGATGTAATTAAAAGATATCCCGGGCTGTGGGTGCAGGGACCGGTCAGCTCGAACAGAAATGTTCTGCTGTGCGGACTTGACAAAGTTTTTCAGGCAATCCTGATAGACGGGAACAGGCCTGCAGGCGGAGAAGCCGACAGGGAATTCAAGCTCGACAGGGTTCCTCTAGATGCGATAGACAGGATAGAGATCATAAACATACCCACAGTAGATTACTGCTCAGATGCCGTCGCAGGAGTGGTTAATATTGTTACCAAAAAGAGCGAATTGAATAAAAAATTNNTGAGGAAAATTGCAATATAGGAATTATCACTTTTAACGGAACCGCACCTTTCAGTTTCGGAACGAATTCCAAAATCACATTTGACATGCTGTATTCTTATTTTGACGAGGTCAGGGATGTCGTTCAGGATGTCAAGCTCAGAACGCAGGGCGGACTGAATTACAGGGATATTATAACAGATCAGACAATGTTCAGAGGGCTGGTACAGGGCGGAGCATCTTATCTTCATAAATTTGACGAAAACACAGATATTTCCGCAAGAATTCTAGTCAGCAGATCAGATGACGAGAAAGTAAAATACATGACCGAGGAAAAAAGCGACGGAACAGCCTTCACTGTCGAAAATGAAGATCAGGAAAATTACGAATATATGATCTCGGCGGATTACAGCGATGCCGGACTGACACTGTTTCAGCTTCCGAACACTCTTAAAACGGGTCTGAAATTCGATTATCTGATCAGAAACTACGACAGATATGTTGAGACGGTCGAGCAGGCTTCAACCGATACGGCGGTCACTACCGAGGGCGGTTCGTTCGATTATAATGAACTCCAGGCAGGATACTATCTGAGGGACGAGATATTCATTAAGCCCGTCATATATTCATTCGGCATAAGGGCGGAGTACGCATATTATGATTACAGGGTTATAGATTCGGTTCAGACCGGGAATAATGACTATTTCTTCATAAATCCTTCAGTTCTTTTAAATTACAGGATCGACGATAACTATATCGCCAAAGCAGGATTTTCAAGACAGATAGCGAGACCTCCTTTTGCTTCAGTTGTGCCTGTTGACAAGATAAAGACCAAGAAGAACATAATTGAAAGAGGCAACCCGGTACTTTTGCCGGCTGACGCTTGGGTATATAATCTCGGGATTGAATTTTATAAGGGAACTGAATTTTTCTCGGTTTACGGATATTTTAAAGATATAAACAACATAATCGAGATCGAAAATGTCGGAATTGATGAAGCTACCGGCTACAACATTCAGCAGTTCGTTAATATCGCTGAAGCTCTGGCATTCGGAGTTGATGTTGAGTTTTCAGCAGGGCTCGGCAAGATCGGTCTGAAGGATTTTTCTTTCAGCGGTAATTATTCATGGCTCGGGTCTCAGAACGAGGACAGGAACACAGGAATGATGAGGAGAATAAACGAGCAGCCGATGCACATAATCAACGGAAGTTTAAATTACAGATATGAAAAGCTGTTCATTTCATTCGGAGCGAATTTCTCTGATGAGAAGATCATCTGGGTGACGATAGTTGACGGCGAGATTACCGATAAAATTGTCACTGACAGATATCTTCAGTTCGACGGTTCAATAAAATATAGAGCGAATGATAACATGATCTTCTACTTCAACGCTGAAAATATTTTCGGCGAGGAGGTCAGGACTGTTCAGGGAAGTGTTGAAGGTACGGAGATAGTCGGAACTACTTNNTGATCTCAATAGACGATACAGATGATATTGGCACGAAAGGAACAGGCGAGATACTTGAGGATCTCTGTACCGAATTAACTCAAAAATTCAACGGGAAATTCTCGAGAGTGACCAGGCATCAGCTTCTAATTCATGAGGATATAAAATATACTTCACACAACAGTTCCATGTGCTGCGAAGGAATCATCGAAAAGCATCAGTTTGAGGAAATAAAAGAAAATGCGGCGAGTTATCTTAAAGCGAACTCAGCACAAAATTCAGATCCCGGGCTGTGCGTTATCAGCTGTGAAGATATTTCTGAGGCGGAGCGTGAAAAAATCATTGACTGGGGTATCCGTGCGAAAAATGAGGTTCTGACAAAGCACGGAGCTTATGCGCTGGCTTCAGGATCGGGCATACATCTGTCGGAGCACGGAGGAACGGGAGACGGCATAATAGGAGCTCTCGCGGGCGCGGGTCTCAGGCTTACCGGGCACGACGGAAGATTTAAGGGTAAATTCGACATGAAAACGAATAACGGATCACTCTCGGTAAAGGAAATTGAGGAAAGCCAGTTGATTGACAAAGTCATGGATGAGAAATTCAACCCTTTGAACCCGGAAGAGAAAGTGCTGTTGGGCGATAAGATCAAAACAGTCATGTACGACCACAGGTCTGTTCTGTTAGTAAGGAAAAATTCAGATGGCATCTGGGTGAATTTATCAAGAAAAGAACTTAAAGAGCATTGAAAATGATTAATTCAATAAATAAACCGGAAATATCGGTAATTGAGCACGATAAAGCAAGGGAAGCCGCGAAAAAGTGCCTCAGTTTTATGCCCGATGATGAAGATGAAACAATTGACGATTCTGTTTCCTGTATTAACTGCGCGTTCAGAAGGTGGACCCGCGATACATTCACCTGCATGAATTCAAACTAAAAAGGTTCAGATGAAATCTATAAGGTTTCTTTCAAAATTTTTGATAAATTCAAAAAAACCGATAATTCTCGGGATAGTTTTCACTCTGCTGATGAGTATTTTCGAGCTGTTTCCCGGCGTGATATATAAGGTTATAGCGGATTCGCTTGAAAATCTTACATCCAACACGGATCATTTGAGCATAAAAGTTCCGGTTAAGTTTCTTGATATGAAATTCGATCCATTAAAATTTTCGATCAAAGATCCTGACAGAATATTTCAGGCATTCGTTCTGATCTGCATACTCTTTATGATCATATACATTCTCGACGGTCTTTTCAGGTATTTGAGGGACATCTATTTCAATTTTGCGATCCAGAAGATACTCAAGGAGATCAAGGATACAATATGCGAAAAGATCATAAAACTGCCTTATACAAAGATTTTAAAAAGCAGGACAGGCGATCTGATGTCGAGGGTTACCTACGATGTGACAATCCTTCAGAATGTGATTGATCTATTTATCGAGCTCTCAAGGTCTTCAATAGCTTTACTAATATTTTGCCCGGTGCTGTTCTATATTGATTTCAAGATCTCAGTTTTCGCGGCGCTTTTCTTCCCCGTTTCGCTTTACATCATCAGATACTTTTCAAGAAAAATGAAGAAGCTCAGCAAAGGGATTTCGGACACGACGGCAGACTATACGGAACTGCTGAAGGATAACGCCGAAAGAAATCAGCTCATAAAGATGGCCGGAACTGAAGATACAGAACTCGGCAGCTTCAAAGACCACACACTCAGATATTATCAGCTTGCGGTAAAGAACATTAAGATAAAATATTTTCTTAAACCTTCGAACGAGATAATGGGCATTTTCGGAATAGCCGTTATAGCTGTATATTTCTGTTATCTGCTTGTCAATAAACAGATGGGAGCGGGGAACATCGTTTTATATCTGTCCGTACTCAAAGCCGCCTATAAACCATTCAAAAAAGTGGCGGAATCCTTAGGCGATCTGAACTTTTCATTGGCCGGAGCGGACAAGATCGTTGCTCTGCTTGAAAATCCAGACGAGGAAAATCAAGGAACGGATAAAATAGAGAAAATTGATAAAATCGAGCTTAAAGATGTTTCACTTACTCTGGGCGGGAACGACATACTGAACAATATTTCTATTTCGCTCGAAAAAGGAGGATCATTAGGTATAACAGGAGCATCGGGAACAGGCAAAACCAGCCTTGTTAATCTTATTCCGGCATTTTATCATCCCGACAGCGGAGAAATTCTCATCAACAATAAAAAGATCAGAGAATACGACAATAAAAACCTCAGGAGTAAAATAGCTTTCGTAAACAACGAAAATACCGAACTAAGCGGGACGATTTTTAAAATAATCACTTACGGCATCAAAGAACCCGAAAAAGCTGTCTCAGAATTCGGCGCGGACAGGATCAGAGAATTCATAGGAATAAAAGACTTTGATTTGAATACAACCTCAGGCAGAAGCGGAATAAAGCTGTCATCAGGCCAGGTTCAGAAATTGTATCTGATCAATTCGCTTCTCAAAGACCCCGATCTGTTTATAATTGACGAAGGACTCGATCTGCTGGGCAGGGAAGATATAGATTCGTTTTTCGAATTTACCGACAAAGATAAAGCGGTCATAATCGTATCGAAAAATGATTATATTTTAAGCAGGCTTTCCATAATTTATAATCTCAATAAATAACAATCAGTTGACAAATAAAACACAAAAGATTAAATTATTGTAATCTAATTTTGGAGGAAGTTATGAGGAAGAATATTTACAAAGCAATACTAATTACTTTAACTTTCTGCCTGTTAATATCATCCTGCGATGACGATAAAACTGAAGATACGCCGGTATATCCTTCGGTTGACAGACACGATAAACTTCCTGCCGATATAATCAAAGTAACTCCCGAAACCGATCTTCATCCGCCTGTACTTCATAAAACAGACGAATTCGAGAATCCGGTACCGCTTGATTCCGCAATAAATACTTCCGGCGCGGAAGATTCGCCTTTCATCCTGCCCGACGGAAACACAATGTACTTCTTTTTCACCCCCGATGTAAGAAAAACGGCCGAAGAGCAGTTATTCGATGATGTTACCGGAGTCTGGGTGTCACATAAGGTCGGCGGAAGCTGGACGGAAGCGGAAAGGGTCTGGCTTCAGGAACCGGGAAAATTAGCTCTTGACGGAGCTGTATCAATTCAAGGAACAGAAATGTGGTTCGCGTCAGCAAGAGAAGGATACGAAGGCGTCAACATGTTCACTTCTGAATTGATAGAAGGAAAATGGAAAAACTGGACTTACGCAGGTGACAGGCTCATGAAAGAAATTCAGATAGGCGAAGTTCATATTCACGGTGATGATCTATATTTTCATTCAGGAAGAACCGGCGGATCGGGAGGATACGATGTATGGGTAACTTCAAGAAGCGGCGAGATATGGTCCGACCCTATCAATATTTCGGCAGTAAACACTTATGAAACGGAAGGATGGCCTTATATTTCTACCGACGGAAATGAACTGTGGTTTTTAAGATATTATCTCGGCACTCCTGCGATCTACAGGTCAAAAAAGACCGGAGGAGCTTGGTCAGCTCCGGAACTGATAATTTCACAATTCGCAGGGGAGCCTACGCTTGATGACGCGGGGAATCTATACTTTGTGCATCATTTTTATGAAAACGATGTAATGATCGAAGCAGACATTTATTATTGTGCCAGAAAGATTGTAAAGTAGAATAAAAAAGGTCTCATTTCTGAGGCCTTTTTCGTTGAGGAGTGAGAGTGAGTTAAGTGGAGTTATTTAGAAGCTGAAGATTCCTTTTGTCCCTTCAATGTTTTTCCTGAATTTGTAGGAGATATTTATTACTTCTACGGCTTTTTTATCTTCTACTGTCATTTGAGTGTTATTATTTGTTTTCATTTTAAGCTCCTTGTTTTAGGGTTTGTTTAACTTACAACGGTAATATATAACTAAATGTAAGGGCATCAAACGAAAGTCCGACGAACGGGTGAAATGGTGGGGTGAAATGATAATTTTAAGTGTTAATCCGTCACAAAATCTCTGAAATTATCCTTATTGACAAGTTTGACGGGTGATCCGGGGTAGCTTTGTGTAAAGGGGGCAGGAATTTTGAAATTATTTTTACTGTATTTCATTTCAAACCCTGAGATAACACCGTTCTTTTCTTCAATATAATCAATTTCGTGCCGTTGAAGTGTGCGCCAGAAATAGATATTGAGATTTTTATCGGAATTTGAGTTTTTCTTGATCCTTTCCGAGATGATGTAATTCTCCCAAAGAGCTCCCGAGTCTGTTCTAAAGTCAAGAGGGTTGAAGTTTTTTATCAGTGAGTTCCGGATCCCTGTATCATAAAAGTATATCTTGCATTTCTTTGTTAATTCTGAACGCAAATTACGGCTGAAAGGAGTAAGCCTGAAGATCACAAAACTCTGTTCAAGTAATTTTGCATAGTGTTCTATCGTCTGCTTAGCCACACCGAGCATAGCTGCAAGTTCATTAAAAGATACTTCGCTTCCGATTTGCAGTGCAAGTGCTCTCACCAGCTTTTCTAATACATCTGATTTTTTTATATTCTGATATTGAAGCAAATCTTTATATAAATAATTATTTGCTATCATTCCCAGTCTTTTTTCGGCTTCGTCGGGATAATTTATTATATCGGGATAATTTCCGTAGATCATCCGGTTTTCAAGTATCCTTTTAAATTCCAGATCTGAGTATTTTGCTGATAATTCTTCAACTGAGAATGGATACAGATGATACTCAAAAGCCCTTCCGGTCAAAGGCTCCATAATGCTGTTTGAAAGTTCTAACGCTGATGATCCTGTAGCTACAACCTGCAGATCTTTAAAAGTGTCCACGATGATCTTAAGAGTAAGTCCTATGTTTTTTACCCGCTGTGCTTCATCTATAAAAATTATTTTTTTACTACCGAAAATCTCCTTTAGCTTTGTAGATGTAACATTTGAGAGACTTTCCCTGATGTCAGGTTCATCGCAGTTCAGATAGGCACTCGTTTCCGGTTCATCCGCAATTAGATCATTTACTAGAGTCGTTTTACCTACTTGTCTTGCCCCGTAAATAATTATGGCTTTATCTTTAAAAAAACTGCTTTTAATTCGATTTTTTATTGTTCTTTCTATCATTATAGTTCCCGTATTTGTTATAATTTCGGCAAGTACACTTACCTAATATAATGAAATTTAGGGAACATATCAATAAAAAAAAGAATTGAATAGAGGTCGTTATTCAAGCGCGCCGTGACTTTTTGCGATATTGATCCAATGTTCTGAAAGAATTTTTGGATCTGTTCCTAAGGCGCGTCCAAGATGTAAAGCTAAACCCATCATTAAAACAGAAGCTTCATGAAATTCTTTTTCTGATTGAAGAGCTTCAAATTTTTCCTGTGCTTTTAACTGGAGCAGATCGAGATGTTTTCCGACAAATGAAATAGGGTCGTCTGACTCATCAGAAATTTCCGGAATCGTCAACATATCTAGCCATTCATGACCGATCCTGTTTGCCAATACTTCAGGAAGCTCGCTGCCCATTTTCCTCCAAAGCTGCAATGTTTTTTTATCTCCGGATCCAGCCAAACCGGTATCAAGGAGAAGCATAAATGCGATATCGGCAATACTCTGCATCATTTCTAAATATGCATCCTGGGCCTTTTCGAAGTTACCAGTAATCTGCCCTTCAAGATATTCGCCTACACTTAAATAAGGCAATCCGGAAACCTCAGGACATCCTTCCATGCACGGAAAAATTTCCCCCTGGTGAATATATTGAACAACTTCACTTTGTATCTGACGGCCGAGCGGAAATAAACGACATGCCAGCGGACGCCCTAAATACACACTGCACCCAAGATTATCCACATATTGACTGCAAGCCTGCTTTCCCTTCCACCCGACTTTTCCGCTAAATCGTAAACGGATCCCTCCATACTCACAATAAAGATCACGAAATTCCCTCGGGGTGATTATTTTCTCTTTCGCAATGCAGACCAGCTCCCAGGGATTTATCAGCACAAGATTTCCAAAACAACATGTTCCTTTCCGTGAACAGGTGAGAGGTAATTTATCTAAAATATTGAGTTTTGTTATTTTCATCATTTCCGGAATCAATTTATTAACTTCAGCTTATTGTTTAAGTAAGAATATAAAGCTGAAGTATCCATTTCTATCTTCTGATTGTATGTCCTTTCCGATACTTCAAATATGCCTTCAAGAGCCTTTTTTCCGACCACTATTCTGTATGGAATTCCTATCAGATCGGCATCTTTCATCTTGAAACCGAAACCTGCATCTCTGTCGTCGTATAATACTTCGTAACCCTTGTTCAAAAGTGAATCGTAAAGTTCATCAGCTTTATTTGTGATCTCTGTCTCTTTTCCGATTAAAATGATTATTATGTGATACGGTGCTATAGAAACAGGCCAGATTATCCCGTTCTGATCGTGATTCTGCTCAATTGCGGCGGATATTATTCTTGAAGTGCCTATTCCGTAGCAGCCCATCAGCATGGGAATGCTTTCTCCGTTCTCGCCTGTTACGAACGCATTCATTTTTAATGAATATTTTGTTCCAAGCTTAAATATATGTCCTGCTTCGATCCCCATTTTTCTGATAAGTCTGCTTTTTATGCAGTTAGGACATATTTCATCCTGTTTTGCAAGTTTTAAATCAAAGGCCGGAGGCATTGTTATATCTCTGCCGAAGCAGACATTAATATTGTGATAATCGGTTTCGTTGATCCCGCACAGAAAATAATTTACCTCCTTAATCGAATTATCCCCGATCAGTTCAACTGCGGAATTTAAATTGAACGGACCGGCAAACCCAACCTGCGCTCCGGTCAGGGTTCTTACTTCATCTTCCGTTGCCGTCTTAAGTTCAAGACAATCAAAATGGTTCTTAAGTTTTATTTCATTTATCTCAAGATCTCCGCGGATCAGTACTGCAGCGAATTTCTCAGATTCTTTGAATATCAGTTTAAAGATAACCGTTTTAATCATTTGATAAGCCGGAATATTGGTAAACTTTACCAGTTCCTCTACTGTTTTTATATCCGGTGTATGAAGTTTGATCAGTTCACAGTTAAAATCTTTGAATTCCACTTCATTCAGGATCGAATCAGCTTTTTCAATATTGGCCGCATATCCGCAGTCAGGGCAGTATAACAAAGTGTCTTCACCGCTGTCGGCAGTTATCATAAACTCCTCCGATCCGCTTCCGCCTATCGCTCCGGAATCCGCCTGTACGATTATAAAATTCAGCCCGATCCTGTCAAAGATGTTCTTATACGCCGCACGCATTGTTTTATAGGATTCATCAAGTCCTTTTTCGCTGTGATCGAAACTGTACGCGTCTTTCATAATAAATTCGCAGGTTCTCATCAGTCCGAACCTTGGTCTAATTTCATCTCTGAACTTGGTATTCTGCTGATACAGTATCACCGGAAGCTGTTTATATGAAGTTATAAATTTTCTTACCAGATCGGTGACTGCCTCTTCGTGGGTCGGGCCAAGGCACATTTCTGTATCTTTTCTGTTTGACAGATGAAACATTATATCAGCGTTTAAATAAGTATCCCAGCGTCCGGATTCCTCCCATAATTCCTTTTTCATCAATATCGGCAGCAGAACTTCCTGAGCCCCAGCTTTATCCATTTCCTGAGAAATGATATTTCTGATCTTCTGTAAAGTTTTATATAGTAGCGGGGTATAATAATAAAAGCCCGAATGAGATTTTACCAGCATATTGGATTTACGGAGTAATTTATCGCTGATCACTTCCGCGTCTTTGGGAAATTCCTTTGTTGTGAACAAAAATAATTTTGAAAATCTCATTTTACTGCCTATTTTAAATTTTNNAGTTCTGATTAGTTCCTGAATTTTGACAGTGAGTTTCTGAATTTGAAGGTGAAGTTAACTGCCTCTACCTGTTTTTTATCTTCTACTGTCATTTGTGTGTTTTTATTGTTTGTCATTTTATTTTCCTCTTTTTTAGTTTGTTTGACTTACACCGGTAATATATAATTAAATGTAATGTCATCAAACGATTGTCCGACGAAATGCTGATTTGGCGGGGTGAAGTGATATTAATTAAGGCTCGACATCAGAAATCCGCGTTCTATATCAAAATATCCAGAAATTATAACATGATTATCATTTAAGTATTTTACGCATCTTCTCATTGTATGTTTCGAATCCCTGGCTTTTGAAAAATTCACCTGCATTCTTATTTTTTGTCCAAAAATCCAGCTCTATCCTGTTGATGCCATTATCCTTAGCGAATTGCGAAGTAAAACCGATCAGAGCTTTTCCGATCCCTTTACCTTTAAATCTATTTTCTACGCATATCTGGTCAATATGAATGCTTAAATGTCTTTTTGTAAAAGGGCCTTCGGGATAATCTCTCTTTATCAAAACGATGTAACCCGCAGGAGTATCCTCAAAATAAGCTATAAAAGCAAAAACATTATCCTTGATTAAAAAAGAATCAAAGAACTTTTTAATTCCCTCTTCATCATGCGGTTTGTATATATCCGGCTCGATGCTGCTGTGAAGTTCCTGCACATCATGGTTCAGCTTTGCAAGC
>DMTS01000065.1 GCA_003477045.1 Candidatus Delongbacteria bacterium
ATGGCTTTGTAAAGAAACTTGGAAGCCATTTCTGAATTTCCCATAAGCCCGTATGTACAGGCGAGATTGTAGGTCGCAATTATATCGTAAACATTGTGGCTTAAAAGGAAAAGATAATACTGAGCAGCTGATTTATAATCTTTGTCCCAGTAAGCCTTATCGGCTTTGATCATGTAATCCCTGATGTTAACATCAAGGTATTCATTAACCTTCGGGTCAAGCGGATCTATTTTCTCGGGGCTTGACCAGTCTTTCACGGAAACAACTACTTGTTTTGTGTCTTCTTTTTCCTTTTTTACACAGGAAACCAAAAGAATTACAAGCATCAATACTACTGCACCCTTATACTTCATAGCATTACCCCCGCTATTTATATTCACTAAACAACACATGTTTGATTATTTCCTGTCAAATATAATATACGCAATTTTTGAGGTCTAATGCAAATTAAATTTAAATATTATTTGTTTTATAAAGTTTGTCAGTTAGTAAAAGATCTGCGACACATATGGCTGCAGCAGCTTCAACTATCACGCTCGACCTCAAAACGGGACAAACATCATGTCTGCCTGTTATAACTATATCTTCTTTCCTGCCGCTTTTTAGATTAAGCGTCCTTTGCCTTATCATTATCGATGACGGTGGTCGGAAAGCCGCGCGGAAAACAATCTGATTACCGTTCGAAAGACCACCTGAGATACCCCCGCAGTTATTCGTATCGGTTTTTCCTGTTTTATCAGTTAGTCTGTCATTATACTCGCTGCCTTTCATTTTTGCAGATTTGAACCCTTCGCCGAATTCAACAGCTTTAACACTGGGTATCGAAAAAACGAGATGGCTTATTACTGATTCGAACGAATCAAAAAACGGTTCACCCAAACCAACAGGCAAATCATCTATCGTACACTCAATAATTCCGCCGAGACTGTCTCCGTTCCCGGAAGCTTTTTTTACAACAAGATCAAAATCCTTTGAACCTCCTATCTCAACAATTCTCGAATTTATTTTTACTCCGTTTATTATTTTTTTCGCTATGACCCCTGCCGCAACAAGCCCGACGGTCAGCCTTGCCGAAAAATGGCCGCTCCCCCTATGGTCATTATATCCATTGAATTTAACTCCGGCAGTAAAATCTGCATGGCCCGGTCTCGGTTTATTAACAAATTCATCGTAGCTGTCCGACTGTTTGTCCTGATTTATAAATTCGATCATTATCGGCGACCCTGTGGTCATCCCTTTTAACACTCCGCTTTTTATGAACGGAATATCGGATTCTGATCTTTTTGAAGTGCCCGTTACTGAGCCCGGTTTTCTTTTTTCAAGATCCGTATAAAAATCTTCCGGCTCAAGCTTTATGCCCGGCGGACAGCCGTCAATTACGACTCCGACCGATTCTCCGTGAGATTCCCCGTATATCTCTACTCTGAAAATTCTCCCGAAACTGTTCATTTTCTGATCTCCGTGATTAGATTTTTAAATTCGCCAAAGAACCCCGGGTATGATTTGTTTACGCATCTCGTATTATTTATTTCAAGTCCTGAGACTGAATTTAGTGCGGCAACAGCAAATCCCATTGCCATCCTGTGGTCGTTGTGAGTATCCAGCACGCTATAATAAAGTTCACTTTTTTCGATTCTCATAAATTCTTTGCCGGCGGAAATTTTCGCTCCGGCCTTTTTCAGTTCTGAAACAAGAACCGAAGGTCTGTCCGATTCCTTAAATTTCAGCCTGCCGTAATTGTGAATTCTGCTGATACCGCTGCAATTCAAAGCTAAAATAACAAGCGGAATAAAAAGATCCGGATGGTCTTTTATATCAGCTTCAAATCCGGTCAGATCAGCTTTTGTCACACGGACAGCATTATTTTTGAGTTCTACCTTTGCTCCGGCTGTCTTGAGATAATTAAGAATCGCATCATCAGGCTGAAGACTGCTAGGGCTTAATTCTGAAACAGATATTTGACCGCTTATTGCCCCCGCAACCAGATAAAATGCTGATGATGACCAGTCGCCCTCGATATCAATAATTCCGCCCGTGAAGCTGCGATTCCCCGAGACGATAATTTTATTATTTCCGGTTATGTTGATATCTGCCCCGAACTCGTTTAGCAGTTCTGATGTCATTTTTATATAAGGGAAGCTTACCGGATTCTTAATTGTGATAATGCTGTTGCCATCAACTTTAGACAAAGCGAACATCAATCCTGTGATCAGCTGTGACCCGGAGGGGTTTTCAATTAGAATATTTCCGCTTTTGATCGGCCCTTTCACATACATACAGTCATCGTCTGAACTGCATACCACCCCCAGCATGTTCAATATATCCGGAATATAGCCGTTACCTCTGTTTAATAGCTGATTCGTGCCTTTTATTTTGTATTCTATGTCAGAAAGCGAAAGAATTGGAGCGAACATTCTCAGGCATAGTCCGGACTCTTTGCAATTTATCCCGAACGGCTTAAAATTTTCAGGTCCTGAAATTTTAATATTTCCATCTATTACTTCGACTTTTGCGCCAAGTTTTTTTACCGAAGAAAGAACGGAATTTGAGTCTGAACACTCCTTGTAATTCCTTATCTCGATCCCCTGTTTATTCAAAAGCCCGAGAGCTAAAGCCCTTTGAATATAACTTTTTGACGGATATGCATTTATCTTTCCGGATATATGCCCGGGATTTATTAAAATTTTATCTTGCATTAAGTTCCCGGATTATCTTTTCCGCTTCTTCTTCGACAAAGCCAGACCCGGTCTTAATTATAAGATCGGCAGCCGCGAAGTAGCAGTCTTTTCTTTTCCCGAACAATTTTTCTAAGCTTTCTCTCAATCGGTCGTTATCCAGCATCGGACGCTTATTCAATTCATCCATTTTAAGCCTCGATAAGATAACCTCAGTGTCTGAATCTATCAGTACCGTAAAACAGTTGTCTTTGATCAGTTTCCTGTTGGTTTCTGATTCCACCGCGCCTGCTCCTATAGAGATAACCGATCCCCCGTCCAGAACGGATCGGGCTATGACTTCGCTTTCCCTTTTTCTAAAATACCCTTCACCGTGCACTTTAAACATTTCAGTTATTTTCATACCTGCTTTATTTTCAATTTCCCTGTCGGTATCAATAAAGTTCATTCCAAATCTTGCAGCTACAAATTTGCCGAAAGCAGTTTTTCCGGTACAGGTAGATCCGATAAAAGCTAAGTTTACTTTTTCTTTCCGCTTTTGAAGCTCTTCTTTTACAGTTTTAAATTCCTGTTTAATGTCAAAAATCAACTCGAAATTCCTGACAGCCTGATATATCAGCCAGTCCATACCGTCTAAATGTTTTTTGCAGAATGTTTTAAATTGAGGTTCCCGGTAGCCTGCTTCAAAAACTATTATATTTTTCAACTCATCTTTTATATCAGCAGAAATCTCGGGCACGGCTGTTATCATCAAAAAAATGTCTGATAAATTCTCTTTCAAATTTTCATACAGGATAAGTCCGCAACCAAGTTCAGATGATATTTTATCAGCCTTCTCATCGGTTTTATTGCAGATATAAACTTCTGACCCAAGATCTTTCAATGCAAAAACTGCAGATCTTGCGGCGCCCCCGGCTCCGATAACTAAACATTTTCTTCTAATTACATTTATGTTGTGAAACAAAAGAGAATGCTGCACTCCGTAAACATCGGTATTGAAGCCGTAAAATTTCCCGTTTTTATTTATTACCAGATTTACCGATCCTGTATCCTTTGCGATATGATCGGTATCATGTAAAAAACATGACATCTTTTCTTTGAACGGAGATGTAACATTAAATGCGGTTATACCGTATTTAGAAACGACGGACATTATTTCTTCCGGGCTTTCAGCACTGATCCTGACATATCCTGCGTTAATGTCATATGCGGCGCACAGTACCTTGAAAATTTCGGGGCTTTTACTATATGCTATAGGATTCCCGGCAACCGCTAATTTTTTCATGCTCTGAAAATTTTTCCGTTGTTAATTGTAAATCTTACTTTTCCGTAATGGGTTTCGCCGTGGAAACAGGTATTTATTGAAAGCGATTTCAATTTTCTTCTATCAACCTTCCATTTCTGATCAATATCAAAAATTGTAAGTTCGGCAATTTTTCCTTTTTTCAAAAGGTCGGCATCCAGATTTAAGATCCTCCTCGGGTTTGCCGTAATTTTCTTGAGAAATTCCATCAGGCTTAATTTTTCAGATCTGACCAGATAAGTTATACCTGCAGAAAACATGGTTTCAAGACCCAGAACTCCAAAAGGTGCAAAATCGAACTCAACATTTTTCTTTTCGGAGGGGTGAGGCGCATGATCTGTGGCTATAACATCAATAGTTCCGTCTTTAAGGCCTTTATGTATCGCGTCTAGATCTTCCTGTGTTCTCAAAGGCGGGTTCATTTTATAATCTGTCGAGAATGTTCTGACTTTTTCATCTGTCAGAGAAAAATGGTGCGGAGTAACTTCGCATGTTACTTTTAGTTTTTCCTTTTTCGCCTTTCTGATAAGCTCAACACTTTCTTTTGCGCTTACATGCTGAAAGTGAACTTTCCCGTCAACATAACGGGCTATCTCAATGTCTCTTGTGACATTAATGCTTTCAGCTATGTTAGGAAGATAGGACATTCCAAGCTCTGTAGAAGTAAACGATTCATTCATGACCCACTCTGAGAAAGAATGGTCTTCAGGATGAACTAAGATCGGCGTTCCGAACATTTTTGCATAAGTCAGCGCTCCGGTCATTGTTTCAGAAGACTCAATCCCGTTACCGTCGTCCGAAAATGCCAGCGCTCCATTCTCGAACAATTCTGTCATTTCGACCAGAACTTTACCTTCCCTTTTAAGTGTAACTGCCGGTATCTGATGAACATTAACAAGCAGCTCTTTTGATCTGCTTTGAATATCTTTTAAAATAAATTTATTGTCAACGCACGGGGTTGTATTAGCCATCGCCGCAAGGGAAGTGATCCCGCCTGTCATCGCCGCATTAGTTCCGGTTACCAGATTCTCAGCCTGTTCATAGCCCGGTTCTCTTAAATGAACATGCATGTCAAAAAAACCTGAAGTGATATAAAGACCTTTGGCATCGATAATCTCACAGCCTTTCTCAGCTTTAATATTCTCCGAAATTTTTTCTATTCTGCCGTTCACTATAAAAATATCAGCTTTGTATTGCTTTTCGGCTGAAGTATCAATTACAGTGCCGTTCTTAATAAGTAATTTTTCTGCGGCCGGTTTAAAAGCCGGTTCGCTTAGAAATATATTGTTGATCATTTTTTTCATTTCTCACCTCCAATATTAGCGCTCAGCAGATAGAGAACCGCCATCCTTGAAGCTACACCGTTCAATACCTGATCCAGAATCACCTGATGATCTCCGTCGGCTACGTCATCGTCTATTTCCACACCCCTGTTCATAGGCCCGGGATGAAGTATAAGAATGTCGTTCTTGGCCCTTGCAAGTTTTTCGTTGGTTATACCCCAGTAGTTATGATACTCTCTTAGAGACGGAAAAGAGGATCCGACATGCCTTTCAAGCTGGATCCTTAAGATGTTCATTGCGTCGGAATTTTGTATTGCTTCATTAAGGTCGTAAGTAACATCCACACCCATCTTCTCGATGTCTTTCGGTATCAGGGTTGACGGACCGCATACCTGAACTTTTGCTCCGTAGAGTTTAAGCGCATGAATATTCGACATAGCCACTCTTGAATGTACTATATCTCCGACCATCGTAACCCGTTTCCCCTTCAGATTCGGAATGTGTTCGACTATCGTCATAAGGTCCAAAATAGCTTGTGTGGGATGTTCGTGAGCCCCGTCGCCGGCATTTATTATTACAGAATCCAGATTCTCCATTAGCATTTTATGTGCGCCTGGAGTACTGTGCCTCATTACGACCATATCAATTTTCATAGCCTCAATATTTTTGGCTGTGTCGATCAGTGTTTCCCCTTTCTTTAAGGATGAAGATGAAGCCGCGAAGTTTACAACATCCGCTGACAGCCTCTTCTCTGCCATCTCAAAGGAGATTTTTGTTCTCGTTGAATTCTCAAAGAACATATTAACTACGGTGATACCTTTCAGGGCAGCTACTTTTTTGTTGGGAGTATCAAGTATCTGTTTAAAACTTTCTGATGTTTTCAGTATCAGTTCCAGATCCTCCCTGCACATGCCCTTTATCCCTAAAAGGTGTTTGATCTTTAGAAGCTTCTTATCCTCTAATCTGTCCATCTTTCCCTCTTTATTTTAAAAGTTTATAAAATTCACAGCCGGCAAAAAAAAAGCGATATTTCTATCGCTAATTTTTTTCTACCAAATATACAGCATCTTCTTTGTCGATCTCTTCGAGTTTTACCCTGATCTCCTGTGTCGGAAGTGTCTTAACAACTTCTCCAATATAATCAGCTTTGACAGGAAGTTCTCTGAAACCTCTGTCAATAAGTACGGCAAACTGAATTATCTTGGGTCTGCCTCTGTCCATAAGAGCATTTATTGCTGCGTTCACGCTTCTTCCCGTAAAAATCACATCATCCACAAGTACTACCTTTTTTCCGTCAATTGAAAAAGGCATGTCGTTAACCGAAAAGCTCGGAACTTTAAGATTCACTCTGAAATCATCTCTGAAAAGAGTTGAATCGAGTACACCTTTCTCGAGCCTGATGTTTTCTGCTTTCAGTATCTCTGCGCAAATTCTATTAGCAATATACTCGCCTCTCGTTTTAAGGCCGACGATCACCAGCGGGTACTGCTCCTGATGATTTTCAACTATCTCGGATGCGATCCTCTTTATTGTCTTGGATAATTTCATTTTATCCATCACTGTGTATAAAATTTTTCTTTCCGGCATAAAATCTATCTCCCTTTACTCATCTATCCAGTCAGATATATCTTCTTTTTTGATCTCGATAGATTTTGGTTTATCCTTTTCTGAATTAACATATTTCTTTGAATCCTTGGACGAAAACAGCTGGTTTACATCGTCTTCGTTGAAAGATTCATCTCTACTTACTTTCATATCAGAAATATCTATCCCGCTCTTTATATTTCCCTCTTCTTTGATCCTCATGATATCTTCATCTGTCAAATACTCGCTTCTGTCAATAATAAACTCCGATTTTCCGATCTCATCAAGTTCATCGTCAAAAGACTGGCTTTCAGTGATCGAAGAATCCTCCATAGACACATTATCAAAATCATTATCAGCCGGTTTTTTCTCAATATCTGAAAGCTTAATGTTTTCCGGTTCGGCTTCAGGAATTTCGTTTTTCTGATTTTCCGCCGCAGTTTCGGTAGGTTCCAGATCATCGAAGAAAGAATCAAGTTCATCGTCTTGTTCAATTTNNCTTTCTTTTCCTCTTTGAACATAGATTCAATCTTTTTGTCGAATTTATCTATCTGTTCATCTACTGAAATATCAGGAATTATTACCTTTGGAGATGATTTTGGCGCATCTTTACTTTTTTCAGTTTTTGAATCAAATCTTTCGATAAAATTAGAGTTTACAATTACTTCCTCATTGGCCTGAACCTGTTCAGCTTTATCAACGATTTTCCCGTCCTTCTCGAAAGCATTATCCAGCATAGAAAATTCTTCGTTGATCTCTTTTTTCAGATCAGCCGATGTTACGGTGCCGATCTCCGACTTGTCGAGGATAGCATCGATCGAATCTCTTTTTTCTAACTGCTTGTATATCTGTTTTTCTTCAAATGATTCTTCGTCATTAACAGCTACAAACACATCGTTTACAAGGCTTGCTCCGGAATCTTTACGGATATTCTGTTGTGAAGTTATACTGTCAGCGCTGTCTTCAGAGAATGATTCTTTAGAGATATACTCTCTGCGTCTCGGGAACATGGAATTTAGGTTATTCTTTTTGTTTGCGATCTGTTCCTTAGTAAGCGCACCTTCTCTGGCTATCTGTATTTCGCTTTTCTTTCCGGTGTCAGGGTCTTTGGCTGTTGCATTAATAATTCCGTTCACATCATACTCGTAATTAAATATGATGGGGGAATTCTCAGGTTTTGGAGGAAAATCCAAGGTCGTAGTGCCTATTGTAGTACAAAATTCAGGATCGGGATCCTCACCCTGTATTACAACCATTTTCACCTGAGTCTGATTTGGTGTCGAAGTGTAGAATATCTGGCTTTTTCTTACCGGGATCTTGCTGTTCTTGGGTATAATGATCGCATTTCTTTTATTATCAAATTCGTCAAGAGTTATAGCCCCGAAACTGTGAGCGGTAACATCTGAGACATTAATCGCCCCGTATTTCATTCTGACCATATCGTTAACATTCTGGGTCTGGTCTTTAGCTGTTATTATACCGGCCTGTATTGCTGCGCCGAGAGCTACCGCTTCGTCCGGGTTTACCTGAGTGGAAGGCTTTTTCCCGGTAACTCTCAATATCATATCGATCACTGCGGGAATTCTTGTTGAACCGCCGACTAATAACACCTGATCCATATCCTTCCATTCCAGCCCCGCATCGGTCATTACCGCATTTATCAGTAGTTCTGTTCTGGTAACAAAATCTGCAACAAGATCCGAAAACAGCTTTCGTGTAACTGTTATTCTGGCTGATTTTCCTTTTGCTGAAAGATAAACTGTAGTGCTCAATTTTGTGGAAAGTACCTTTTTGGAATTTTCCGCTTTAAGCCTCAGATCCTGCACAAGAACCGGGTCCTCGAAAAGATCTATATCGTGCTGCTGCTTGAACTTGTCATTCAGATATATCATCAGCTTTTCGTCAAAATTGTTACCTCCGAGCTGTCTGTCGCCGTCACTTGCAAGAACTTCAAAATTGGCGTTATCTACTTTCATTATAGTAACATCGAAAGTCCCTCCGCCGAGATCATATACGAGGATCTTCTGCTGAATATTTTTGTCCAGTCCGTATGTCAGCGCTGCAGCAGTAGGCTCGTTTATTATCTGGAGAACATTTACCCCTGATATTTTGCCGGCATCAACTGTAGCCTTTCTCTGTTTGTCGTTAAAATAGGCCGGAACTGTAATAACTACATCTGTTATTTTATCGTTTAAAAAATTTTCAGCGTCTTCAATGAGCTTTCTTAAGATCATAGCGGATATATCTTCAGGTTTATATTCGTTTTGTTTATATTCAAATACAAAATCGCTGGAACCCATTTGTGATTTTATTGAAGCTACCGTTCTCTCAGGTTCTGCCACGCAGGACTGTTTGGCTATGCTCCCGACTATTATCTGGTCATCATCAAATAGAACTACCGAAGGGGTTATCCTTTCGCCTTCTTTATTCGGAATGATTTCAGCCTTGCCGAATTCATTTACCATAGCAATTGCAGAGTTTGTTGTTCCTAAGTCTATACCTATCAGCTTCATCTGATCGTCCTCATTTCAATAATTTTCTTCTTGCCTGGGAAATAATCGCAAGCATCTCTTCTGCTTCCGAACGCATTCTGATGTTCGGTGAATTGATTCTGGTTCTCCATTTTCGGAATTCCGAATCTACCCTTGCTACGATTTCTTCCTGGGTAGAATCCATGTCAAGACGAAGAGCTTTCAGATAAAATGCATTATCCTTCTCTTCTGTGCTTGCTGCTTCTTTAAGTATATCTTCACTGTCCTGTGACATTACTTTATTTACAGCATTATCTTTTTTCTGTTGTTTAGCTGTCTTCGCTTCCTCAATAAGTGCCATCTGCTTTATCACTACAGAAAGATTATGCTGAGCATCTTTATTGTCAGGATCA
The DNA here is from genome assembly GCA_003477045.1 of Candidatus Delongbacteria bacterium. Lineage (GTDB taxonomy): Bacteria > UBA4055 > UBA4055 > UBA4055 > UBA4055 > UBA12480. The sequence goes on from DMTS01000065.1 coordinate 9,730, forward strand.
TATTGTAAAGCTTTTTCAAAGAACTTTTTACTGTTTTCGTAGTCTTTTCTCTTATAATAAGCTACTGCCGCTTCATATAGCTGGATACTTCTCTTGATCTTAATTTCATCGAGATGAGAGCCGGTATCTTTTTTTTTATGGAACTTTTCCTTTAGCTTATCAAGCAGCGACATCTTTTAGAGCCTATTTTGTGTTAAGTTTATATATCTGAACCAGTTCCGGTCTTATTGATGCGTTTCCCCTTTTGAATCCTATTCGCAGTACCTTTTTAACTGTATTATCCATATTTACATCTTCGGTATCGAACTTGTCAACCGCATTGCTTTTTTCCGGATTGAATTTACTTCCCTCAGCACTCACTTCAACAGGCATTATATCGTTTCTGTAAAGTATCTCTAATATCTCATCTTTAAAAGTCGTGAGCTTAGCACAATCTCCTGTTTTTTCCTTTTGCATATGCTCAATATCCGCATTTAATCTGTCGTAAAATAAGAGAAGGTCGTGAACGAAAGGCTTTAGAGCCGAATGGACAAAATTTCTTTTGTAGGATTCCAGCTGAGTGTATAATTCATCAAAAGCTTTTTCTTTGACGCAATCCGAAGCAAATTTCTCTTTAAACAGGTCACTGAGTTTGTTTATTCCTTCTTCAGTTTCAAATTTCATGAGAAGTATGCTGTTCTGTATTTTTTGGATGGACTGAACAAGTTCGTTCTTTGTGTTGAAGAGCATTTCATTTGCATTAAGCACTCTCTGCTCGATCTTCTGAATTCTGAGGTTTATATCTTTATTGACATCATCGATCTTGGATGTTATGATCTCATTGTTCTGCGCAGACGATAAATCGGCAGCATTCTCTTCTGCCGTTACGGGTTGTATCTCGCTTTCAGAGTACAGACCTGACTCGCTCAGCTCTTCGATTATATCGTCAAAATAATAATCTGAGTTGAATATTTCGGACTTATTTATATCTAAGTCGTCTTTATTGCTTTTTTCCAAACGAGTCATTCGGACTCCTGCTTTTTTCTTTATCTTCCCGTCGAGACCACTCTAAACTCGATTCTTCTGTTCTGGGCTCTTCCTTTAGATGTTTTATTATCTGCGACAGGTTTGGATTCTCCGAATCCGATCGAGCTTACCTGTGCGTTGCTTACGCCCAGAACTCTGACAATATACTCTGCAACAGTATTCGCCCTTCTCTTTGAAAGGTCAAGATTATAACTGTCGCTTCCCTGGCTGTCGGTGTGACCTTCTATCTGAACCACTATTCCGGGATTATCTAAGAATACCCTTTTCAGCGAATTCAGAGTGTCGAATGATTCGGGTTCAAGTTCAGCTGAAGCGAGTTTAAAATAAATATTGTCAAGTACGATCCTTTCATCTTTTTTCAAAATCACAGCATCCGGACACCCGTCTGAGTCTTCAAACCCGTTAAAACTTTCGGGTTCATTAGGGCACTTGTCAAGATCGTCCGTTATGCCGTCTCCGTCATTATCAAATTCCGGACACCCGTCAGTATCAAGCCAACCGTCGAAGTCTTCAGGTTCGGCAGGACACTTATCCACATTGTCCAAAATACCGTCTCCGTCGTTATCGAATTCCGGGCAGCCGTCCTGATCCTCATAACCGTCGAAGTCTTCAGGCTCATTCGGACATTTATCATAAGTATCTTTTATACCGTCCGCATCATTATCGTCTTCAGGACAGCCGTCATCATCCTGGTATCCGTCAAGATCTTCAGGGTCATTCGGGCATTTGTCAGCCATATCCGGGACACCGTCTTTGTCGTTATCAAGTTCCGGACAACCGTCAGTATCTTCGAAACCGTCGAAATCTTCAGGTTCATTCGGGCAATTGTCCACTTCATCCAAAATACCGTCTTTATCGGTATCGGGATCTATCCAGTTCCCGGAAAGCGTGATCCCTGCATAGAGCTGCCAGTCGGGTGTGTCCTTCTCTGATAATCCTGCAAAACTTCCGATCGTCGCAGAAAAATTCTTATTTCCTATGAATTTGAATCCGCCGCCGGCTTTCTGAAGAAATTCTTCATCTGTTACGCTGACATCTTTTTTGTCTATAAGCTTTTCTGCATCCCATTCAAGAAACATTCCAACATACTTGTTGAATACAATATCAAACCCTGCACCCATCGTAAAGGCGTCAGGAAGTATTTCAACATCCTGAGCAGGCGTCTGTGAAGAATCTCTTTCAGTAGCTGTCCTCCAGAGATATCCCCCGTTCATAAGTACTCTGAACCTGTCATTTCCGAAAGAAGCCAGGAATTTGCCGCCGAAACTTGCCATAGGGTTGAAAAGAAATTCGTCGCTGAATTTTCTGTGATTGTAATAATCAACAAAATCAGCAGAATCAGCCCCCATTTCATTTACATCATAAAATTCGGTAAAATTTTCTATAGAATCTTTGACTACCGGTACCAGCCCGTAGAGATAGACCCCCATTCTGAAAAATCCTGTTCTTTTAAATGCTCCTTTAACGCCTATCTCGAGATTATTTAATTTTGTAAGATCATAATTCTTGTTTTCCACATCCCTGGAATCAACTGCGAAAGAAGTCTGTACGCCTATATCGATATAATTTCCGAGACTGACATTTAGAGAAACATGGTTTGTTGACTGGAAATAATTGTTTATACCCGAAGACTCTACTATCGTACTGTCGTCCACCGCCCCCGGTCCGAGTAAAGTTGACAGATTCACGGAAAAGAATCCGCTGCCGTGAGTCTCAGGATCCATCAGTTTGATCATTCCTGAATATCCAGTCAAAGAATTTCCAAAAATATTTAAACCAAACATCAGACTTGCAAGTATCGTAAGCTTTTTAAAGTTATTCTTCATTGTCATTCCCTATAATTATTTACATCCTTTTATACAGCTATAAAAATTAACTAATAGTTAGCAAATAGTCAAGCATAAAGTATTATGAATCCAACAAAAGAAAGAGTTATTTGCCGTTCGAAACCACTCTGAACTCTATCCTTCTGTTCTGTGCTCTTCCTTTTGATGTAGAATTGTTCGCTATCGGTTTTGATTCTCCAAGTCCTATAGAACTAATCTGTTCGCTGCTTACACCAAGAACACTCACGATATAATCCGCAACAGCTTTCGCTCTTCTTTCTGACAAGTCAAGATTATAATCATCGCTGCCTTCGCTGCTGGTATGGCCTTCGATCTGTACAACTATACCGGGATTATCTACAAATACTATTTTAAGCCCGTTCAATGTTTCGAACGACTCCGGTTCAAGTTCGGCGGAATCAATTTTAAAATAAACATTATTGAGTATTATCCTTTCGTCTTTCTTAAGTATTACAGCATCCGGGCAGCCGTCGTTGTCTTCAAATCCGTTAAAACTTTCTGACTCGTTCGGGCATTTGTCCAGCTCATCTTCTATTCCGTCGCCGTCGTTATCGAGTTCAGGGCAGCCGTCTTTATCCATCCACCCGTCAAAATCCTCCTGTTCTTTCGGACATTTATCTTCATCGTCCTGAACATCATCGCCGTCGTTGTCATTTTCAGGACAGCCGTCTTCATCGTCCGTGCCGTCAGAATCCTCAGGATCATTCGGGCATTTATCCTGAGGGTCTTTTATGCCGTCGCCGTCGTTATCTTCTTCCGGGCAGCCGTCTGAGTCAAGATACCCGTCCAGATCTTCGGGAATGAGGGGACATTTATCGATCTTGTCAGGGATCTCGTCTTTGTCGTTGTCATCTTCCGCACAGCCGTCGGAATCTTCGAATCCGTCAAAATCTTCAGGTTCATTCGGACACGAATCGGATTCATCAGCAATACCGTCGCCGTCAGTATCTTTTTTGCCGAACCCTAAAAATGCATACTGGGCCGATCCTGTCTGCTCACGAACATCAAAAAATAAAACATCCGGAACGCAGCTTTCGCATAATATCAGATTTACCTTATTTTCAAGTGCAAACTTTTCAATCCGGGGAATTTCAATTTCCGAACCGGAAAACATTCCGAATACTGAAGAACTGAAAATGATCGAAATTACAGTTGCAATATAGTTCATTTTTTTTTGCATTTTTACATCCTGTTTTATTATTTATAATTTTAATATTTCTTTCAGTCTTTCTTCCGATATTATCTCAACCCCCGATTCTTTCGCTTTCTCCAGTTTTGATCCCGGATTCTTTCCGCATAAGAGATAGCCGGTCGATCTTCCAATTGCGGAAGCTACTTTACCATTATTGGCGGTTATAAGATTTTTTAGTTCTTCTCTCTCAATACTTTCAAAAGTTCCGGTGATTACAAATGTTTTATCTTTAAAAAATTCCACAGACATCCCTGTGTCGCTTAAAATTTTAGTATTTACTCCGTAGGATTTTAACTTCCCGATCAACTCGAGGTTTTTTCTGTTCGAAAAGAATTCAATAACGGATTCGGCGGTTTTATTTCCTATATCGTTTATCTTTATTAAATCTTCGTATTTGGCTGAGACCAGATGATCTATATCCCTGAAATTTTTTGATAGTGATATCGAGGCTTCCTTCCCGACATGTCGTATGCCCAGACCGAAGATCAGATTCCCGAGATCTTTTAATTTGCTCCTTTGTATGCTCCCGATAAGATTCGCAGATGAAGTTTCGCCCATTCTTTCGATGTTGTCGAGCTCAATTACGCTTATTTTGTACAGATCGCTGATCTCTTTTATAAGGCCTTTTGAAAGCAATGCTTTTACCATCTGAGGACCCATACCTGAAATATCCATCGCACTTTTACCAGCATAGTGCTCTATCTGTCTTTCAATTTGCGCGGGACAAGATGCGTTTACGCATCTGTGTATAGACTCGTCTTCCGGCTTTACCAGCTTTTCTTTGCATGAGGGGCATTCTTCTATCATAGAGAATTCAATTGAGTTCTGATCCCTTTTGCCTTTATTAACCTCAACTACCTGAGGGATTATCTCACCTGCTTTTTCTACTATCACGCTGTCTCCGAGCCTAATATCCTTGCTTTTCATGTCATCAAAGTTATGCAGAGTCGCCCTTTTAACAACTGTTCCGGATAAATATACAGGCTCGAGAACAGCAACCGGTGTAACTGCACCGGTCCTTCCGACCTGGAAAAGAATATCTTTAAGTATTGTTTCAGCTCTGTCAGGGGCGAATTTATATGCCATTACCCATCTTGGAGATTTTGCTGTGTCTCCGAGCTCCTGCTGGATGTTAAGGCTGTTAACTTTGATCACAAGTCCGTCGATATCGTATTCCAGGCTGTTCTTTTCTGTTTCCCAATAATTACACTCCTCTATTACTTCGGAAATATTTTTGCATTTTTTACAATATTTAATCGCAGGAAAACCTGATTTTCTTAAAACTTCAATATTATCCGAATGGTTTTCTTTTGATATATCGCCGTCAAGGTAATAGCAGAACACTTTAAGAGGTCTCTTCCTTACCTCTTCCGCGTCAAGAAGTTTGATAGAACCGGCGGCAGTATTCCTCGTATTTGCCAGCAGTTCAGTTCCCTCTCTTTCCCGAATTTCATTAAGGGTCTTGAAATCTGCTTTTGCTATGTATATCTCTCCTCTTACTTCAAAGCTGAAATTTCCCTGAAGTTCGAAAGGGACATCTTTTATTGTAACAAAATTTGAAGTTATATCATCCCCGTACTCCCCGTCTCCCCGGGTTGCTGCATATAAAAGTTTCCCGCCTTCGTAAACTATCGAAACTGCGACTCCGTCTATTTTATATTCTACGCAGTATTCGATCTCAGTATCCTCTGAGAGCAGCTTTTTGATCCTCGCGTCAAATTCGATCAGATCATTACTGCTGTAGCTGTTGGTTATAGACAGCATCTTTTTCTTATGCCTTACTTTTCTGAACCCTTCAGTAAGATCAGAACCTACGGTTTCTGTCGGGGATAATACTTCTCCAACAGCTTCAAAAAGATTTTCCTTACCGTTCTGATTCTCAAGAACTTCAAGTTCTTTTAACAGCTTGTCGTATTCAAAATCAGATATTGCGGAAATACCTTCTTTGTAATACAGATCGTTATATTTTTTTATAGTTTTTCTTAGAGAGCTGATTTTTTTGGACAATTCATTCATTTGCCTTATCCAGAAGCTCTTTTAATTTCTTCAGATCGTCCCATGCGGGATATTTCCAGTTGGGGTTTCTCAAAAGTGCCGAAGGATGATATGTTACAACTACTGGAATCCCTTTATAATTGTGTATATCTTCGCGAAGCTCTTTCATCGTAGAATCCTTATTCAAGAGCCTCAAAGCGGCAATCCTTCCGAGCGCTAAAATATATTTAGGTTTCAGCAATTCAAGCTGTTTATCAAGGTATCCTGAACATTTGGCAATTTCATCCGGCAGCGGATCCCGATTATTCGGAGGCCGGCATTTAAGCACATTGCATATAAAAACGTTTTCTCTTTCGATCCCTATAGCTGAGAGCATTTTCGTCAGAAGCTGACCAGCCCTGCCTACGAACGGCTCACCGGACTCATCCTCATCCGCCCCCGGCGCTTCACCGATAATTACAAGCTTCTCTTTAGCAGATCCTGAGCCGAAAACGATATTTTTTCTTGTTGTATATAAACCGCATTTTCTGCACTCAGAAACTATACTTTTGAGTTCACTAAGCGATACGGCCTTGATTTCGTCAATGACTTTCACAACCGGTTTCAACTCTCTCAATTTATATTTTAACTTAAATTCAGGTATGTCCACAGACAGGTATTTCGAATATACTGCTCTGTAATATTCAAGATACTTACTCACATCATTTCTGACCGTTTCAATCATAAATGACTTATTTAATTCGGTATTACCCATATCTTTCTATTCGGATCAATAATCCATCACGCATCTGAAACCTGTTGCGTTACCTGTCCATTTCCTGCCTTTAAAATCTCTTTTCGACACTGTAAGGCCTGACTTAATATCTTTCCAGCTTCCGCCGCGTATGGTTCTGTAATCCTGCCCGTATTCCATTATCAGCCTTCCGCCGGGATATGCTACTGCGGGAGAAGATGTCCACTCTGAAACATTACCGTCCATATCGTAAAGCTTAAAGTCATTAGGCTCATAACTCTTTACATCCGCAGGACCGTCAAGCTCCGGATTCAGGTCGTAACACGCCATGTTGGGGTCAATATCATTGCCGTAAGGATATTTAAGACTGAGCAGTCCTCCTCTTGCGGCTTTTTCCCATTCCGCTTCTGTAGGAAGCCTTTTTCCTGCCCATTTTGCATAAGCTTCCGCATCCTCGCATGATACACCCACTATCGGCTGCTGAGGTCCGTTAAACCTGTCAAAAAGAATGTGCTTAGGAAGCTTGTATCCCGTTTCTTCAACAAATATCCTGAACTGTGAATTAGTTACTTCATGCTCGTCAATATAAAATTCTTTTACTTCAACTTCATGCACAGGCTTCTCGTTTTCGCTTTCCATATCGCTGCCTATCTTAACTGTGCCTGAAGGTATCAACACCATATTCATATTGTCTTTTAAATTTTTATAATACTGCATATTTCTATTAATTCGTTTTGATCTGGGCTTAGTTTCGCCTGCTGAGGTATCTTTCGCTACTTTTGTTTCCTTTTTTGCGGCAAGAGCTGCTGCTATAGAGTCTGCCGCTGCTATAGAATCAAGCCTGGCTATTTCTTTTAATTCTGAGAGCTTTCTGGCTTCTTCCTCTGCTTTCCAGCTTGGAACAAATTCAGAGAAATTCGCTTTTAAAAGGCTGTCAGCAAGTGAAATATATTCTCCGACATACTGATTTTTCTTAAAATCATCTAATGTCTGTTTTCCGGGTTCAGTGTTTACGAGAAAATATCCGACACCGATAATAAGCGCAAATAGAATGATCAGAAGTACCATTAAATAGGATCTCTTTTTTTCAGATCCGCCCGGTAAATTTGCCTTTGGCGCTTGCCCTGCAGACGGTTTCGGAGTCGATGCAAAGCGGCTTGTTGAAGGTTGTGCCTGTCCTGTCGGCGATTTTGGAGGCATCGCTGCCACCATTCCCAGCTTCTTTCCGCAGTTTACACATACTTTTGCATCATTTGAATTCAATGTATTACAGCCTTTACATATCATTAAATCCCCTCCTGTAATGGTCAATTTAATTTCTTAATAATAAAACAAAATATCTTACTAAATTCAAGTGAAACATTTTATTTTTTCACTATCGTATAATTAAAGAAGAGGGTCTTAAAACCCTCTTCTCGATGTCGGGGCGAGAAGATTTGAACTTCCGACCCCCTGCTCCCAAGGCAGGTGCGCTAACCGGGCTGCGCCACACCCCGAACATTTTACTAAAAACTATTTTTTAGGAAACTTCAGCTGTTTTTTCTTTTTTATCTTTTTTTACTGCTTCAGTTTTCTCTGATGATTTTTTTTCTTTCTTAGCAGGCTTATCTTCTTTCACTTCTGATTCTTTAGGCTTTTTTTCTTCTGCAGCTTCAACTTTTTTTGTTTTAGCAGGAACTTCTGTTGCATCATCATATTCAACTAATTGAAGAACCGCGGTTTCTGCAGCGTCTCCCTTTCTTAATCCGAGTTTTAAAACTCTTGTATAGCCTCCGGGTCTTTTTTTGTAGTTCGGGGCTATATCATTGAATAATGTGAAAACAGCCTGTTTCAGTCTGAGAAACTTTAGTGCCTGTCTCAGAGAGTTCAGATCGCCTTTTTTACCTAGTGTGATCATTTTTTCAGCAAATTTTCTCGCTTCTTTCGCTTTAGGTAAAGTGGTGACTATCTGCTTATGTTCGAACAGCTGAGCCGTAAGATTGCTGAACAGCGCTCTTCTATGGCTGGCGGTCCTGTTTAATTTTCTGCCTCTAACATTGTGACGCATCTTTTATCCTTCTATATCATTTCTTCTTTTTTGATTGCATGTCGTTCAGATATTTATCAACATCCATGCCGAATTCAAGACCTTTTTCTTTCAGGACCTTATTCAGTTCGGCCAGTGATTTTTTTCCGAAATTTCTGAACTTAAGCATTTCGCTTTCTTTCTTTCTTACAAGGTCGCCTATAGTTTTAACCTTTGCATCGGTTAAACAGTTATAAGACCTTACCGAAAGCTCCAATTCGTCTATTGACATTTTCAGAAGATTTCTCTTTTTGAGAATATCGGGATCTTCGTCCTCGAATCCTTCAGAATCTTCTTCCACTTCAAATTTGATGAACAGATTGATATGGTCTCTCAGTATCTGACCTGCATATGTTATAGCTTCTTCTGGAGAAATTGAAGCATCTGTGAATACATCAAGAGATAATTTCTCATAGTCCGTTCTGTCTCCGACACGCGTATTTTCGATATCGTAGCTGACTTTTACAATTGGCGAAAAAATCGAGTCTATTGCGATCGTTCCAATCGGATCGTTCTCATCTCTGTTCGCATCTGATGACACATATCCTCTGCCGATCTTTATATTAAGCTCGATACTGAATTCCGCTTTCTCGTTCAGCGTTGCGATCTTAAAATCGGGGTTAAATACCTTTACTTCTCCTCCGGACGAAACTTCAATATCTTTTGCGGTGAAGATCTTCGGTCCTTTCAGGTTTACGGTTACTTTGGATGTCCTTCCTTCGTTAAGATTCAACCTTACCTGCTTGAGGTTAAGGATCATAATCGCAACATCCTCTTTCACACCGGATATGCTTGAGAACTCATGCAGCACTCCGTCGATCTTTATACTGTAGATCGCTGCTCCCTGTATAGATGATAAAAGAACTCTTTTCATCGCATGACCAATAGTAATACCATAGCCTCTCTCTAAAGGTGACAGAACAAATTTCCCATAGTTCTCCTTAAGAGTCTTGATTTCGATGGATTCTGGTACTTTAAAAGGTAATACAGCCATTTTTTTCTCTCTTTATTTAGAGTAAAGTTCTACTATCAACTGTTCGTTGATATTTACGGGAATGTCTTCTCTTTTCGGTAATTCAAGAAGCGTGCCTTCCATTGTAGCTTTGTCAATTTTCAAATAAGGTCTGGGGTTTTCATTGACCCTTTTTAAAGATTCGTGAATGATCTCAAGTTTTTTTGACTTTTCTTTAACGGAAACAACATCTCCGACCTTCACTGTCATGGAAGGTATGTTCGCCGACTTTCCGTTCAACAAAAAGTGTTTATGAGAAACCATCTGCCTAGCAGCCCTCTGACTGGGTGCGAAACCGAATCTGTAGATCAATGAATCCAGTCTGCACTCGAGTCTGACCATCAGGTTAGCTCCGGTTATGCCCTTATCATTCTTTGCCTTGTCATAGATATTTCTGAACTGTCTTTCAAGCAGCCCGTAGATATACTTAGCTTTCTGCTTTTCTTTCAGCTGCATACCGTATTCAGAAACCCTCTTTCTTTTCCCTTCGGCGCCGTGCTGACCCGGATCGTATGGTCTTTTGGTAACCACTTTGTCGTATTTAGGATTGCCAAAAAGGTTTTCACCGTACTTCCTTGCTATCTTACCCCTTGGAGTTAAGTCTCTTGCCATTATCTTTTTCTCCGATGATGATTATATTCTTCTTTTCTTTTTAGGTCTGCAGCCGTTGTGCGGAACAGGTGTGATATCCTTTATTGAAAGGATTTCCAGCCCTGCGGCATTCAGCCCTCTTATGGAAGACTCTCTTCCTGCACCCGGGCCTTTTACGATCACATGAACTTTTCTTAATCCCAGACCCATTGCTTCCTTAGCGATCTGGTCGCTTGCCATTTGCGCGGCAAAACTTGTGTTCTTTTTTGATCCTTTATAACCAACTTTCCCGCCGCTTGACCAATTTATTATGTTTCCGTAGCTGTCAGAAAGACACAATATGGTGTTGTTGAATGTAGCTTTTACATGTGCTACTCCAATCGGATCGACCTTATCTTTCTTTTTAAGCTTTTTTCTTTTTTTTGCTACTGCCAAGCTATCCTCCCTTGAGCAAAATGATTAGAAATTATTTTTTGTTTTTTACTGCCATTTTCTTTCTGCCTTTTCTTGTACGGGCATTGGTTTTCGTCCTCTGACCCCTGCATGGCAGGTTTTTTCTGTGGCGGATACCTCTGTAGTTACCGATATCCATCAGCCTTTTGATCGCAAGTTTTGTCTGAGTCCTCAAAGTACCTTCGATCACAACTTCGTTTGTGATTATCTTTCTTATTGCATCGATCTGATCTTCGGTTAAGTCCTTTATCTTTGTATCGAAATGTATGTTCAACTTGTTAAGAATATTTCTTGCAGTCGAACGTCCGATACCGTAAATATAGGTTAATCCGATCTCTACTCTCTTACCGTTTGGTAGATCTACGCCAGCTATACGAGCCAAATTTACCTCCCTTAACCTTGTCTTTGCTTATGTTTCTTGGTTTTGCATATTACACGAACCACACCATGCCTGGTGATAACCTTACAGTTCTCGCATATTTTCTTTACAGATGCTCTTACTTTCATCACAACTCCTAAATCATTTGTTCCTGTATGTAATCCTGCCTTTAGTTAAATCGTAAGGAGATATTTCAATTTTAACTTTATCTCCGGGAACCATTTTAATATAATGCATTCTCATTTTTCCTGAAACATGCGCAATTATAATATGCCCGTTCTCCAACTCGACTTTAAAGGTAGCATTAGGCAGCGCTTCCTTTATAACTCCGTCAACTTTTATGGTGTTCTCTTTTGCCATCTATCTATTGCCCGCTTTAGTGATCAATTCTTTTATATCTCCGTAGATAACAGGGATTTTTCTGTTCCCGTCGATATCCGCCAAAACACCTTTTTTCGTATAATATTCTATTAACGGTTTTGTGCTGTTCAAATACACTTCCAGCCTGTTCTTTATGACCCCGTCATTATCGTCTGATCTTGTGATAATATCGCCGCCGCAGTCGCAGTTTTTACCTTTCGGTGGGTTTGATATCATGTTGTAACCTTTTCCACATTTATCACATAATCTTCTTGCCATCAGCCTTTCTTTAAGCACATCGAACGGCGATCCGATATTTATCACTATATCGATCTTTTTCCCGTCTTCTGCAAGAATCTTGTCAAGCATCTCAGCCTGTTTTACATTTCTGGGAAAACCGTCAAATATCACACCGTTTTTGCTATCGGGTTTATTCATTCTGATTGAAAGCAGTCCCAGGACAAGTTCGTCCGGAACCAGCTCCCCTTTGCTCATATATGAATTTGCCAGGATACCTTCCTTTGTCTGATTCGCTACGGCTTGTCTCAGCAGATCGCCTGTTGATATCTGCACAAGACCGAAGTCCTTAACTATCAGTTCGGATTGGCTGCCCTTGCCGCTTCCGGGCGCTCCCAGCATAAGGATATTCATTATCCTTTTCTCCCTTTGAGTTTACCGGTTTTCAAAAAACCGTCATAATGGTGCATCATGAGGTGAGATTCGATCTGAGCCAGAGTATCAAGAGCTACTCCCACCATTATTATAAGGCTTGTTCCGCCGAAAAATGCCGCAAGGTTATATGAAATCCCCGGGAAAATCTTAACAATAACATTAGTCATAATCGCTATCACTCCTAGGAAAATTGCTCCCGGAAGCGATATTCTGGTTACGATATTGTCAATATAATCAGCAGTGTTTTTTCCGGGATTTACACCGGGTATGAATCCGTTGCTCTGTTTAAGATTATTAGCGACATCATCCGGATTGAATGTGAGAGCTGTGTAAAAATAAGTGAAGAATATTATTACCAGCATGTAAATTCCCATATACGAAAAAGATCTGTAGTCAAAAAGACTGTAGATAATTCCCTTTGTAGCAGAATCGTCAGGCAGAAAAGCTGCCAATGTCGTCGGGAAGAACATTATAGACTGAGCAAAAATAATTGGCATAACACCTGCCATATTCAGCCTGAGAGGAATGTAAGAAGCCTGATTCTGATAGGTTTTTCCGGCAACCTGTCTTTTTGCGTAAGTAACAAATACTTTTCTGACTGCCTGGGTCATCAGAATGACAGCAGCTATCATTCCGAGCATTCCTACCCAAATTATTAATTCAACTACAAGCTCTCTGTTGCCGTTCCTGAGCTGAACAAACTCTTCAAGTACAGCGGAAGGAAATCTTGCTATAATACCGATAGTAATTATCAGTGATATTCCGTTGCCTATGCCTTTTGAAGTTATCTGCTCGCCTAGCCACATAAGAACTATTGTGCCTGTAGCAATTGTAAGCATAGTCATAAAATAAAATCCTGCAGTCGGATTCGGAACAACCTGCATATAATCGCTGTTCATACTTACCAGGAACCTCGCGACACCCCAACCCTGGGCAGCGGCAAGAACAACGGTACCGTATCTTGTCCATTGCGTAATTTTTCTTCTTCCGTCTTCATCCCTCATCATTTTGGAAATTGTCGGAAATACTGATCCTAAAAGCTGAATTATAATTGAGGCTGAAATGTATGGCATGATACCTATCGAAAATATAGCCGCTTTCTGAAAAGCGCCCCCGGTAAACATATCGAACATTCCGAATAAAGAATTCTGAGCCTGGTTAAAATAATAAGCCAAAGCCCCGACATCTATTCCGGGCATAGGAATATGAGCGCCGACCCTGCAAATGAATAATATCCCTAAAGTGAAAAGAATTTTCTTTCTCAATTCCGGGATTTTCATTATTGTTTGTAGTTTTTCGATCATAATTTGACCACTTTACCTTTTGCTGTATTTATTTTTTCCTCAGCGGATTTACTGAAACTGTCAGCATGAACTTCAACGCTTTTTGTCAGTGTTCCGTTGCCGAGAACTTTTAGAGGCATACCGTTTTTAATCAGACCTTTAGAGTAAAGAACATCTGCAGTAATAACACTCTCGCTCATGTTTTCGAGAATGCCAACATTAACCGTAGTATATTCAACTCTGAAATTGTTTTTAAAACCTCTTTTTGGAAGTCTTCTTGTTAAAGGAGTCTGTCCACCCTCGCTGTAGAGAGCTCTGCTGTAGCCTGATCTCGACTTCTGACCTTTCTCTCCTTTACCCGAGGTCTTTCCGGTACCGGATCCGACTCCTCTTCCGATTCTGTGTCTCTTTTTAACGGCTCCCTTTGGAGGTCTTAATTCGTTTAGTTTCATCTTTTACATCCGTTGTTAAATTTCTTCTACTCGAACCATATGCTTCACAATAAAAAGCATCCCTCTAACCTGAGGAGTGTCATTGAACTCTTTAGTTATATTAAGCTTTCTCAGACCCAAAGCCAAAGCTGTCGCTTTCGTTTTTTTCTTCTGTCTTATAACGCTTTTCACTAAAGTTACTTTTAATTTTTTTTCAGTCATCGTTTCCTCACGCTGCCAATTTAATTATACAGCTTTTCTCTGGTTATTTTTCTCTCCCTAAGGATATCTCCTTCGGTCTTTAACTGAGAAAGCCCTTTAAATGTCGCTTTTACGATATTGTGGGCATTTGAACTTCCCATACACTTTGAAAGCACATTAGAATAACCTGCACATTCAAGAACCGCTCTTACCACTCCGCCGGCAATAACTCCGGTACCCTGAGTAGCGGGTTTAAGAAGAACTATACCTGCTCCGAATTTTGCCATGATGTCATGCGGTATCGTACCGTTAACCATAGCAACTTCGATCATATTCTTCTTTGCTTCCTCAATACCTTTAGCAATAGCATCGGTAACTTCAAGCGCTTTACCGAGACCGTATCCGACTTTCCCCTTACCGTCACCGACAACCATTATCGCGTTGAAACTGAAGTTCTTACCTCCCTTTACAACTTTGGTCACCCTGTTGATCTTTACCATTTTTTCGATAAGCTGGACTGAGTCATCTTTAGTCTTGGAAGCCTTTTTATTAGTTTCACGAGCCAAGTTTCACCTCATACATTTTAAAATTTTACTCCGGCTTTTCTGACGCCATCAGCAAGAGCTTTCACTCTTCCGTGATAGAGGTAGCCGTTTCTGTCAAAAACAATACCTTCGATATTATTTTCGACTATTTTCTTTCCCAGAAGTGTTCCGACAGCAAAAGCAACGCCTGTTTTTCCTTTCAGGTCTTCAGGTATAGTGATTCCGGCTGTCTTGACTTCTTTAGAGTTGTCCGAAGCGCTGAAAAGTGTCTTGCCGCTTTCGTCATCTACTAGCTGAGCGTAAATATGAAGATTGCTCCTGAAAACGCTTAGCCTAGGTCTTGACACCGTACCGAAAACATTCTTTCTGATGCTTTTCTTTCTTCTTATTTTTCTTTCGATTTTTTTGTTCTTCATTTTTCTTTTATCCTACGATAGATACTACTTAGCAGTTTTTCCGGCTTTTCTGATTATTGTCTCATCAGAATACCTGAATCCTTTACCTTTGTAAGGTTCGGGTTTTCTGAAAGATCTGATCTTTGCTGCAATCAGGCCGACGAACTCTTTATCTATACCTGACACTTTAACTTCAGATACGTTACTGACAGGTTGTGTAGCTTCAATTGCAACGCCATTGGGGATCCTGAAATAGATCGGATGAGAATAACCCAAGCTCAATACAAGGTATTTTCCCTTAACTTCCATTTTCCATCCGACTCCGTTAAGTATCAGTTTCCTTGTAAAACCTTCTGAAACTCCCTTTACCATGTTGTTGATCAAAGCCCTGTACAATCCGTGCAGCGCTCTTGTAGTTTTCAGCTCATCGTTTCTTTTCACTTCAATATTACCCTCAGAAGTCTCAATGTTGATAACTTCAGGCAATGTGAGATTCAATTCGCCTTTTGCGCCTTTAACGGCAACATGTTTTCCCTCGACATTTACATTTACGCCTTTGGGGACAACAATTAATTTTCTTCCAATTCTTGACACTTAATCACCTCTTACCAAATATAACACAGTACTTCACCGCCAACATTTAACTCTTTGGCTTTTTTATTAGTGATTACACCTTTTGAGGTCGATAGGATCGCCATACCGAAGTTGTTTTTAATCCTCGGCAGTTCGCTCACATCGCTGTACATCCTCAAACCGGGTTTACTAACCCTCTGCAGACCGCTGATCAGGCTTTTTCCATATTCATCGTATTTAAGATACACTCTCAACACGCCCTGTTTATCGTCTCTTATATTAACATATTTGTCAATAAATCCCTGATCTAGCATGATTTTAACGATCTTCCTTTTGATATTCGAGGCAGGTACATCAACATACTTATGCTTAGATTTTGTCGAATTTCTAATCCTCGTAAGTAAATCAGCAATAGGATCTGTCATTGTCATTTTTCATTTTCTCCTTGTGAGTATAAACCTTAGATTACCAGCTTGCCTTTTTTACGCCTGTGATCTCTCCGAAATTTGCCAGTTGTCTAAAACAAATTCTGCAAATGCCGTATTCTCTGATGTATCCTCTCGGTCTTCCGCACCTCTGACATCTGAAATATTGCCTTACAGGAAATTTTTGCGTTTTGTTAGCCTTAGCTATCATTGACTTCTTTGCCATTACTTATCCTCGGTTTTTGTTTTCTTGAACGGGAAACCGATAGCCTTTAAAAGTTCATAAGCCTCTTCATCGGTTTTAGCAGTAGTCGCAATAGTAACATTTAGCCCGTTTGCCCTGATAACATTATCGAACTTTATCTCCGGAAACACTGTCTGTTCTTTGATCCCGAAGTTGTAATTTCCTCTTCCGTCGAACGATTCGACCGGCATTCCCTGGAAATCCCTGATTCTTGGGATCGAAATCTCGATCAGTCTGTCAAGAAATTCATACATTATGGCATTTCTCAAAGTCACATGAGTACCTATTTTCATGCCTTTTCTGAGTTTAAAGTTAGATACAGATCTCTTTGCTTTGCTTATTGCCGGTTTCTGTCCTGATATTATCGTAAGTTCTTCTACCGCTGCGTCAAGCAGTTTACTGTCTTTAATAGACTCTCCGACACCCATGTTCAGCTTGATCTTGGTGATTACGGGAATCTGCATAACGCTTTTGTACTTGAACTTATCTTTCAAATAAGGACATACCGCCTCGCGATACTTGATTTTCAGTCTTGGTTGATTATCCATTATTTTCCTCTTCCTTAAACGGCTTTGTTACAGGATCTACAGATTCTTTCTGCTGTTCCGTCTTCATTTCTTTTCTTTGAAATCCTTACGGCTTTGTTGCAATTGGAGCACACGATCATTACATTAGAAACATGAATTGCCGCTTCTTTTTCAATGATCCCGCCCGATTGATTCATCTGGTTTGGTTTCTGGTGCTTTTTAACAAGATTAACTCCCTCGACTATAACTCTGTTCTTGTCGGTTATAACCTTTAAAACCTTACCGGTTTTTCCTCTGCTGTTGCCGGATATCACTTTAACCTTGTCGTCTTTTCTAATTTTCATCTTTGCAAACCCTTGTTTAAGTTACAGAACCTCTGGTGCGAGAGAAATGATCTTCATATATCCCTTGTCTCTCAATTCACGGGCTACAGGTCCGAAGATCCTTGTGCCTTTGGGTTCTCCTTTTTCATCTAGGATTACTGCAGAATTTTCATCAAATCTGATATAAGATCCATCAGGTCTCCTGAATTCCTTTTTCGTCCTGACCACTACGGCTTTTACAACCTCGCCTTTTTTTATCGATCCGCCGGGGATCGCGCTTTTTACCGCGCATACAATAATATCACCGACATACGCATATCTTTTCCTGGTTCCGCCCAGTATTCTGAAGCAAAGAACTGATTTAGCTCCTGTATTATCGGCTACTGTTAACCTGGTTTCTTCTTGTATCATCTCTGGACCTTATTATTTTTTTCTTTCAACCACTTCAACAAGATACCAAGACTTAGTCTTGCTCAGTTTCCTGCACTCGCTGATCTTCACGGTATCGCCTTCTTTACAAGTGTTTTCAGGATCGTGAGCAATGTATTTCTTGCTTCTGTTGTAAAATTTCTTGTAAGTAGGGTGCTTTATCTTTCTCACGACAAGCACAGAAATACTTTTATCCATCTTATCGCTTACTACAACGCCCGTTCTTACTTTTTTCAGATTATTTCTTTCTTCTACCATTCTATTTCTGCTCCAACAAATTGTAATTCAAGATTTGATCCTATTTTGCAGTACCTGCAGTTTCGGCGTTCTTTTTTTCCGTTACTATGGTTCTCATTCTTGCTATTTCTTTTCTGAGAGTTCTTATTGAAATAGGATTCTCAAGCTGATTTAGAGAATGCTTGAACTTCAGGTCGGCAAGATCTTTGTCAGTAGTTTTTATTTTGTTGAGAAGCTCTTCTACAGTAAGCTCTCTTATCTCCACGACTTTCATCCGTTATTCTCCAATTTCGTTTCTTGAACAAACTTTAGTCTTTATCGGCAGTTTACTTGAAGCTAATGTTAAAGCTTCTTTTGCCAACTCTTCAGTAACTCCCTGAACTTCAAAGAGGATCTTTCCCGGCCTTACTACTGCTACCCAGTATTCCGGAGCTCCTTTTCCTTTTCCCATCCTTGTTTCGGCAGGTTTCTTCGAGATCGGTTTATCAGGGAAAACCCTGATCCACATCTTTCCGCCTCTTTTCATCGTCCTGTTGATAGCGATACGGGCGGCTTCTATCTGCCTTGATGTCATCCAGAATTGCTCCATAGCTTTCAGGCCGTAATCTCCAAAAGCTATAAGGTTTCCTCTATAAGACAACCCTTTCTGAAGGCCTTTCTGGACCTTTCTGTGCTTTACTTTCTTAGGCATTAACATGTTACTTCATCTCCGCATTGTTTAAGTATCCGTACTTTTCGCCGTTGCACACCCATACTTTAACTCCGATCCTGCCGTATGGAGTATGTGCTTCAACCCACGCATAATCAATATCCGATCTGAGAGTATGGAGCGGAACTCTGCCTTTGTGATAACCTTCGGTTCTGGCCATATCGGCGCCGCCGAGCCTTCCGCTGCACTGGATCTTTATTCCCTGAACATTCGCCTTCATGGCAAGATCAATCGATTTTTTCAGAGCTCTTCTGAAATTGATTCTTTTTTCCAGCTGCCTTGCGATAGAGTCGCCTATCAAATAGGCGTTAGTCTCCGGGCGTTTCACTTCAAAGATGTTAAGATTGATCTGCTTTTTAAAAACTGTCTTAAGCTCTTCTTTCAGCTTCTCAATTTCCGCGCCTTTTCTTCCTATTACTATGCCTGGTTTAGCAGTGTGAATACTCAGATTGATCTCTTTAGGTTTTCTTTCGATTCTAATTTCGGATATAGCCGCCTCTTTCAGTCTGGTGTTTACATATTTTTTGATCTTCAGATCTTCCATAAGTTTAGCGGCAAAATCCTTCTGATCAAACCAGATCGAATTCCATGTTCTGTTTATTCCAAGGCGCAGCCCTATCGGATTACATTTATGACCCAAAAAGTCCTCCTATTCTTTTGTCGCCACTTTAATATAAATGTGACTTGTTCTTTTTCTGATTCTAGTAGCTCTACCTTGAGCGCGAGGCTTAAATCTTTTCATGGTAGGACCTTCATCAGCATACATCGTGTTAATGAAAACGCTGTTAGTGTCAACTGCGGTTTCTCTGTTGTTATCTATAAGATTTGCAACAGCCGATTTTAAAGTTTTCATGATGGATTTAGCCGCGAAATTAGGAGTGAAATTAAGAATATTGATCGCAGTCTCTACATCTTTTCCTTTGATCAGTTCCATTACCAATCTTACTTTATTAACGGGATAACCTACCCATTTTGCTTTTGCATACGCTTCCATTATTTGCTCTCTTTTTTAATCTTTGAGGCTTTTTCTGATTTTTTTTCAGGGTGACCTCTGAATACTCTGGTTATAGAAAACTCTCCGAATTTGTGACCTACGTGATTCTCAGTTACATACACAGGTATGAACTGTTTTCCGTTATATACAGCCACTGTATGTCCGATAAATTCCGGAACTATGGTTGATCTTCTTGACCATGTCTTAATAACGCTTTTCTGTCTCGTTTTGTTGAGCTTTACCACTTTGTTAAGAAGATGATCGTCAACGAATGGTCCTTTTTTTACAGATCTTGGCATTCAACAAACCCCGTTATTTAGTTTTTCTTCTTTTTATGATGTACTTGTCGGAAGGTTTGTTTTTCTTCCTTGTCTTGTAACCTTTGGCATATGTACCCCATGGAGAAACCGGCTGTCTTCCGCCGCAGGTTCTTCCTTCTCCTCCGCCGTGCGGATGATCAACTGGGTTCATAGCTGCACCCCTAACGGTCGGTCTTACACCGAGCCATCTCTTTCTTCCGGCTTTACCGTGATTCTGATTAAAATGGTCAATGTTTCCCACCTGTCCGAGAGTGGCATAGCAGTTCTGATGAACGAGCCTTACTTCCCCTGAAGGCATCTTCAGATGACAATAATTACCGTCTTTAGCCATCAGGACAGCGTAATTTCCTGCCGAACGAACAAGTTGTCCGCCTTTTCCGATCTTGAGTTCTATATTATGAACCATCTGACCTGCGGGAATTGCTTTAAGGGGAAGAGCGTTCCCTGGCCTTATATCAACATTCTCTCCAGATATAACAGAGTCTCCGACCTTCAGTCCGCTTGGAGCCAATATATATCTTTTTTCCCCGTCCGCATAAAACAACAGAGCCAGTCTAGCAGTTCTGTTCGGATCATATTCGATCGATGCTATCTTTGCGGGGATATTAAATTTGTCTCTTTTAAAATCAATTACCCTTAAGGCTTGCTTATGGCCGCCTCCGATATGACGGGTAGTGATCCTGCCGACATTGTTCCTTCCGCCCGTTCTTTTCTTGTTTTCAAGTAAAGATCTTTCCGGTGTGGACTTTGTGATCTCAGTAAAATCCGAGATCATCATGAACCTTCGGCTCGGTGTGTATGGTTTAAATTTTCTTACTGGCATTTTAACTCCAAATCTGCTACTTTTTCAATATCAATTTCATTAAGCCTGTTCGTAAATATCAAGTTTGTCGCCTTTTGCCAAAGTAACAATCGCTTTCTTGAAATCGCTCTTTTTACCTAAGAATCTTCCGACTCTTGCTTTTCTGCCTTCATAGTTCACGGTATTGACTTCTTTTACAGAAACTCCGAATTTATCCTCGATCTCTCTTTTGATCTCTATCTTGTTTGAGTGGACATCGACCAGAAAAGTATATTGATTATTCTTTTCCTGTAATTTGCTGGTTTTCTCCGTGATGAGAGGCTTTTTCAATATAATCTTCATTATGCATTCACCCTGTCAATAGTTTGTAAGGCATCTTTCTGGATAAGAAGGCAATCGGCATTCATGATCTCATAGGTCGAAACCGTGTCGGCAAGCTGAATGTTGGCATTCTTGATATTCCTTATCGACTTAAGCAGATTAACCGTTCTGTTGTATTTGCTTTCCTCATCAAGATAGCTGTAGGTATCTACAAGAACCAGAACTTTTTTCCCCAGAACTTCCATAGCCGAGAGAACATTTACGAACTTAGTTGTCTTCGGAGACTCAAATTCGAAATTGTCGATCAGATAGATCTTTTCATTCAGAGCTTTATCCGAAAACGCTGATTTTCTTGCTATTAATTTTTGTTTCTTATTCATTTTCATCGTATAATCTCTCGGGTGCGGACCGAATGTTTTTCCGCCTCCGACCAGTACAGGAGATTTTCTGTCGCCTCTTCTTGCTCCTCCGGTTCCTTTCTGCCTGAACAATTTTCTTGTGCTGAAAGCAAGCTCCGATCTTCCTTTGGCTTTGGCCGTACCCTGTCTCTGATTAGCAAGATACACTTTGACCGCCTGGTGGATAAGATGGTAATCAGGATCCATACCGAAAACATTAGTATTCAGTTCCATTTCAACAGAGGTCTTTTTTCCTTCTATGTCATAAACAGCAAGTTTCATTATGCCTCCAACTTTCTGATTTTGAGAATGCCGTTCTTTGCGCCGGGAAGTGAGCCTTTGATGAAGATAATGTTTTTTTCCGGTATTGTCTTTAATACTTCGACATTTTTAATCGTTACTTTGTCGCTTCCCATTCTTCCGGGCAAATGTTTTCCTTTCCAGACCCTTGAAGGCCAGGTACACTGTCCGATAGAACCCGGACCCCTGTGGGATTCGTGTGTTCCGTGAGAACCGCCCTGAAGACGCATTCCCCATCTTCTTACTACACCCTGGAAACCCTTACCTTTAGAAACACCCTCGACGGAAAGATTGTCGCCTTCGCTGAACGCCGCAACCGTAATTTCAGTTCCTACCGCAACTTTTCCTGCTCCGGTAAATCTGAACTCTTTCAAATATTTTTTAACTTCAACACCGGCTTTCTTGAAGTGACCGGTAAGAGGTTTGTTCACCCTTGATTCTTTCTGGTTAGCAAAACCCAGCTGTATGGCTTCATATTTGTCTTTTTCGATAGTCTTTACCTGGACAACTTTGCAGGGTCCGGCTTCAACTATAGTGACGGGAAACTCTCTGCCCGCAGGTCCGAAAAAGCTCGCCATACCTAATTTTTTTCCTAAAATGACGTCCATTTAATTTTGCCGCCTTTATACTACTTTAACTTCAATGTTTACACCAGCGGGAAGCTCCAGTTTTGTTAATGCTTCCATGGTCTCTGTTTTAGAGTTTAATATTTCAACCAGTCTTTTGTATATACGCTTCTCGAACTGCTCTCTTGACTTCTTGTTAACGTGCGGGGAGCGGAGAACGGTATATATAGTTTTTTTAGTTGGAAGAGGCACAGGACCGGATATTACCGCTCCTGTTTCTCTTGCCTTCTTAATGATCTTCTCGGTTGAAATGTCAATCAAATGATAATCATATGATTTTAATTTGATTTTTATTTTTTGCGAAGCCATTTTTACCTCTTAAGTTTTCAAAATCTTCTATTCGACTATCGCTGCAACTGCGCCGGCTCCAATTGTTCTTCCGCCTTCTCTGATTGCGAATCTCAGACCGTGCTCCATAGCTACAGGATATATAAGCGCTACATTTATCTCTGTGTTGTCGCCGGGCATGATCATTTCTACGCCTTCGTTTAGAGTGATCGAACCGGTCACATCAGTAGTTCTGAAATAGAACTGCGGTCTGTAGTTATTGAAGAAAGGCTTGTGTCTTCCGCCTTCTTTTTCTGTAAGAACATAAACCTCTGATTTGAATTTTGTATGCGGCGTAACGCTTCCCGGTTTAATAACACACATACCTCTTTCGATGTCTTTTTTATCAACACCTCTCAGAAGCAAACCTACGTTATCNNCCAACTTTGACTCTTCCCCTTTCGATCCTTCCTGTAGCAACAGTACCCCTTCCAGTGATCGAGAACACATCTTCAACCGGCATAAGGAAAGGCTTTTCAGTTTCCCTTACTGGTGTAGGAATATAAGTATCAACCGCGTCCATAAGCTCAATGATACATTTGGTCATTTCAGGGTTGTCCGGGTGTTCCATTGCGTTAAGTGCGGATCCTTTTATAAAAGGAACATCCGCCGGGAATTTGTAAAGGTCGAGAAGCTCTCTGACTTCCATTTCAACCAGATCAAGTATCTCAGGATCGTCAACCATATCAACTTTGTTCATAAAAACAACGAGATAAGGAACGTTTACCTGTCTTGCAAGAAGTATATGCTCTCTTGTCTGAGGCNNCATGTTCTTAACATAGTCAGCGTGACCGGGACAGTCAACATGGGCGTAATGCCTTTTTGTTGTCTCATATTCGATATGAGCGGTATTGATTGTAATACCTCTTTCTTTTTCTTCCGGAGCTTTGTCGATCTCGTCGAACGCCATGATCTTCGCACCGGTAATTTTGTTCAGAACCAGAGTTATTGCCGCTGTAAGTGTAGTCTTGCCATGGTCAACGTGACCTATGGTTCCGATGTTCACATGCGGTTTGGTCCTTTCAAATTTTTCCTTAGCCATTTAGTTTCCTCCGTAATAAACTTTTAACTTTATACCTTTTAAATTTAATTGTTATAAACATATCCGAATTTCTTAAGAGTTTTTTTTGTGTCCTCGTCAGTCATCGGTACGAATTCCTTGAACTCCATTGTTGAAGATGCCCTTCCCTGAGACAGGTTTCTGAGCCTGTTTGTGTATCCGAACATTTCGGATAAAGGAACCGTAGCTCTAATGACCTGATATTCGTTCCTTAGTTCGAGATCATCCACTTTCCCTCTTCTTGAATTTATATCGCCGGTCAGACTGCCGACATAGGGAAGAGGAGTGTGTATCTCCACTTTCATTACCGGCTCCAACAGCACTGTACCTGATTTGTCTGCCGCTTCTCTGAAAGCCAGATTTCCGCACACCTTGAAAGCCATTTCAGATGAATCTACCGGATGATAAGATCCGTCAGTAAGTTCAACTTTCAGATCGAGAATGGGATATCCCGCCAAAGGTCCAGATGTTATGGCATCCTTAATTCCGTCCTCTATTGCAGGAATATATTCTTTCGGTATCCTTCCGCCTGTTATCTTATTAACAAAAACAAGTCCGCTGTTAGGTTCTCCGGGACCGATATTGAGTACTGCATGTGCGAACTGACCTTTTCCTCCGGTCTGCTTGATATGCCTGTAATTTACGGTCACCATCTTTCTCAGTCTTTCTTTGTAGGCTACCTGAGGAGCACCGACATTTACCTGAAGGTTGAATTCTCTTTTAAGCCTGTCGATTATTATCTCTAAATGAAGTTCTCCCATGCCTGATATGATAGTCTGCCCTGTTTCTTCGTTCTGTTTTATGATGAAAGTAGGATCTTCTTCAGCAAGTTTTATAAGAGAATCTGTAAGTTTGTCAGAATCTGTTTTCGTCTTGGGTTCGATCGCCTGATGGACAACAGGAACAGGGAATTTTAAAGTCTCGAATCTGATCCTTTTGTTATTGTCGCACAGAGTATCGCCTGTCCTTGTATTCTTAAGACCGACCACTGCAACAATGTCTCCTGCCTGACAACTCTCTTTGTCCTCTCTTTTGTTGGACATCATCTGAAGTATCCTGCCGAACCTTTCTTTTTTCATGGTATGCGAATTAATAACTGCATCACCAACTTTAGCTCTGCCTGAATATATTCTCAGATAAATAAGTTTTCCAACATACGGATCGGTCATGACCTTAAAAGCATAAGCGGAGAACGGTTCTTCCGGAGACGGTTTCCTGGAGATTACTTCATCGCTGTCGCACATAAAACCCTGATACTCTTCTGTATCAGCCGGGGACGGCAAATAATCTATCACTCCGTCAAGCAAGGCCTGAACTCCCTTATTTTTAAATGACGATCCGCAGAAAACAGGTACTATTTTCAGATCCAGAGTTGCTTTTCTGATAGCTGTTTTAAGCTTTTGTTCGGAAATTTCTTTTCCTTCGAGAAAAAGTTCCATAAGATGGTCGTCGTATTCCGATATCGATTCAAGAAGAAGCTCCCTGTAGTGATGCGTGATCTTCATAAGGTCTTCAGGGATATCTATCTCTTCGAAAATAAGACCGTCTTCCTGCTTGTACATTCTTGCCTTCAGCTGAATCAGATCGATCACACCTGCGAACATTTCTCCCATACCTACGGGTATTTGTAATGCTACAGGATGTGCTCCGAGCCTTTCAGATATCATATCAAGAACGTTATAGAAGTCAGACCCGACTCTGTCCATCTTGTTCACGAAAGCTATTCGCGGAACTTTGTAATGATCAGCCTGCCTCCATACGGTTTCAGACTGAGGTTCGACCCCGCCTACACCGCAGAACAAAGCGATCGCTCCGTCAAGAACTCTTAAGGATCTTTCAACTTCAACAGTAAAATCCACATGACCGGGAGTATCGATAATATTTATAGAATGACCTTTCCACTCGCATGTAGTGGCTGCTGAAGTGATGGTTATACCTCTTTCCTGTTCCTGAGGCATCCAGTCCATAACTGCCGTTCCGTCATGCACTTCGCCCACTTTATGAACTTTGCCTGTATAGAACAAAATCCTCTCGGTTGTAGTGGTTTTACCTGCATCGATATGGGCCATTATCCCGATATTTCTTAGATTTTCAAGAGCCATTCTTTTTAGAACCTAAAATGAGCAAAAGCTTTGTTGGCTTCAGCCATTTTATGCATATCTTCCTTTTTCTTTATTGATGATCCTTCGTTTTTCGAAGCTGCTATCAGTTCGTCCGCAAGCTTGGACGACATGGATTTTCCGCTTCTCTTTCTTGAATTGGCAATTATCCACCTGATTGCTAAAGCTTCTTTTCTCTCAGACCTGATCTCTAAAGGAACCTGCACATTCGCACCGCCGATCCTTCTGGATTTTACTTCGAGAACAGGTTTAACATTCTCGATAGCCTGTCTGAAAATTTCATTCCCCTTTTTACCCTTTTCTTTCTGCTCGATCGAATCGAGAGCCGAGTAAAAAATACCTTCGGAAATTGATTTCTTTCCTGATCTCATCATGTTGTTGATGAATCTCGCGATCACCATATCTTTGTATAACGGATCAGGCAGAATTTTTCTTTTGATTGTCTTAGATCTTCTGGACATTTAAATCCTCATCCTTTTACTTTTTAGGCCTTTTTGCACCGTATTTAGAACGGGCCTGCAGTCTGTTCGTCACACCTGCCGTATCCTGGGTTCCCCTTATTATGTGATATCTCACACCGGGAAGATCCTTTACCCTGCCGCCTCTTATCAGAACAACTGCATGTTCCTGCAGATTGTGTCCCTCTCCGGGTATGTAAGCCCATACTTCCATTGAGTTTGACAGCCTTATTCTCGCCACTTTTCTCAAAGCTGAATTAGGCTTTTTTGGTGTCATTGTCGTGATCTTTGTACAGACACCTCTTTTTTGAGGACAACTTTGCAACGCGGGAGACTTTGTCTTTTTCTTGATGACCTGTCTTCCGAATTTTACTAATTGGTTGATTGTTGGCATTAACTTTCTCCAATATAATCTTTTCTATGTTAATAGTTTCTTAACCGTCCGCGCCACGCTCTACTAAAATTCCGGATAATGTATCACGCTTGTTTTCTACGCTAAATCCACCCGAAATTTTGCGGAAAACGAATATAACAAGATTAAATTTCATTGTCAATATCTTTTTTCGGAAAATACTGTTTATTTTTTAGTTATTTGTCTATTTCTGTTATCTTGGATCCCGGAAAATAAAAGTCTAAAATTTCAATAAAATTTCTACCTTCAGAAGCCATTCCGCATGCGCCTATCTGACACATTCCTGCCCCGTGCCCGAAACCTGCTCCCCGAAAGATAAAATCCTCCGGCAGTCCGTTCTTTCCGGTCTTATTTTTTTCAACATAAAAATTTGCACTGTAAAGAGGCGGTTTTCCCAATTTTTTTCTGATATTTAATTCCTTATTAATAGTAATTGAAGTTTTTGATCCTGTAATTATGACACTTTTCGCCTTGCCGGACGGACCTCTTCCAAGTACTGAAATATCCTTTAGATCGCCTATATCAGTTCCAGTTGTTGATTTTATTGTGCTTTCAAGTTTTTTTCTATTAACTTTCAATTCCCATCTGAAGTATTTTTTTGTAAAATCAAGTCCGGGGTTAAGGCCTTTTTTTTCAATGTTACAGTAAGAATCGGGTCTTGAATCTATCCACTTCCTGAAATTATTTTCCTTACTGAGATCCCCGAATTTGAAGTCTTCTGAACCTCCGCACGGTTTCGATTCAAGGTAAGGAAGCGTATTTCCGCCCCAGATTATGTCATTTTTTTCAAGATATCCACCGCATACCGAATGAAAGAACGCTTCAAGGGGCTTACCCCCGTAGGTAAGAACCATACCTCTTGTGTCATCGACAGCCTTACTTGTCTTGTCTGAAATATTGTCAAGCCCTGTATAGACCTGACTGTAAACATCGCTCGAAAGAGAATAAGGTTTATCTTTATATTTTTTTCCTATCTTTGAATAGATATTTGTCCTTGCCAGAATTGCCTGAGCCTTTAAGGCTTCTTCGGGTGACTGTGCGGACATTTCAGACGGTACAACTCCGTACAGATATTGCTCTATCCCGACTTCGTTCACCACAGTTATCCTGCCGTTAATATTAATGAATTCAATGTTTCCTTTATAGCTTCTCGACTTCGTTTGCTCCCAATGCCAGCCCTTACCCGACTGTATCTTTCCGATCCTTACATATGAAGATATCTGTTCTGGTTTGAATATAAGCTCTTTATCAACTGTTATTTTCTCTCCTGTTTCCGTATTTTCAAGAAATATTTCGTTATCCTTTGAAGTCACCTTCCATGATCCTGTCGAGCGCTTTTTTGTGAAAATTATCTTATCTCCGCTGTAGATAGAATATAATCCAGAATAAGAAAAAAGAACATTTAACTCATTCTCAAGTATGCCTACACGCACAAAATTTTTTCCTGTAATTTCTGTTTCCTCGATTTTTTCGGGCACAGGTTGTTTTTTTATGCTCATTTCAGATATGATCCTTTCTGAAATGGGTTCGCCTTTATCAACAGCCGTTGGAGTACAGCCGATGACAATAAAAATAAAAACCTTTAGTATTTGTTTAATTGATTTCATTTATTTTCCCTAAAGCAGGAAAAGATCGGCATGAGAAGATCACTCATACTGGTTGAGTTGTTGTATCCTTTTAAGGATCAGAAGAAGTTCTTTATTGCGGAAAGGTTTTGTGATGTAGCCGTCAGCTCCGAGATTTAGAGCTTCAGTAGTAGTGTATTCTTCAGAAAAACCTGTCATTATAACGGCTGAAATGTTTTTATGCTTCTCTTTTATGTTTTTGAGCAGTTCCAGCCCGTCCATTTCAGGCATTTTCATATCTGTGATCACGATATCTATCTCTTCTTTACCGAGAATTCCAAGAGCCTTAATTCCATTCTGAGCGGTAAAACAGCAAAACTCTTTCTCGGTAAAAAAAGTTTTCAGCATCTGCAGCATGTTCTCTTCGTCGTCAACGATTAAAATATTGAACTTTCTCATTATTCACTTCCCTTTAAATTGACTGTTTGCGACAAATTTCATCTGTACAATATAAAGTTCAATATGACTGAAATCAATAGAAAAAGGTTCAATATCGGATTTTCGGATATTTTTCTGACAGTTTAAAATATGTTTTAGCTATAATAAACCCTAATAGAGATCCCAGCGACCAGCCGAAAAGCACATCTGAAGGATAATGAACCCCGAGATAAAGCCTTGAAAGTCCGATAAGAATTGAAACCAGAATAAATAATGCCGCCGGTTTTCTGTAAAATATGCTCAGAATGACGGCTGCAGACATTGAATTCGCTGCGTGTGACGACACAAATGAAAATGAAGATTTATAAGACGATATTCCGTCTGTCATCACCCATAAATGAGCCTTAGCTTTCCAAAAATACAAACCTTCCAGCACCTGACATGGTCTGGAGCGTTCAAATATCGGCTTGATCATCCTTGAAGATATTATGTCGGAAAGCCCGACAGCTATCAGGGCGACTAGAACTGCGGCAATAAACTTTCTGAATGAATCAGGTTTTTTTTTATTTAAATAATGTCCTGTCAAAATTATTGCGGGTATAAATATCAGAGCTGACCTTCGGTCTGAAAAAAAAATGAAAATATAATTTAAAATATCTGAATGTATTGACCGGTTGAAGAAAAAAAGGATGCTTTTATCTAATTCACTTATCGAATTCATTTTTTTATATACCTTGAAAAAGAACTTACTTTGACCGCGCCTTTATTAAAAAGCTCTCTGATCATAACTTCATGTTGCGCATTGACAACGAACTCGGCTTTGGTCACTTTCATATCTGCGCATATTTTTATCACCCTGTTTACTACTGCTATAGAATTATTCTGTAAGCTTTCATGAATATTATAATTCAAAAGTCTGATTTTATCCTTGAGTCCGGAAGTGAATGCAGGCATAATAAAGCCCGATAATTCATTTTTCAAATACATCATTTCCCACAGTTCTTCGCTGAAATACCCGTCATCAAGATAGTCCTGGTAAAAAAGCGCAGGGTCAGTATTTTCAAAATATCTCGATAGTTCATTATGCTCAAATACTGTCCTGAACCTTTCCTCAGGTTCAAGAGCAGTAAAAGGTGCAAAAGAGATACCGTCGGGAATTTCGGTATTTATTCCTCCTGAAATTTTTAAACCTAATTCTATATATTCGCCTACTTTCTCGTAGCCATACCGCTTTGCAAAAGTTTTCATCACCTCTGAAAAAACAGTATCTTCGTGAAATACGATCTCCAGTCGGTCTGATGCACTGAAGTAGAATTCGTCACTGCTAAGGAAGTCATAGATAAGTCCGACCGCTTCGGCAGTTTTTTTACTGTCCGAAACTGCTTTAGGGCTGATCACAGGCGTTTTTTCCCAGATCCTTCTCGTGTTATTTCTGTATATTTCAGCCTGCAGATAAGACTTTCCGCTGTCAGTAACTAAAAAATAGTCTCCTTCTTTGGCTGCGCCTGATTCGAACATCCGCTGAAGCTGGTAGGAATATGCCTCGGCAGTATCCGGAGGGAAAAAATCTCTCAAATAATCCGATGCATTTTTATGCCTGATGATATGTAGTTCCATTACTTGCCGAACCTGAAGATGATCACATCTCCGTCCTGAACTATGTATTCTTTTCCTTCAAGACGAGCCTTACCCTTGGATTTTGCAATATTCCTGTCGAAATTGCATTCGACAAAATCTTTGTATGATATAACTTCAGCCTTGATGAATTTCTTTTCGAAATCAGTATGGATTACGCCGGCTGCCTGAGGAGCGGTCATTCCCTGCCTGATATTCCAAGCTTTGACCTCTATCTCGCCTTCGGTTAAGTATGTTCCGAGACCGAGAAGATTATATGTTTCCCTTATCAGGAGATCTAAGCCGGGATGGTCAAGCCCGTAATCCTTAAGAAACTCAGCTTTCTCTTCTGCCCCGAGAAGCGACAGTTCCGCTTCCACTTTTCCGCATATCTTGACGACTCCGCACCCTGTTTTTTCGGCGTACTCTTTTACAGCTTTTGTATAATCGGAATCTTTCCCTTCAAGAAGTTCATTCTCCGAGATGTTGCATACAAATATTACAGGCTTGACGGTTAAAAGGTTCATGTCTTTTATGTTTTCAAGCTCCTGATCTGTAAGTTTTAAAGTTCTCGGATGCTCCAGTTCTGACATTTTTGCATAAAGTTTCTCATAAAGAGGATGAATATCAGTCGCTTCCTTGTTCTTAGACTTGAGAAGTTTCTCGTTCTTTGAAATTCGGTTCTCGACTGTCTCGAGATCTTTGATTATAAGCTCAGTCTCGACATTCTCTATATCTCTTGCCGGATTTATAGTCTTATCGACATGGATAACATTTTCATCGTCGAAGCAGCGGACTACATGCAGAATAGCGTCAACGAGCTTGATGTCGCTTAAGAATTTATTTCCCAGGCCTTCCCCTCTTGATGCGCCTTTTACAAGCCCGGCAATATCCATTATTTCGAGATGATTATAAACTTTTTTTGCGCTTGTCACATGGGCAAATATCTCATCCACCCTGTAGTCCGGAACATCGACTACCGCGTTATTCGGCTTGATCGTCGAAAATGAATAATTCGTTGATTCAGCTTCGGATGAGGTCAGTGCGTTGAATATTGTGGTCTTACCGATATTCGTTATACCTACTATTCCGGCTCTTATGCCCATGGATTCTCCTTATAAAAAAGAACACAGGCTCTCGCCTGTGTTCGCATTAGTCTTATCTTCCGAGTGTCGCGACCATTATCGCTTTTATGGTATGCATCCTGTTTTCTGCCTGGTCGAAAGCTATACAGGCTTTTGATTCGAATACATCTTCGGTAACTTCTATACCGTTGTGAAGTCCGAACTGCTCCGACACCTGTTTGCCGACTTTAGTGTCCGCATTGTGAAAAGCAGGAAGACAGTGCATGAATTTAACACCCGGGTTGCCGGTTTTTTTCATGACGGCCGAATTTACCTGATAAGGTTTTAAAAGTTTTATTCTTTCTGCCCATACTTCTTTCGGTTCACCCATTGAAACCCACACATCCGTGTGAACATAGTCAACGCCTTTTACAGCTTCGTCAACTTTTTCCGTTATCAGAACGCGTGCGCCGCTCTCTTTAGCTATTTTTTTACAGGTTTTTACAAGCTCGGCATCAGGCTGAAGATTTTTCGGGGCTCCGATGCGTACATCCATGCCGAGGATACAGCCTATTACGAGGAGCGAGCGGCCCATATTGAAGCGGGCGTCTCCAAGATATGCGTAAGATATCTGCTCGAGCGGTTTGTTCGAATGTTCGATCATAGTCAGAACATCAGCCATCATCTGGGTCGGATGCCATTCGTTGGTCAGCCCGTTCCATACGGGAACACCCGCATACCGGGCAAGCTCTTCAACTATTTCATGCCCGAATCCGCGGTATTCGATACCGTCATACATTCTGCCGAGAACACGGGCGGTGTCTTTTACAGTTTCTTTGTGCCCAAGCTGGCTTCCCGTCGGTTCAAGATATGTTACATGCGCACCCTGATCGTGTGCTGCTACTTCAAATGCGCAGCGCGTACGGGTGGATGATTTTTCGAATATCAGTGCGATATTTTTTCCTGTCAGCCTCTGCTGCTCCGTTCCGGAGTACTTCGCCGCTTTAAGGTCTTTTGACAAATTCAGAAGAAATACAAGTTCTTCTTTTGTAAAATCCATCTCTTTTAAGAAATGTCTGTTTCTTAAATTGAATCCCATTTTAATTCTCCTTTTCTATTTCATATTTATATATTGTTTCGCCATCTTTTACCATTCCCTTTTCTCTCGCCTTTTTTTCCATTTCCAACGGATCTTTATTCTTCAGTTTTTCATTAATCTCTTTCTGCCTTTCTATCCCGATCCTGAGCTCATCAATTTCCTGTTGTGTCTTTTCATACTCTTTTTTATTCTGATACAATTTGAAAATAGAATAATCTCCTCTGAGGAACAAATAATATGTCAAAAACGCGATAACGGAAACAAACACGATCACACGCATATTTCTTTTTTTTTTCTTCATGCCTGTCTCCAAAAGTGAATAAATATATGAATTTTTTCCTTTTAACTCAATAGCGGTTTTAATTCTTTTTTACTTTTTTTAACAGAAGATCGCCGATATTCATGTTGTAGCCTTTTGATGCGAAAACGATTTGATTTTCGCTGTCGAAAAGGATTATTACCGGGTATGATTCCATGCTCACTCCCTTCAGCAGAGCATCGTCTTTAGTCTCGGTAAATATTAAAAGCTGCGTGCCGGTTGTTTTATACTCTTCTATCTTATCGTTTAAAAGCGTTGTCATTCTGACTGTAGGTTCATTCTGCACCGCTCCCCTTATCATAAGTATCTTATTTCCGCTTAAATTCAGATTTGAAACATAGTTCTTTACTTTGCTTTTATTTTCATCCGTGAGACTGCCTGAAATATCTATGTATTCTTTCGGCGTTTTAAGTTCGATCCTGACCGTTCCTTCTGTCTGTGCTATAGGTTTTATCGAAATATTTGCGTCTCCGTTAGAGTTCCTTATTCCGGCCTGTATGTAAAGATCCTTATTTTTATCTTCCGGATATGTCAAAATATAGTCAAGCGAATCGTTCCTGCCGTCAAAATAATAGTAATTCAGTTCGCCTTCAGTAAATTCAGACATCTGAAAATTCCCCCACGGTTCAGCTTTGACCTGCTTTCCGTCGGCAAAAATGCTTAATCTTAAAATATTCTCTTTTATCACAGCTTCCTTTTTGCCTTCTTTCCGTTCAAGCACAANNTAGTAGTAGAATACGAAATTTGAATCTACTGTCACTTTAGAGTCTGCCCATTTTATTACTTCAGAGACGGTGGTATTTATTTTTGAAGACCTTATAGCTTTAATCATTCCGTATAATTCTTTCTGCCATCCGTTCTGAACTCCCTGCCCTCCCTGCCATGTCGGACTGATCACATTCTGAACAAAGATCGTGTCAGGCACATTTTTCTTATAAAATACTTTTCCCTCGTATAAAATATCTACGAGATCATTTATCGCTGCGCTGTCGGGTATTTCGCAAAGCTCTTTTTCGTCCCAGTTTTGAATAATGTCCGTTAAAATTCTTAAATTGGTCTTTTTCTCTTTTTCAGGCGATTTATCGATGCTGCTATACACTTTTAAAAATTCTTTGGTATTTCCGCCGATAAGATCACATTTTTCCAAATATTCTTTCTGCTCTTTGAAGAACTCATCCGAATTTTTATAATCTCTGCTTTTTAAAAAGCAAGCTGCGAATTCCGATGGTCTTTTATATTTATTCAGCCTTTCGTTTCTTTTTAAGTTCGCATTGTCGTTCATCAGATCGAATTTGCCTTCAAAATGTTTTTTACAGGTGTTCTTATTTTCTTCGCCTTGAGATACAAGCTGAAATTTATAATTGAGTTCTTCAGATTTGAACTTATTACCCGGCTGCATTACGATCTCAATTTCCTTTACGCCTGACAGGGTGTTTAACATCTCATAGCCGAACCCCGACTCTTTTTTGTAAGCTGCGGCAAGCACAGAGCCCCTGCCTAAAGGAATATTCACTTTTCCGTCTTTTCCAGTCTTTAATTCCTGCATAGGAAAAATTCCTCCCCACGAAACCGCATACAGCATCACTTCAGCGCCTTCAACTTCTTCTCCGCTGCCGTTTTTTACGCTTATCGTACATTTATCCCACTGATCTGTATAATATTTTATCGAGCTGATCTCTGTGGAATTATTTTTCTGTTCAATTACATCTTCTCCGTTAAAATATCCGAAAGCCATAGAAGTTATCATTGAAGCTCTTTCGGTTGTTTTTGTGAACCATGTCTTATTTAATTGGTCGGCAGGCTCGCCGAGATATTTCCATCCATCCGGCGTCCACACTTCTATCCATGCGTGATTTGAATCGGTAAAATTCCATAGCGAAGTGCCTGCTGATCTTACCGGAATTCCCACGCTTCTCGCCGCGGCCATGTATATTATCATCATTTCCTCGCACCTGCCGTAGCCGCGCTTTATTGTCGTTAAAGGCGCTTGATCTTTTCCCGAAGTCGGCTTGTAGGTCATTTTCTCCAGCGCCCACAAGTTCACTACTATGGCCGCTTCCTCAATATCGGAGATATCCTTGACTAGAGGGAATAACTCTTTATAAAACACTCCCCTCCAGTCCTCGAACGGTTCCTGAGTGATCCTTAACGGAAGAACGAAGTGCTTAAATATGTTTTCATTGTAAAGCGATGAGTATTTAAGTTCTTTAGTCTTTATGATCAGTTCAAGATTTTTTTTAATATAATCAGGAGTAAGAACAGCCAGATCGTTGGGTGAAGAATTTTCCAGGATGAACCTTATATATTCAGAATTTTCGGTCTGATCGTATAGCAGGATCAATCCATCCGCGTTCTTACCCGAATACTTTTTTATTTTTTCCAAAGTCGTTTCGCTACAAAACAGTGCGATGGTAGCAATGAGTAATAATGTTCCGAATATCTTTTTCATAGTTCTTCCCTGTTTAATATATTAATTCTAAGGAATATCCGGCAGTTACGCAAATAAAAAAAGAGCCGTAAAATACGGCTCTTTTATAGATATTTATGATGAAATTACTTGGTAAGAACCATTTTTTTGGTTTCTGCCATGCCGTTAACATCGATCTTGTAGAAATAAACGCCTGAATTTAAAGCTGACGCGTCAAAATTGACTGCGTGAGCTCCTTTAGCCATTTTTTCATTTTTCAGATTTGCTACAAGCTCGCCTTTCGTGTTGTAAACCGAAAGTTTTACTTTTGAGTCATTCTGAAGAGCGAATCTGATCTCGGTTGACGGGTTGAACGGGTTAGGATAGTTCTGCTCGAGAGCAAAATCCTTAACCAGAGAAACATTTTCGGTTTCTATGCTTGTGCTATCTGATAATGCGCCTGTGATCTTCCAAACATGAAGGAACTGCTGATAGTCTGTAAAATCAGCCGGCGGATCAGTAATCGGATTTGCAGGATCATAATATTGATGAGCCGCATAAACTTCTATCTGCTTGCTCAGAATATTTCCGTGTGTTGAAACACACCATCCCTCTTCGTGAAGTGATCCGGTTTTTGTTAGATTGGCAGCGTAATACAAGTACCATAGAGGATAAACCGGATCTCCGCTTTCAACTTCTTTTACCGTATTGATCTCCCATGTTTTTCCTTCATCGCCTGAGAATGTGATATATGCATCGTCTAAGAACATCGAGTTACCGTCTCCTTCTGCGAAAGGATTTACTATCGCTCTTGATGTCGGTTTGTCTAACCATGACGCATAAATTTGTCCGTAACCTGCATAACCTATGGATAGAACATTTGAATTTGTATATTTAAACTCTATTTCTCCCGTATCATTATCTACAGTCGATGCGACATAATCAGCTTTACTCCAGTTANNAGTTATTTCGCCTCTGACATGATAATATCCCGGTCTGAAACCCTGATCGGTCGAGTAGTAGAAATACCCCGGATTATCCATTGTTGCGGGAAATGCTTTTAATAAAATATGAACGATGTTATTTTCAGTGGCGACTGCTGAGATATTGGAAGTAATGAAAGGATCATTCGCAAGCAGAACTTCAGTAGGATTCCATATTGTATTTCCTAGCGAATCTACACCGATAGAGTCATAAGT
>DMTS01000014.1 GCA_003477045.1 Candidatus Delongbacteria bacterium
ATAACTGCCAAAAGTACGATACAGTAAAGCTTAAAAAGAATTTGTATTTTGTTGATTTTCATTTTCAGCTCCTTGTAATTTATAATATGTAATAATAACGATCAGATGTAAGAGAAAGTTTAGTGAAATATTAGAATTATGTTAAATAAAAAACCCCCTGAACCGGAGTTCAAGAGGGTTTTGAGGAGTGCTTTATAATTTAATATTCTAGTTTTTTGCGACTATATACCAGAACTGCCTTAATCCTGTTGCAGGTGTTGTATATGAGTTGTTTACAACATTCGCTGTAAATGTGTAATTACCGTAAGGATCAGTTGAGGAATAAACATCATAGCTTGCTGCTCCTGAAACGGTGTCCCAGGAAACTGTCACATCAGATCCGTTAACGCTTGTAATTACATTGGACGGGGCATCAGGCGTTACCTGTAAAGGTATTATAAACTCAACATGAAGTTTAGGGGGATATCCGCCTTCGTAAGGATCCGCTACCCTTTCATCAGAGTCGGTATCGTCTTTCCAGACAATAAAAGTCATGCTGTTGCCGCTTGTCCAGCCTGTTCTGTCAACAACTTCTTGAACAACTGTGCTCATGTCAGGGAAATTGTATATTGTTTCCGCTGTCCATGAAGGCGGATTTGTCCATGTGACTATACTCGATGTTTTTGTTCTGTTCGACAGGTTCCATGCTGATGTCGAGAATGCCGGAGAATTGTCTGTAGCTTCCGCGGCGAATTTTATATGGTTCAGTGCTTTTGTGTCCGTTTCGTCGGCCCTGATTTCGATGTATGCCG
The DNA here is from genome assembly GCA_003477045.1 of Candidatus Delongbacteria bacterium. Lineage (GTDB taxonomy): Bacteria > UBA4055 > UBA4055 > UBA4055 > UBA4055 > UBA12480. The sequence continues at coordinate 792 of DMTS01000014.1, forward strand.
ATGTTATGATTGCGCCATTAGGAATATTAACTTCGTTAAATCTGATACCGACCTGCGGGTTCTGAGCATCATCACAGAATTCAAGGTCCGAGCTGTCGGTGTACATGCTTCCGTCAGCCATGAACTGTTCAACATCGTCAGCACCAGAACTTACCTCTACGGAAACAGATCCCGTATTAGTTATTGTAATAAAACCGTTCTTTGTTTCAGAATCTTCTCCATAAGCGTTAGTGACTGTCAGAGACACATTATATGTTCCGATAGCGTTGTAAACAACTGACGGGTTTTGTTCAGTGCTTGAGGAAGGAGTGCCTCCGGTAAAAGTCCATGCCCATGTCGTAGGGTGATTTGCTGACAGATCGGTAAAAGTTACGGTTTGTCCTATGCCGGCAGAAACATCGTCTGCAGAAAAATCCGCAACTGGAGGAGTGGTAGTAATAGTCTCAAATCCGAATGGCTGAGTGAAAGAATCTCCGTTGGAACCGTCGAGAATCGCCCTTACAAAAGCTTTATCGGTGTATGTGGAATAATTGAATGTGGCACCTGTTCCCACAACTGTTGTACCGGGTCCGATCCAGCTTATGCTTGTATAGCCTGTAGCAGTTATTGAAATGGTTTTGTTTACATCGTCAACTGCGATCCCGCTTATTCTCGGTACATTTGCTGTGCCTGTTCCTGAAGGTTCGTAGCAAAAATAAAAAACTCCTTCATCCATACAAGTTGTAAGGTCAGCCTGAGTAAGTGCCGGCATCAGCATGAACTGATAATTATGGTACAGGTGAGATAGTGTGTGCATGTCGTCGTTTGAAAAACCCCATACCATCTTGTCTTCAGCAGGGAATAAATTAGTATTGATATTGTCCCATAGCTGTCTGTCTGTCGGGTATCTGTCCCCCTGGTTGTAAACTTCAATACCGATATTTGTGGAATAATCTCTGTACCACGGAATAAACCACGCCCAATCCGTTGCCGCATGAGTTCTTCCGGGATGATTAATGTGAGACCTTCCGTTATTTGTCTGTACATTCGGGATTGCCTGTTCAAGAGTAGCGGATGTAAGTGTAAAATTAAAGAATCCGTTATCGTGATCGCTGTTTGAGAATTCATCTCCTCTTACTCCAAGCATACCGAGCGATTCGGGAGTTGGTGCTCCGTACGAATTCCATGGCCATAATACGAAATTATGATCAGTCATAGCAAGTATCTTGTAACCCTTTGATGCGTAAGCGTTTATCACTGTGTTCGGGGATTCCGATCCGTCGCTGTAGGTCGTGTGCGTATGAAAGTTCCCCTTGTACTGCTGGTATGTGCCCCAGTTTACATCAGCGTAAGGGTTCTGCACCATGTTGACAACCGTTTGCGCATTCATATAAAAGAATACGCACAAAATTACCGTCATTATTATTTTTTTCACTTTTCCTCCATTTTTTTTTCATTTTTTTAATCTCTTTCGAGTTTGGCATTGGAAATTTATGGTATGAATGTTAATAACTGATTATCAGTTTCTGAGAAAACCGTGTTATTTTCATTAGAATTGTCTCAACATCAAGGTTTAGACGGGGATATTATTTAAAAGGAATGGGTGTTCTTAACTTATTTAGTTTATTAATATAAAGACGATATTTAAAGCCGTTAACAGTAAACGGTCGAAATCCTAACTGCAATTTATCAAATAAATAACGGTTTCTTAAGGTATTTTAAATACAATATTAACAAACGGACTGCAAATTACAGCAGTGTTTAAACAAGGAGTGAAAATGAGGAGCAGCACGAATTTTATGACCGTCAGATTGTTATGGGTCATCTTTATTTTAAGTGTGTCATTTGCGGCATACGGGCAAAGGTTTCAGAACGGAAAGCTTAGGGGAACTGTTATCGACAAAGCCACGAATGAGCCTATTGAGGATGTGAGCGTTTATCTTACGAACGCAAAACTGGGCAAAAAGATCGGATCTACAACAGATGAAAAAGGAAACTATACTATAACTTACATTCCATTTGGCGATTATGTTCTTGTCGCTGAATATGTGGGTTATCACAAAGTCGTGATAGAAAATTTTAAAATATTTTTTACTGATTACAGAGACCTTGATATCTCCATGAAAATTGATGAAGTACAGCTGAGCGAAATATCTGTATCTGTTGATGCCGAAAAGACAAGTAAAGAAATACAGATCCAGAAAAGACAGATGGAGATCAATGTTATTGATGCCATAAGTGCTGAAGAGATATCGTCATACGGTTCCGGAGATGCCGCTGGTGCAATGAAACATGTTACGGGAGCATCCGTAGAAGACGGAAAATATGTTTTCGTCAGAGGACTGGGTAACAGGTATTCGACGGTACATTTAAACGGGGTAGAACTACCTTCAGCAGATCCGGACCAGAATTCATTTCAGTTAGATCTTGTATCATCGAGCGTGATGGACGACATCGCCACATCAAAATCATTCACTCCCGACAAACCCGGAAATTTTGCCGGCGGGCTCGTAAATATATCCACAAAAAGTTTAACGGATAGAGATTATGTGAAAGTATCGGTATCAAACGGGATAAATACTAATACCAGTATGCAGGATTATCTTTCATATAAAGGCGGCGACACAGACTGGCTTGCTTATGATGACGGAACAAGAGATATACCTGAAGAACTGAAAAACAACGATATAAAATTACTTGCGCCTCTGCCGTTCGTAAGCACTATAAATGACAGCGCAAGGATAATTAACACCCAGAATGTTCTTGACCTTGATCGTTATTCCAGATCATTCAACAGCATTATGACACCTGTAAAACAGACGGCTCCGATAAATCAGAGTTACGGTATAAATTACGGAAAAAAACTAAAGTTCAGAGAGTCAAGTTTTTTTGATATTCTGTCAACGCTTAAATATTCCAGAAAATTTGAGTCCTTTGAAGGCGGAATTTTAAACAATTATGTACTGACCGGTTCGGGAACTACAGAGCTTAGTAACGAGTTCGCTTTTACAGAAATGAAGGGGGAGGAGAATATTGACATCAACGGACTGCTGAATCTGCAGTACAGGTTCAATGATGATCATGATCTTTTCTTTAATACAATGTTCACTCAGAGTGCAACTGATATCGCAAGAGAAATTACAGGGCACTATTACGACGGCAATATGGATCCGGAAAGCGTGTATGAGACCAGAGTTTTAAAATGGATCGAAAGACAACTGATTACAAATCAGCTTCGCGGAAAACATATATTCACAAAGCTGTGGAGTACAGAAGTCGAATGGAACGGAACGGTCAGCAATACAAGCCAGAAAGAACCTGACACAAGATTTTTCAGCAACCATTACAGTAACGAATACGAAGTTGTGGAAGATCCCGATTCCGGTGATCTTGATACTTTGGGGACATACAGATATTATTCAATCTCACCGTCGCTTTATAAAGAACCTTCAAGATATTACAGGGAAATGAGTGAAGACAGTTATAATTTTGATCTGAAGTTTTCTGTACCGTTTTCAATATACAGGAACGGAGACTCCAAATTCAGAACAGGTGCTTATTTTTCAAAAAAGGACAGATCGTTCAGAGAAAAGGTTTATACAATTGCAAACGCGGGTCAGGCAGGTTATCAGTTTAATGACTACAATGGCGATCCGGGGCTTTATTTTACTGAAGGCATGGGGGTTCAAGACATAACTCTGCTTCAGTCAAATATCAGATATACATGGGGAAATTATCTTGTTGATGCAACAGAAAAAAGATCAAATTATGACGGAGTGCAGTACATAAACGCGTTTTTCCTTATGGCGGATGTACCGGTAACTGACAGACTTAATCTGACTGTGGGCGGCAGGCTGGAGATCACCGATATGGAATCGGCTACTCAGGACTCCACCTTTGAACAGGGTAGTATAAAAGAGACAGATCTGCTTCCAGCAGGAATACTAAATTACAGAATAATAGATAATCTCGTAGGTAAATTATCTTATGGAAGAACACTGGCCAGGCCGTCTTTAAGAGAACTTGCGCCGTTCCCGTCGCTGGATTTTGCCGGGGGATTTTTCTTTACGGGAAATGCTGATCTTAAGAGAACGCTTATAGATAATTACGATCTGAGATTTGATTATTTTGAGAGACCGGGAGAACTTTATTCAATAAGTTTATACTACAAATATTTTAAATATCCGATTGAAAAGGCTTTTTTAAACGACAATAAAGAAATTCAATATCAGAATGTTGACAGAGCTGATGTCAAAGGAATTGAGCTTGAAGTAAAAAAAGATCTTGATCAGATACATCCTTTTATGAAGTATTTTTTCGTTTCAGCAAATTTCTCATATATAATTTCTGAAGTGAGGATACCCGATTCAGAAATGGCAGCCATACTTGTCGCAGATCCGGATGCCGACAATACAAGACCGCTTGAAGGTCAGCCTGAATATATATTTAATTTCTACTTCCAGTTTAACAACAAGGAAACTGACACAAATGCGAGCATAAATTACAATCTCACAGGAGAGAAACTTTCAGAGAATTCAATCGGAGGTACTCCGGATATTTACGAAGTGCCTTCACATAAAATCGGATTTTCTTTCGGCCAGAAGTTTTTGAAAAATTATGAAGT
>DMTS01000107.1 GCA_003477045.1 Candidatus Delongbacteria bacterium
GATATTCTGCCGACTCCGACAGGCGTTGAGCTGATCTTGAAGAAATATTATGAGAAGCATAAGGAAAATACGCTTCTCGTCGATATCGGCGGAGCTACAACCGATATTTTCTCCTGTATAAAATCAAACATCAACAGGACAGTATCTGCCAATATCGGCATGAGCTATTCATTGTCGAATGTGCTTAAAGAAGCCGGAATTGAAGCTATAACAAAGAATTTATGCGGAAAAATTTCTGAAGATGATGCGAGAAATTATATCGCCAATAAAACTCTCAATCCCGAATATATTCCTAAGACAAAGGGAGAGCGGTTCATAGAGCTTTCATGCGCGGCTGAAGGGATAAAGCTTGCATGGAATCAGCATATCGGCATGAACATGGAAGTGAATCACATGGGATTTCTAGACAAGCGCAGGCGTGATATTGAAGAGCACAAAGTCTGTCCTTTTGAAGAAGTGTTCAATCTTACCGATGATAAAGATTCGCTGTTTCAATTTTCAAGCATAAGCAAGATCATAGGCGCCGGCGGTGTTATATCAAGCTCGGAAAAAACTGAAGATATCGTGTTCATATTAAACGAGGGATTCAGTCCGATAGGCATCACAGAACTTTATGTTGACAAATACTTCAAATCACCGCAGATGGGAATGTTCACTCTGATCGAGCCTGAAAAAGCCGTCGAAACCTTTGAAAAGGAATCGCTGGTCAAAGTCTGCACGGTCATTTCAGCGGTAGGAAAAACTCCGAAAGAATCTGTTGAAGTCATCAGGGTCACAGATATAAAAGAAGGGACATCTTCGGTTATGAGATCGGATGAAGTGTTCTTTATGCGGAAGGGCGGTCATTTCAGGTTTGAATCGCTGAACGGATATATGTTCGGAACAAGCGGAAATGTTTATGAAATAGAGAGCGATAAGCCTATACTGCTTGACTGCAGGTGCGGAAAAGAAAAAGACTCCTCCGTAGTATTTAAAGCTCTTTACGGTGAACCCAAAGACCTGTCTGTCAGCTATGATTTTATGAAAGGCAGGAGTGAGATATTTACCGGGGAGTTCGAGATAAGCAGATCGCTGCCGTACAAAGGAGATATACTTGTTCAGAAAGGACAAAAAGTGAAGATCGAATCTGTCATAGCTCAGAACATGTTCAATCCGCCCAAGATATATATGATAAACATAAGAAAGCTCGCCGGAGATGATATAAAGCTAACGAAAAATGATATTTCCGAAGGCCTTTCGGTAAAAAAAGGCGATACGGTCGAACACGGACAGGCAATATTTTCATTCAAAAAGAAAAGCGACCCGCTGCCGTTGCATTACCATTCCAATGTGCGCGGAGAGATAGTGAAAATTGACGATTACGGGATGATAATTCTAAAGGAAATTCAGGATTACGGCGATGAGCCCGTAACGGTAAACATGGCTCTTGAGATGGGAATAAAGCCCAAAGAAATGGATAAATATTTAAAATGCCACGAAGGCGATTTCGTTCAGAAGGGTCAGATGATAGCCCAGAAAACCACAGGCAGTTCAGTAAACGATCTGATCAATTCCGTTATCGAAGGAAAGAGTGAAAGGCATGACGGCATGACCCTAGAAAGGTCAGGAAAACATTTTTCATTCAAGTCTCCGGCTACGGGATATTTAAAGAAAATTGACTACAATACCGGAGATGTGACGGTTCAGTACAAAGCAAAACCCTTCATTTTGAAGTCGTTCGTCAACGGAGAGATCATTGCGGTTCACAAAAATATATCGGCTGATATCAGGATCAACGGTTCTTATGCATACTGCCTGATCGGCTTCGGCGGAGAAAATTTCGGAAAATTGAAAATGGCTGACAGGTATGGAGATATTTCGGTAACGAACGAAGGCGAGATCGTCATTTTCACTCACCCTGTCACAAAGCAGACGCTTGAATTTGCGGCTAAGAACAAAGTCAAGGGTATTATTGCGCCTTCAATAAACAACAGGGACTGGGTTGAATTTTCCGGTCATGAGATCGGAGTGGCTATTACAGGCAAGGAAGAGATAGGGTTCACATTCATGCTTACAGAAGGTTTCGGAAGCAAGGAGATGAATAAGGATTATGTCGAATATTTCAAAGCCAATGAAGGCAGGACTGCCAGCATCAACGGCAGAACGCGGATTAGGGCGGGCGTCATCAGACCGAGAATTTTAATTTCATAATAAGGAAAGTTTAAGATGGTATATGTAAGTTTTAACGGAATGGGCGGACAGCAGCCTCCGGCATCCAGACCTGAGCCCGAAACTTCAAAGAGCGATCTTGAGGCATTGCAGGACAGGTTCGACAGACTTAAGCTGGTCACAATGGCGCTGTGGACATTCTTAAAAGACGAAAAAGGCATAACCGAGGATCAGCTTATGGCAAGGGTGAAGGAGATCGATTCATTTGACGGTTCATCCGACGGCAAACTTAAACTGGGGATCAGAAAATGCGGTAAGTGCGGTAAAGCCTTGAATCCAAAGTTCGAGAAATGTTTATACTGCGGATTCATCACTCCGGCAAGCAGTATCTTCGAAACTTTTTAGAGAATAAAGAGATAATTATTGTCTTTACTATAACAAAGCTGCAGTTTATATTTACACTCAAACAAAGGAGACATTATGAAAAACATTAAAATCAGTCTGATAATAATAGCGATATTACTCGCAGGCACAAACGCTTTTGCTCAGAAGAAAGGCGGCAACGCTCACAATGAATGGGGTATCGGGATAAGATTAGGCGACCCTTCCGGAATAACCGTGAAGAAATATTTCGGAGCAAATTCTTTAGAATTCAGTCTCGGAAGATCTCATACCTGGTATAACGACAGATATTACGACGATTATTATCATGACTATTACGATGATTATGATAAATTTAAAACTATTTCTGATCCGATAGGATTCCAGTGTCATTATCTCTTTCAGAAACCGATAAACAGGATAGGGAATGAAAGGGTCGGCGGCCTTGACTGGTATTACGGATTCGGAGGGCAGATCATCACTCAGAGTTACTATATTTATTACAAAGACGGCGACAGAGAGAAGTTCACCGATCTTGATCTCGGTGCCGACGGCGTGATCGGGCTTGAGTACAGGTTCAAAAACAGTCCGATCTCAATGTTTCTGGATCTGACCCTGATGATGGAAGTCTATGACGATCCGTTCTATTTCTGGACTAACGGCGGGATAGGCGTCAGATATAATTTCTAAAAGAGAAAGTAAGGAAATTCAATTTCAGGGTATGGTTGATGTACTTGAGACAGCTGATTATGTATAAATTGCTTTAAGAATACTATGGCTTTGAGTGAATTAAGATATCCTATTGAGTTTAAAGCAGAGGGAGAAAAATGTGCTTAGTAATGTCTACAGGGAATCGGGTACATTCCAATAGATTGAAATTCAAAAAGCTCCGGATTATATCACTCCTAACAATACTAATGGTTTTATTTACTAGTTGCGACACGAAAATAGATTTCGAAGGCGATGAATACGGCGATACAATTGTAAGAGGAAAGGTAGTTGATAAATCTGAGTTATATCCACTAGACAGTGTTAGGATGGAAATAAGTTTTGCATCATTCATGGGAATGACACAATGGGATGAACTGGATTCTTTGCATACAGATAGCGTAGGTTATTTTTATATTGATTATTATTGTTCAGAAGACTATTCTTACTTTCTGTATTTTCATAAAGACGGATATACTTCCCAATCAATTCCGATTGAATCAGGCAAAAATAACTACTATGTGATTGAAATGGGAAAAAAAGATTCTATAAATGCAAGTAACAAGTGAGTGAAATTAAAAATGTAAACCTGTAAATAAATACAACCGGAGATGAAAATGAAGTTCGGTGCTTATGTAAAAACTGTATTCGTAATTGTTGTCTTGTTGTTTGTTTCGGGATGCGAAGAAGATACGAATACCGAACCTGATACTACAACAGAAATTGAAATAATAAGTCCGGCTGACGGATCGGTTCTTGGAGAAGTAAGAAAAATCAGTCTGAGTATTCTTAACGACGATGATCTTAGTTATGTCCAGATTATAATAGATGGACAGGAAGCTGCAAGACTGGTTAAAGGTGTTTTAGATTGGGATTTTAACCCTGTTTTTTATAATGACGGTGAGATGCATACATTGCTTGCAGTAGCTACAGAAACAGACGGTGACCAGAGTCAGTCCGGAGTTGTCTCTTTCGAAGTTGACGATACGGCCGTTCTTTCGCCGGTTTATATAAAGCCTGCTGGCAATTATATTTATGCGGAAGCTGAAGAGGTTATTGTTGATTGGGAGAAAATTATCAATGCAGTTGAGTACACAGTTCAGTTATCGGACGATAAGGAATTTTTTACGATATTGTCAGAAGATACCGTTTCCGCCGATTCAGCGTATTTTGGTGCTCATGCAAATGGTGCTTATTATTTCAGGATCAAAGCTGAAAATACAACCGGAAAGACGACGGGATGGGCGAATACGAAGAAATTATATGTCGGTGTAGCAGATATCACATGGATGAACACTTATGATTTTACACCTGGGGCTGAATGGGCAAACGATGTAATAATTCTACCTGATAACAACATAATAGCCGCAGGGCCAAGCTGGGATTATGCAATGGAAAGTGCTAAAATATCAGTGGTTTATACAGACATGACAGGTAGCGTAATATGGAATAAAATGTTAGGTGAAGAAAATAAAATCTCATACGGAAATGAAGTTATAAAGATCGGGGATTATATTTACATAGCCGGCGGTCAGGCATCAGACATATGGGCGTCAGAAATGAATATGCTTCTTATTAAATTGGATTTGAACGGAAATGTGATATGGAGTAAGAAATACGGGGATTACGAATCATGGATATACAATGCAGTTGCGGGTACCGACGGTTTTATTTATTTAAAGTGTGATTATAACGGAATGAATTCGATCGTTAAAATCGATGCAGACGGCAATCTGGAATACTCATATTCAACTGCAGAAGCAGAATGGTTACGCTTTAATTTTAACCATCTGAACGAAATGGTCATAATGTACGGAAGCTACGGCAGCCTGCCGCATATTGTTAGTCTGGATGCTGACGGTCAGGTAGTGAGCGATCTAACATTCGGAAGCACGAGTATCGATTATGCTGAAAAAATTTTAGCAGACGCAAGCGGGATTTATATTCTGGACGAGGATTATGTAATTAAAAAATTCAGTTATGAAGGAAATGTTTTATATCAATATCAGGAAACTTCTTACGAGTTTACAACCATGATACTATCGGGAGGAGCTTTATATGCTTCAGGTTACGACTATTACGGTAACGCAATAATGAAAAAATTTAGTTCTACTCTGACCGTTGATGCCACTCATCTTTACTGCACAGGGATGCTTACTAATCTTTGTGTATCGGATGACGGATCATCACTCTTATGCGGAACTGATACAGCTGAAATAGATTCTTCTTCAAATATGCTTTTGATCCGTACCGACAAAGACGGGAACTGTGACGGTAAATTATCTTCAGCGAAAACCGGGACAGGAACCAAGCTCAAAGTCAAGTACGACAGACTCAGATAATTACTCGGAATACTTATCGAAATTTGCAGCTATCATAGCGCGGATATCATCATGAATGGTATTCCGCTTTTCTTTATCAAGATCTGATATATTGACTGGGTTGTCTATTACGAGCGTGACTCTGCTTCTTTTACCTGCTTTAAAAGTGTCAGTGATCTTCTCTGTTCCGACGATCGTCACAGGAAGTATCGGTACTTCAGCCATTAACGGAAGCTTAAAACTTCCTTTCTTAAAGGGTATTATCGTCGGTCTTCGCGTTCCTTCAGGGAAGAGAATTACGCTCTGCCCTTTTTTTATCATTTCAGCCGCCGCCTTGAATGATTCCAGACCTTTCCGGGGGCTTGACCTGTCTATGAACAGACAGCCGAGCAACCTCATCCAGGACGCAAACAAAGGTATCCTCGAAAGTTCTATCTTGGCAATAAAAGAAGGATTGTTCGTCAGATGCGCGAACAGAAGCGGAATATCATATCCCGCCTGATGGTTTGATATAACGACCACAGGCTCTGAAGGTATGTTTTCAAGACCGATAACGGTTACATCTGTATTTATCCATTTTAATATGGACGATCCCCATATAACAGGATATTTATGAATAAAATCGCGGAAATCTTCAGCATTGAGAGAGCTTTTTTTATAATAGACATACGGCAACTTAAAAAAATGCGAAAAAGTAAATATGAAAAATTTGATCTTTACAAGGAAGAATTTCATTTATCTATCAGGATTAGCTTAGAATTTTTTCGACAAGTTCGTTAAGAACGCTTAATTCAAAAGGTTTAGCAAGAAATCCTTCTGCTTTTTCGACATCCTGCTTTACTTTTTCGATACCGTAACCGGTCATCAGGATTATAGGCATATCGGGATATTTATCTTTGATCAGCCTCGAAAGTTCAATTCCGCCCATATTAGGCATATTTATGTCGGTAATAACAAGCGCGAACTGGCCGGACTGATAACCGTTAAGCATGTCCCAGGCAACAGAACCGTCCTGAGCCGATGCAACCCCGTAATCCATC
>DMTS01000028.1:0-380 GCA_003477045.1 Candidatus Delongbacteria bacterium
GTAGCCTTAAAGACAGATCTCGAAGTGAAACTTGACGAGGAAAAACTTCACATCAAAAGCTATGATTTTGAGAAACTTGCTGATTATTTTTATAAGCTCAATATGAAACGGCTCCTCGAATATCTTGAAAAAAAGCAGGGAGTACAGACACAGCGCACCAAGGCTGACAGATATGACCACAGCAAATATGATTTTCATTCTATCGCGGAAAAAAAGGATGTAGATCAGCTTATTAAAAGAATTAAGAAATCCGCAAAGTTTTCAATGCGCTTCGATATTGAAGGAGATTACCTTCTCGAATTGAAAATAAAGAGTATTTCAATTTCATTAAAAGAGTATGAATCTTATTTTGTCAGCAAAGATTTTAAAGAAGCAAATGA
>DMTS01000028.1:529-2089 GCA_003477045.1 Candidatus Delongbacteria bacterium
CTTATTTTCAGAAGTTCTTTTAAGATCAAAGAAGATATACGTGCGGATGAAGAGATTGAAAAAATATTTTACGATATGGAAATTCCGCTTTTAAGAGTTCTTTTCATAATGGAAAGGTGCGGGATCAAGATTGGAAAATCTGTTCTTGAAAATATTTCAAAAGAAATGGCATTGGCTGCTAAAGAGCTTGAAAAAACGATCTTTATGCTTGCTGGTGAGGAATTTAATCTCGACTCGCCAAAACAATTAAGCCAGGTACTTTTCGAGAAACTGAATATGAAGAGCGGGAGAAAGGGCACAAGCGGGACATTTTCAACGGATCACGCCGTACTGAAGAAGCTCGCATATGAAGGGATGCCGATAGCTGATTACCTCTTAAAATACAGAGAATTGTCAAAGCTGAACAACACTTACGCCGCAGGACTTATCAAATATATTTACGCGCCGACAGAAAGGATCCATACGACATTTTTGCAGCATATAGCCACAACTGGAAGGCTATCATCAGCGAATCCTAACCTTCAGAGTATTCCTATCAAGAATGAAGTCGGCGAAAAAATAAGGACGGCTTTTATTCCGAAATCCGGATATAAAATTATCTCTGCGGATTATTCCCAGATAGAATTGAGAATTCTTGCGCATCTGTGCAGAGATGAAAACCTGACAGAAGCTTTCAGGAAGGGAGTTGACATTCATAAGGCTACGGCATCGAAATTATACGGCGTAAGCGTAGATGAAGTTACCAAAGAGATGCGCTCAAGAGCAAAAACCACAAATTTCGCCGTTCTTTACGGAAAAACTAAATACGGGCTTAGCGAAGACATGGGGATCAGCTTTCAGGAAGCTTCGGATTTCATAGACCTGTATTTTTCCCAGTTCAGCAAGATCAAAGAATATATTGACGATACAACACTTTTCATAGAGCAGTACGGTTATGTTAAAACCATGTTCGGCAGAAAAAGAGAGATCCCCGAGATCAGATCGTCGAACAAGAATATAAAGAGCGCAGCAGTCAGAGCAGCCGTAAACGCGCCTATTCAGGGTGCATCGGCTGATATAATCAAAATGGCTATGATCAGGATAGATTCAAAGATGGACGGCTACGAAGCAAAAATGCTGCTTCAGATACATGACGAATTAGTTTTTGAAGTAAGGGAAGACATCGTTGAAAATTTTTCAGAATTCATCAGGCATGAAATGGAAAATGCGGTCGAGTTGTCGGTTCCGCTCGAAGTTAATATCGGGATCGGCGATAACTGGCTAGATGCACATTAAGTCATGAATAATAATATTATATGATATTTTCCCGTTGAATTGACAACAATTTTAATGTATTTTCAATAATAAATAAAATCAGGATAGAAATATGCTGTCAAAATACATCCCGAAACATTTTATAGAGATTTACCCGGAAATTAAAAAGGACAGGTTTGTCAGAGAAGAGGGAACAGTAATGTTCGCGGATCTATCAGGATTTACAAACCTGTCAGAGAAGCTTACAGCGAAAGGTAAGGAAGGTTCAGAAGAGATATCTAGGATAATCAATGAAGTATTCGAAGA
>DMTS01000028.1:2202-3700 GCA_003477045.1 Candidatus Delongbacteria bacterium
CCGCCTGCGAATGCGAACATCATGCCGAACAGGGAGAAATAATAGTTTCGAATAAATTGACCGAAGATCTGCCAAAGGATCAGTATGAAAAGAAAGGAGATTTTTTTAAGATCAATATCCCTTCGCTGATCTCTGATAAAAGTTACAAAAAACTTAAGAAAAAAAGCTTTGAACAGGAAGATATTGACTGGTTCAGAGAATTTATTGACAGAGAGCTTGTGATCAGGGAGGAAGCAGGCGCTTTGGAAAAAGGGGAGCTTAGGAACTGCGCTGTAATTTTCCTCAACTTCACAGGAGTAGAGTACAATGAAAAATTCGATTATAAAATTCTGAATGACTTCTATTCTCTAACGGCCTCTACCGTAAAAAAATATCAGGGATTTATAAATAAGATAGATATGGGCGATAAAGGAAATAAGATAATCGCGCTTTTCGGAGCGCCTGTTTCTACAGAAAAAAATGAAGAGTTCTCTCTAAGGGCGATTCGTGAAATAAAGCTGAATAAACCAGAAAGAATAAACATTAAAGCCGGAGTGAATAACGGTAATATATATTTCGGAGTCGTTGGCGCTTCCAACCGAAGAGAATTTACAGTCATAGGCAACACAGTCAATCTGAGCGCAAGGCTTATGGCGTCTGCCGGGGATAATGAAATAATAATATCAGGAAAAATTAAGGACAGAGTCGCCGAGATAGAGACTGGAGAAGAAAGAAAGCTTAGGCTTAAAGGGGTTACTGAGCTGTTTTCCGCCTACGAATTTAAGTCCGTTCTCGATAGCAGAAAGAGCAAAAGGATAAAACTTATAGGCAGAATTAGGGAGCAGGATGAATACAGATCGGCGATCGAAAAAAAGAAATCCATTCTCATCAATATAAAAGCTGAAGCCGGTTTGGGAAAATCGGTGATGTTAAATAAAATGCTGGAAGAAAGGAAGAAAAATGCCGTTTGCTATCTTGTCAGCTGCCTTTCATATACAAAAGACAATCCGTATTATGCCGTTAAGGAGTTCATAGCAAAGTTCGCAGGAGTAAATATTCTTGATAAGAACATTGAAAAGTTAAAAAAACTGAAAATTTTGATGAAGCGAATAAATGAAGAGGAAAATACAGATCTATATGCTTCGTTCCTGTCATGGTCAGATAAAAAAATAAATATTTCAGATCCGGGATTAAAAGATTTTTTTGCCGATGTTTCACTGACGATATTCAATAAAATAATATCTGAAGATAAAGCCGTTTTTTACCTCGAAGACGCTCATTGGATAGATTCGTCTTCTGCCGGGCTTTTTTTAAACCTTCTAAACATTCTTGATCCGGAACTTAATCCGGGCAGTATCAATTTCGTTTTCAGGCCTGACAGCATTATGAAACCTTTTGAAGAGAACGGAAATTCATACACTGTTGAACTTAATAATCTCGAATATGATGAAGGAAAGGAATTCTTAATAGAAAAATTCAATCTCGCGAACATTCCCGGAAAGATATATGAACAGATACA
>DMTS01000103.1 GCA_003477045.1 Candidatus Delongbacteria bacterium
GTCAGCTTCAATGTTCTAAACGACGGTAACAACAGAGACTGCACGATACTGTCTGATGACTATTTTAATGCAATAGGTAAAGATGCGGCCGTGACGGCTGATTATATTTCATCGAATAAGCCGTATATACTTTCTAGTCAGGAACAAAACTTTAGCCACTTTGAGAAGATATTAACCGAAAGGCTGAACGATCTTAAACATTTTTCATCGCTGCCTAATTCAGGCTGCGAATACTGTTCCCTGGCGGCATCATGCCCGGATAACGAACAGTCAAAATTCGACAGGAAGAATATTGAAACATTCAGATCTTCAGACAAGGCTGAAAAACAGTTCGTTCAATATTCTGCACCAACCGTTTTAAAGACTTCCGGAATTAAAAAAACGAAAAGATTTATAATTTTCTCCGGCGATAAGGAAAAAGCGGTTAATTTAAATGAGAATATGATCATCTCTGCCGGAGCGGGAGCCGGAAAGACCGAAGTTCTTTCATCCAGGTACGTTAATATGCTCGTAAATCACGATGCGGATACCGAAGACATAGTCTGCATCACTTTCACAAAGAAAGCCGCGGGAGAGATGCAGAAGAGGATATATTCAAAATTGAACGATGTGATCGAGAGCGGGTTCTTTTTCGTAACAGATCTCGGTGCAGATCCTGAAAAGTACAGGATTGATGGGAAGAAAAAAGCGAAGCTGATAACAATAAGGGACGGATTTTACGAGAACAACCTGATATCAACCTTCCACTCATTCTGCAACAAGTTCATTTCGGACTACGGATATTCAAGCGAGAGGCTGAAAAACTACGATGTTGCTCAGGACTTGTCCGACGATTACAGGATCAGCGAGGAATCAGTAAAATTTCTGAAAAAGGAATTTGACAACGGTTTTCAGGCGATAGTATCAGACAGCCTGAACGGAGAAGAATACGCAGTATTCAACGAATGGCTGACATCAAGACATCTTGTTTATTCAGGCGATTTCGAGGGCGGATTCATACCCGACATTCTCAGCCTGTACGCAGAAATGAAACTCAGCGGCAGAGAGCTTGAACAGGATCAATGGCTGGTTCCGCTTGATAATTATATAAAGCAGATCGAAGAGAGATTCAGAAAGGAAGCTTCAGATTATATTGAACTGAAAAAACAGGCCATAGCCATGCTGGAAGAAGAGATCGGTTCATCCGGTCAAAATGAAAAACTCTCAAGCCTGAAAGAAAAAATATCGGCAGATCAGGATTTTACCTATAAAAGCATTCTTTCCGAGAAAAAATTTCCAGAGCTCAGAGAGATCGTGACTGAACTGACTGAAACTCAGGCTTATGAATATATCAACAAAAAATCGGTTGATTTCAGCCTGAACGGAAATGAATGGATGATCAAGAAGGCTGTTTTCGGGATTATATCAGCTTTAAACAGCTATATTTCGGAATATAAAGCTTCAAAAGGACTTTTGGAGCAGAACGATCTTCATCTGCACTTTCTTGAAATGCTTAAAGATGAGGATGTGAGAAGTGAACTTCACAAAAGGTTTAAATATATACTCGTGGACGAATTCCAGGATACCAACTGGCTTCAGGATAAAATACTGGAAAAACTGAAAACTCCCGAAAATAGATATTTCCTCGTCGGCGACAGAAAGCAGTCGATCTACAGATTCCAGCAGTGCGATGTTCAGATATTCGAAAAATACTTGGAGAAGTTTAGAGTTCTTCACTTCAGCGACAACTTTAGATCGTCTCCGCAGATAGTAGATTTTAATAACTCGGTTTTTTCGCCGTCGGCAGCGAACGGCTACAATATCATCAAAGACAAGAACGAGCTTTCAAAAACGCCTGAAGGGAAAGTCAGCAGGTACCCGTCATCCGTAAATTTTGTCAATATCAACAGTGCAGGCACAAAAGATCTTGTAAAAGCCGATGAATCCTATGAGCTTACACAATCTCAGATGGGCATGATCAGCAAGATGGCTGAAGCTGCATTCGTAGCTGACACAATACTGAAGAACTGCGATAACGGCAGAAACTTCGGGGATTGGGCTGTACTTATACGCAAATATAACCACATCGGATTTATAACCGAGGCTTTCAGGAAGAAGAACATTCCCTATACGCTCATACTGAAGCGCGATCTGTTTATTCTCAAGGAAGTTGCTGAATTTATCAATATTCTCAAGACAGCTATGAAAGTGATTAACCCGGCAGAGATCGAATTCTTACAGGGATCTGACAGATTGCTTCAAAGCATAAAAGAAGGCGATCCGCTGATCTGTGTCATTTATAAAATATTCACCCATGAAATATACAGGAATTATCTCGCATCGTTTCCGGACTACGAAACAAAGCTTGCCAACATCGAGATTCTTATCGAAAACCTGCTCGGTCTGCTAACAGAATCTGAGAACGACCGGGAAAGGTTTCTCACAGAATTAGAAAAGAGCATCAGGAACAATTCCGCGGGTGTCGTAGTCCAAAAGCCGGACGCGGTGACCATTATGACCGTCCACAGCGCAAAGGGCCTTGAATTTGAGAATCTGATACTGGCTAATGTTGACGAGTACGATAAGAATCAGACCTCTACCTTCAATTATCTTAATTTATGGGAGAAAGACAGCAATTACATTGATTTCTCCATGACGGGCTTTAAATCTGCTACAGGCATGAACGGGCGCAATTTTTTCAAAAACGAATATATCAAATTCAAAAATAAGGATTTTGATGCCGCCGAAAGAGCCAATCTGCTTTATGTCGCGCTTACGAGGGCAAAGAATTCTCTGACTGTTGTAATTCAGACAAGAAATGAAAGCGACGGCAGTTATGAAGAAGATAAAGTCACAGGCTGGGCAAAATACCTGAATAAATTCGGTCTAGACAATAACGGAAAAATTGAAGGATTCAGCTATATTCAGAAGGACATCAGCGAATTCGATCTGAACGGGTATTTTGAAACCGGAGCAGGCAGTGAAAATAAATATCATGCCGAGAAATTTTATGATGCGGCATTTGAGGCTAAAGGCAATAAAATAGATTCAGCTACGGGGCTGTCTCACAAAGATGATGAAGTCGCGCATGAGAAAGGAAATACGACAGCCATAGATACAGGTAATTTTGTACACCTGTTCATGAGTAAAAAAATATCATTACTTTTTAAACCTGAATTTCAACTTGAAACAGAGCTGAAAGAATTCAAAAAGACTGATACCGAAAGCAATTCGGTCAATCTCAAAACAGTTCAGAAAATGATCGAAAATATTAAAGCTGAACCGCTTTTTAAAAAATACGCCGAATGCGGGCATATTCTGTGCGAAAAGAACATCGTGGATACAAAAAAGAATCTTCAGGGCTACATTGACCTTGTTATGATCTGCAATAACGAGATCATTGTTCTTGACTACAAAACATACCTGAATAAAT
Source organism: Candidatus Delongbacteria bacterium (assembly GCA_003477045.1). Taxonomy (GTDB): domain Bacteria; phylum UBA4055; class UBA4055; order UBA4055; family UBA4055; genus UBA12480. Next base: position 3,413 of record DMTS01000103.1, read on the forward strand.
TTCCGGAAAGCGAGCTTGTCGCTAAGTACAAGCATCAGGTGAACATTTATGCCGATGCGCTTTCAAAGATATATCCGGACAAATCTGTAAGAAAATATCTTTTCTTTATAGGCAAAGAAAAAGCTGAAACGAGAGAAATATAACCAACAAAGCACGGAGCTCAATATGAAAAGTATGATGTTGATCATGACGGCACTGTTCTTCTGCAGCAGCGTTTTTGCGGAGAGTTATATCAAGGATTATTCGTCGGGCAAGCGGTTGTATGAGTTCGACGGAAAGTATGTAAAGAGTTATCGTCGCGCTGATTGTGCTGCAGAGTTTGTAATCTACTCAATAAATTTCTAAGAAATATTTAATATTTTATACTTGAGGTTCACTAGATGACACTCAACTCTTTTATATTGCTTTAAAAAGTAATTGTAAAGGAGTGGAAAATGAAGAACGGAAAGATAGAAGTGCAGGGGAGAGTGATCTCTGTTGTTACCGAAAATGATGGAGATTATATCTCATTGACTGATATGCTCAAAGCTAAAGACGGTGAGTTTTTTATCTCAGATTGGCTCAGGAATAGGAATACACTCGAATTTCTGGGTATTTGGGAGCGTGTTCATAATCCGGTTTTTAATTGGGGCGAATTCGCCATAATTAAAAGTATGGCTGGTTTAAACAGTTTCAAGATCAGTGTAAAAGAATGGGCGGAAAGAACAAATGCGAAAGGTATCAGAGCGTCAGCCGGTCGTTATGGAGGGACATTTGCGCATGTTGATATAGCCTTTGAATTTGGAATGTGGATAAGTCCTGAATTTAAAATATATTTGATCAAAGAGTTTAAAAGGCTGAAAGAAATAGAAAGCGATCGCCTTAAGCTCGGATGGAACATTCAGAGGACGATATCAAAGATCAACTACCGCAGACACACAGATGCTGTAAAAGAAAATTTAATTCCGCCAGAATTATCAAAAGAACAGATAAATTATGTTTACGCAAGTGAGGCTGATCTGTTAAATGCTGCATTATTTGGAATGACAGCTCATCAATGGAGAAAAAGAAATCCGGATAGTGAAGGTAATATTCGTGATTATGCAGAGTTGATCCAGCTTGTAGTTCTATCCAATCTTGAAAGCATAAACTCAGTATTTATCAGACAGAGATTGAAGCAGCCTGAAAGACTTGCTCAATTAAATCAAATAGCGATCTCTCAGATGAAATCATTGACGGATAGTAGACATTTGGAGCTTTTAAATTCCGGTAGAAAATAAGGAGAATATGGAATTATTAAGAAAACTGGAGAAAGTTTGAAATAAAGGTCGCTATTCAGTGCTTTTGTTAAAATAGAATTCAAGTATCTTATACGGTCTTTCGATATCGTCCCAGGTGTATGTTTTGCCATCGTGATCAGTTTTTCCGCCGTCATACATCCTGTGATTTCCTCTCAGGATGTACCAGTAATTGAGATATGAATAATTAGCTGGAGTAAAGTTGTGCCCGTAGGTCAGCGACAGGATCTTGAGGCTCTGCTGACTCTTTTTGAGGTTGATACCGGATAATTTTTCAAATTCAGCCTGCATCGTGTCCGTTGAATATTTAAGATATATATGAGTAAAATATTTTTCTATAAATCTATCCGTAAAATTAAGTACCGAGGTTTTGATCACCTTCTTCTCGAAAAGCCTGTCTATCTCTTTTTCAAGCGCGGATATTTTTCTGCCGTGCTTCTCGTCTCTGACAAGTTCGTACCATTCAGTGATATGATCGAAAACTATAAGCGTATGTTCTTTTTTTGCGCTTCTGATATATTTCAGCATGGTGTATCCTGAAATGATCAGGCTTATCCCTGCAGCAGTAAGTAATATATTTAGAAAACTCATTTAATCTTTAACTACTCTTGTGATATCGGCTCCGATTGCTTTCAGTTTAATTTCAATATCCTGATAGCCTCTGTCGATCTGCTTTATATTTTTAATAACCGTAGTTCCTTTTGCCGTTAATGCCGCAATTAATAGCGCCATTCCCGCCCTGATGTCCGGGGATGATAACTCGACCGGCTTAAGTTTACCGGGGCCGGAAACAACAACTCTGTGCGGATCGCATAGAACGACTTTCGCTCCCATTCTGATAAGGGAATCAACGAAGAACAATCTGCCTTCGAACATTTTTTCATGGATAATTATAGTTCCCTTTGAAAATACCGACGCCACCACCATGATGCTGGTAAGGTCGGCGGGGAAGGACGGCCACGGCTGGTCAGATATTGACGGAATGCTTCCGCCGAAATCGTCTTCGATCTTCGGTTTCTGGTTTCCGGGAATGAATATGTCCTTTCCGTGCACCTCGTAACTGATCCCGAGCTTCCTGAATGCGGGAAAAATTATTTCCATGTGCGGCGTGTATGAATCTTTTATCGTTACTCCGCCGCCTATTACGGCTGCCAAGCCCATGAAAGATCCCGTTTCGATATGATCCGGCAGAATCCTGTGTTTTGTACCGTGAAGTTTCTTAACGCCTTTTATAATAATTTTATTCGTTCCGATGCCTGATATGTCCGCGCCCATATTGTTCAGCATTATGCACAGATTCTGCACATGCGGTTCGCACGCCGCGTTATAAATTGATGTGGTTCCCGGCACGAGTACAGCCAGCATGACCGCGTTCTCCGTGGCCATGACCGAAGCTTCATCAAGAAGAAAATCTGCGCCTTTAAGCTTTTTTGCGGTAAGAGTGCAGGCTTTTCCGTCGTCATTTATCACAACGCCGAGCTTGATGAAAGCGAAAAGATGAGAATCTATTCTTCTTTTACCTATCTTGTCGCCGCCGGAGTCGGGGAGAGGTACTGAACCTTTCCTCAAAAGCATCGGGGCAAGAAATAACAGCGAACTTCTTATTTTTGATGACATGGCGGGGTCGATCTGGTTTTTTATGATCTTGTCCGCTTTAAAGGAGTAATGGTTCTTAGAAATTTTCCTGACTTTAACACCCAGATCGGCGGCTATTTCGATCATGTGCCTGGTATCCAATATATCAGGAATATTGTCTATCGAAACTTCATCTTCCGTGAGCAGCGCGGCAGCTATAGCGGGAAGCGCTTCGTTCTTATTGCCCGACGCAATTATCGTGCCTGATAATTTCTTTCCGCCTTCAACTTTAAAATAGTCATTGTTCGCCATAAAAGATCTCCTTTAATTGCTTCGTCTGTTCTTTACCCTCTTTTTGACGGAAGGGCTGACTTTCCGGATGTTCGGTATGTTCTTTTTCGCTTTGGCGGTATTTCTTCCGATATTTTTGCTCACCTTCTGATATTCAAGAACAAGATTGAAGTCCTCTACATTCGCAGCCTGACTGTTCATAAACTCGTTCAGCTCTTTGCATTTAAGGAACTTTCTTTTGCCTAATATCGACTTTAGCAGGATAAGCTCCGTCTCGAAAGCAAGATCCGGTTCTTTTCTGTGATCATATTTATAAATCCCGTCAAGTATCCTGTCGAGTTCCTTATCTTCAGCCTTTTCAGCGCAGAATCTGACCACAGAGCGTAAAATTTCGGACATGCTGCCTTCAGCGTATTTTGACTGCTTCAAAAACTCTAAAGCCGGACCGTACTCTCCGGCATAAGCAGACATCAGGGCAAGCTTCATTATTATCATATAATGCTTATGTGATTTTGGGTCTTTGAATTTGAGAAGCGCTTTTGAAAATACTTTAAAAGCCATCTCTTTTTCTTCGTAGAACTGATAGATAGATCCCAGCGGGTAAACTGCCGAAAAATAAAGATCTTCATTTTTCACCGAGTCCGTTACGGATTCAAGCATCGAGATCGACTGAAGAAATTTATTCTGGTAGCTGTACAATCTCGCGAGAAGTATATTTCCGGTTGTAGTATTCTGATCGTTTTTATGGCTTTTACCTGAATTGAGCATGAATTTGCAGTACTCTTCCGCAGACTTGTAGTCTCTGGACTTTATTGAAAGTTCGATAAGAAGTTTTAATATCGAATTGATCCTGGAAAAATTAAGTTCGAATGAATATTTATCGAGCATTTCTTTTAAAATGTCGAGAGCCTGTTTCGGCTCATTGTTAAAATTAAAGACCATGGCTTTGAGATAAATGTAGGGATCGTCCTGTGTTATTTTCCCGGCGGCATGTCTCTTTTCTTCTATGACCGCGAATTCGGCGGCGGCTTCGGCCATATTTCCGGTTCTTATTTTGATCGATGCCTTAAGGGTCAAAATATTCAGATTGTTTTCGGTCAGATTTGAAGCTTCTGTTATTTCCAGACCTGATTTTATATAATTCTCGGCTTTTTTCAGCTTTTCGGATTCAATATAGAATGAAAGCAGTATCTCATGAAGCTCTGCAGACAATTCGCTTTTTCCGATCTTTACAAGGTAATCTATAGCTTTTTCGAATCTTTTGATGCTGTCAATGGGTTCATGCTCATCAAAAAGCCATTTTGTGCTTATCAGGTTTTTCAGCCAGAGATCAGACGGCAGAGTGTTTTCCTTCATGCATAACCTGAACAGGAGTTTGTCCGAGATCTCGAGCATGTTGCGAAGCGCGTTAAAGTGAAGTTTTGAATGAGTGCTTTTAACAAGTTCCGGAAGTACCGCGAACAGTTTCTCATGATCATCAGACCTGTATAGGTGAAAGAACACCTTAAATCCGAAATCGTCGTACCCTTTAGTTTCAAAAAGTTCCGCGAGAAGTTTGTGGATCAGCTTTCTGTTCGCATCCTTTACGGTTTTATATATATCGTTCATTATAGAAGGTTCACTTATCACATAATGATCGCCACGGTTCTCGATCACCCCTTTCTCTTCAAGCTCGTTTAAAGCGAGTGTTTCATCGTAGGGATAATTCAAAGTATGCAGCAGCCAGTCGAGATCGCTGTAATAGAAGTGTTCACCGATAATTGAAAGGATCTTGAGGATCGTCAGGGCGTTTTCCGATAGAGAACTGATCTTGTCGGCAAATATTTCCGAGAGATTTTCCGGTACCGCAAGGGTTTTTGGAATATCAAGTTCAACCTTGCCGTCTTTTACCGTTATGGCGTCCTTGGCTATCAGGAACTGAACAAAAGAAATGACAGTGTATAGATTACCTTCTGTAACTTTATGGATCATATCCGCCGTCTTACCCGCGATCTTTGTATGGGGATATGCCATCTGAAGAAATCTGGATATCTGCACTTTATTGATCTCGGATATACGCAAAAATTTTATCCTGTGCTTTATATTGTTGGAATTATTCTTGTCGTCGGAAACCAGTATCATTTTTATTTTATTGTCCGGGTTGTCAAGAAGAGAAAGAAGCATCTCTTCGCAGTTCCTGCTCATCCACTGGTGGTCGTCAATGATCACGACCGATTTCCTGGGAGTTATTTTTAAGCAGTCATCAAGCGCGGTTTTCAGGTTATTCCTGTACTGCCCGTAGGTAAAAGCGATTTCGCGGTCTTCTGGAGTGTCACCGTAAAGGCTGCGGAACAAGTAGATCAGATTGTCCCTGTTCAGTGCAGGCAGGCTTGAATTCTCTATAGCGGACATCACCTCTTCAAGTGCTGATATCTCTCCGAATTTATTCACGAACATTATTTTGTACATCAGATCGTGAACGGTTTTAAATTCCCTTGTCGAATGTTTCTTTTCTCTAAGATGAATTATATTTTTGGCGTCAGAGCTTTTTACAACCTCATTTATTATGCCTGTTTTTCCTGAACCTATATCGCCGTAAACGAAAAGAAGCTGCTCATCGGTTTCACCGGTTATAAAATCTGCAATATCATTCTCTTCTTCTCTGTTGAAATATATCTTTCTTATTCTCTGAGACCTGCTTACCTCAATTCCTGTTGTTGTCCAGATGTTTTTAAGGCCGGTAAAAGTCACATCGAAATTCTCTATTACCGAGAAAGCCGCTTTATCTGTGAGCAGGATATTCGGAAGCGTTTTTATGTCATCATAAGAAAATGACCATCTGAAAGCATGCCTTTTATCAGCCTCCTCAAGCGTAATGATACCGATCTTAATAAAAAGTTCGCCCTCAAACTCCTTTAGAAGAGATTTAAGCCTGGTTACGACATTTTCGGTATCTTTTGCCATTTTGAAAACGGTTTTAAAATCATTAATAGCCGGTGACCTGAATGAAAGAGACCTGTTATCGTGTTCCGTTATTTCGTATCCGGATAATTTTAACTCGTTAATCAGAAGGTCGCTTATATTTCCGAACTGAACCTCAAGATCTTTTTTATAAACATCGAGAAGATATTTATAATTGATCAGAAAAATATATAATCTGTATTCCATTTCATTCCTTGTATTTATTCAACACCGTATTCTTTTCTGTAGGCTGTCATTTTTGATATTACATCTTCGCCGACGACTTTCTCGGTTTTTAAGTATTCCATTATCTCGATTATGTTGACGATGGGGTAGAATTCGATGCCGAGGCTGTTCTTAAGTTCCTGTATAGCTGAGAGCTCGCCTTTACCTTTTTCCATCCTGTCAACCGATACGACGACTGAAACGATCTTCGGAGCTCCGACAGTAGCCAGAATGTCTATCGTTTCCCTTATGGCCGTGCCCGCTGTGATCACATCGTCTATCAGAATTATCCTGTCGTCTTTCGTTAACGGCTTGCCTACAATGATCCCTGAAGCATCGCCGTGGTCTTTAGATTCCTTTCTGTTGAAAGAATAGTCTTTATTTATTCCGAATTCGGCGAACAGGGAAGAGGCGCAGGAGACAGCAAGAGGTATCCCTTTGTATGCCGGCCCGAAAACCACATTATAATCTTCTTTGACTCTGTCAACGATCGTTTCGGCATAAAATCTGCCGAGTTTGTTTATGGCACCACCCGAGTACAGCATGCCGGTATTAAGAAAATAAGGCGACAGTCTGCCGGATTTCAGCGTGAATTCGCCGAACTTGAGCGATTTGTTCTCGATCAGAAAACTGATAAATTCCTTCTTGTAGTCTTTCATCTTTATACCCTTTAATTTATTTCAATTACATTAAGATCGTCCGCGAGATGGATGATGCCTTTAAATTTTTCCGCACATTCGGTTCTGAACTCGTCAATTACCGGATACTGCGCGCTGAAATGATACAAAAGAAGCTCTTTTACACCGCTTCTTTCCGCCAAATTACCGGCAAGCTGAGCCGTGAGGTGCGTTCTTTCCTCGGCTCTGGATTTTTCCTGTTCAAGGAAAGTTGATTCGATAATTGCCAGATCGGCTTTATATATGCATTTATAAATGCCTTTGCAGACATAAGTGTCTCCAGTAAAGGCTATGATTTGCCCGCGTTTGTCTTCAGTCGCGACATCTTTTAAGATAACTTTTCTGCCGTCATCAAGCTGAATTACTTCTCCGGCTTTAAGTCGACCGCAGACGGGTCCTTCGGATAATCCGAAACTTTCGAGCTTTTCAGGTATCAGATTACCGGGGATATCGTTGAATTTCAGTCTGTACCCGTAGCTCTCAAGCCTGTGGTTTAAAAGATGAACCGACAATTCAAAATCATCGTATTTTAATTCAATTCCGTCTGATATTTCAATTATTTCATATTCGAAGAAAAGTTTAGAACCTGTAAGTTTTAGAGTAAAGTCAAAATAATCTTTAATCCCCTTCGGGCCGATGATGGTGATCTTTCCGTCAATTCCGAACATGCTTTTTGTTGAGAGAAGAGGGATCAGACCGGCGAAATGGTCGGCGTGAAGATGCGAGATGAAAATGTACCTGATCTTACTGATCTTGTACCCGGCGTGGATAAGCTGCCTCTGCGTACCTTCCGCACAGTCGAACATGATCCCGTATGATTCGGCCGCAAGCATGAATGAGCTGCAGTTCCTTCTTTTCGTAGGAGCTCCACCGCTGCTTCCGAGCACTATCAGTTTAAGTCTATGCACCGTTGCTTCCGCCGTTCATTTCTTCTTTATCGAACATAAGATAAACATTTCCAGATTTTGAAATATTTTTCGTCACGAATCCGTTCTGCGAATATATTTCAAAAGCCTCTATAATATCGCTGTATTCCATATCAAAAGCAAAGATTATTTCCGAAAGAAATACCTGGCCGTCTTCGGCTCCCATACCCATTTCGGTCAGAATATTATCAAACTCCCCGAGATTCTGCACCTGAGCCGGTTCATATTTTTCAGAAACGGTTGAGAACATATATTCATATTCGTTCTTATTTATAACATTGATAGTGACAGCTCCGTCTCTGACCATATCGTTCAGTAATTCCTTCGTTTGATCAGGGTTTTTGAATTTTTTCAGATCGGAAGATCTAAAATATCCGCCAGATTTTACCGCCGCCTTCATGAGTTCTCTGAAGACTTCTATACTGTCCGGAATATCTTTTTTAAAGAACATTCAGCAACTCCTTTTAAATTTTCTTCAGATCCGCATACCTGACGAGCAGCTTTTTTATGCCGAGATCGTCAAAATCCACAGTGACTACTTTTTTGCTTCCCGTGCCTTCGACATCAAGAATAATACCCTCACCGAACTGCTTTGAAAGCACCAGATCCTTTTTTTCAAATGCTGTTACAGCTTCGGAGCTGACAGCGTTCATTTCATATTTCGTCAGCCTGTTATATCTCATTTGCGGCTTGTCGTATTTTTCATACTTCGTTTTATCGGTTGAGCTTTCAGGGAGATCATCCAAAAATCTCGACGGCAGATAGCCGGAATTATCCCCGAAATACCTGTTCCTGTCCTTAAATGTCGAAACTATCAGCTTCTTTCTCGCTCTCGTTACGGCAACATAAAAAAGCCTGCGCTCCTCTTCGAGCTTTAAGGGCTCGTCTATTCTGATGAAAGGGAAGAGGCCGTCGTTTAAACCGATAACGATCACATTATCAAATTCGAGCCCTTTCGCGGAGTGAACTGTCATTAGAACGATCTTGTCCTCTCTGTCGTTATATGTATCAATGTCGGACAGAAGGGAAACAGTGGAAAGAAAATCCAACAGAGTGTTCCTCTCTTCGGATTTTACAAATTCCGATACACCGCTTAAAAATTCGTACAGGTTCTCTATCCTTGAATTAGTCTCGGTCTCATCCGAAACCTTCAGATAATGGGTTTTAAGTCCGGATTCATTAAAAACAAGCTCCGTGACTTTCTGGGCGTTCATTTCGTTCATCTGTGCCGAAGTTCTTTCGATAAGCTCTATAAAAGCGCCTGTTTTATTTGCCGTCGCGCCCGTAAAGAGATCGTCTTCCGAATCTTTAAGCGCTTTATAGTAAGAGCAGCCTTTCTTCATGGCGTGCTGCTTGATCTTTTCCATGGTGGTCTTGCCGATGCCTCTCGGCGGAAAGTTGATTATCCGCTCGAACGAGACATTATCGTCTGAATTTATAAGAAGCCTCAGATACGATATCAGATCTTTGATCTCTTTTCTTTCATAAAATTTAAGTCCGCCTATGACCGTGTAGGGGAGACCGTTCTTACGCAGGTTCTCCTCGATTATTCTGCTCTGCGAGTTCGTTCTGTACAGAACGCAGATCTCTTTCAGGATCGAACCTTTTGTGATCAGTTCGATTATTTCGGAAGTGATCTTATAACCTTCCTCAATGTCGGTAGCTGCAGAGATCAGGCAGACTTTTTCGCCTTTCCCGGAATCTGTAAAAAGATTCTTGCCCAGCCTCTGTGTGTTCTTTGCAATGATCGAATTGGCAGCAGTAAGTATATGCGCCGAGCTCCTGTAATTCTGCTCGAACTGTATTAGAGCGCAGTTCTTATGCTTATCCCTGAAATTAAGGATGTTATTTATATCGGCTCCGCGCCAGCTGTAAATGGACTGATCCTCGTCGCCGACCACGCACACATTTTCATAGATCGCCGACAGCTGCGTTATAAGAAGGTCCTGAACATAGTTCGTATCCTGATACTCGTCAACGCAGATATATTTGATCCTGTTCTGATACTGGAACAGGATTTCCTCATTCTTCTGAAAAAGTTTTACGGTCATGCATAACAGATCGTCAAAGTCGAACGCGTTGCACTTTTCGAGCTCCTTCTGATAGTCGGCATAGATCTCCCTGATCTTCTCATAAAAATTCTCGTCTGATTCCGGCGTGTAATTTTCAGGATAGATCAGCCTGTTCTTCAGTATCGAAATTATAGCCGAAATTTTCTTGACCGGGAATGAAGTGCTGTTGAAATTATTATTCTTAACGATCTGTTTTATAACTTTTTCCTTATCTTCGGTATCGTAGATAACAAAGTTAGATCCGTAACCCAACAGATCGGAATGCCGTCTTAATATCCTCGTGCAGAGAGAGTGAAATGTTCCCGCGAAGATCATTTTGCCGATCTCGCCGACCCTCGCTGTTATCCTTTCGACAAGCTCTCCCGCGGCCTTGTTCGTGAATGTGACGGCCATTATCTCCGAAGGATATGCCTTTTTCGAAGCTACTATATTCGCGATCCTTTCGACAAGCGCCCTTGTCTTACCGCTGCCTGCTCCGGCTATTATCAACAGCGGGCCGTCAATATGTTCAGCCGCCTGTTTCTGTCTTTCGTTAAGTTCAGATCTCATTTTTTCTCTTTTCTGACATGTCTGTCGAATCTGTTCTTGTCGTTTATATGATCATTGAGCTCCACATTGAAATTATGCGTGCCGTCACCCTTCGCGACCATATAAATATACGGAGCGTCGGCAGGATCGAGCGCGGCTTCGACAGCTTTTACCGACGGATTGTTTATGGGGCCGGGCGGCAGGCCTTTATACTTATATGTATTATACGGATTATCAATAGATGTGTCGGTTTTTAAAAGCCGCTTCGGCCTGTCGAACATGTACTGCACCGTCGGATCGGCCTGAAGCAGCATTCCTTTTTTCAGCCTGTTATGATAAACCGCGCTTATCAGACTCACTTCATCGTAATTCATAACTTCGCCCTGAATTATAGATGCCAAAGTAAGAATTTTGTGCTCGCTGAAAACGCTGTTGTCTATCTTGGCTCTGAGCCTGTGAAGTTTCTGCCTTCCGGTCTGGTACATCCTGTCGATTATCAGATCGATGTTCTCTTCCATATTGAAGTTATAAGTTTCGGGGTAGAGGTAGCCTTCGAGGGACAGGGCAGGCACTTTATATCTTTCAAGCATCTCCTGATCATAAGTTCTTTCAACAAAGGCGGAGGAATCAATGTCAAGGTTCTTTCTTAATATTCCGGCTATTTCGACAAGCCTCGAACCTTCTGGAATAGTTACATTAACAGTAATATTCCTTCCTTCCGAAAGGTAATTGATCAACTCTTTCAGCCTTATCGGGCTTCTTTCCGGGTGACAGGTGAACTTGCCGTATTTGATCTTCTTATCTTTTTCGAGCCACTGTGCTGTAAGTTTGAATTCAAGGTCGGTAACCTCGAAATTTTTACTTCTGAGTATCCTTGTGATCTCTCCGAATGAAGCTTTTTTCGGTATTTTGAAAGAAACGCTGTCGGTTCCGGTTAGTACGACCTTGTTGATTATATATTTATCAGTCCAGAGGCAAAGAGTTAACAGCGCAACAGAAAGCAGGAGCAGTAAAATACCGAAGGTTCTTTTTTTTACCATGATCCTATTTTTCCAGATCTTTAATTATTTTTTCGATCTTAGCGTCTCTTTTTAATTTTTTCGCATTTATCTTTATCAGTTCGTAGCTGACGAACTGTGGTTTACCGTCGTTTTTTATTTCATAAACAACTTTTCCTATTTTTTCGCCGTCCCTGCCGTTCTGAAGATAAATTTTGTTCTCTATTCTTCTCGCATATTTAAATTCTTCTCCGTTGTTCCCTGCAAGAACAAGATCATATCCGTCAACATTGTCGAGCAGTTTTACCAACCCTTCCTGATTGAGGTTGGCAAGCACTACAATAATATCACACTTGCCCTTCAGCTCAGACAGGCTCTTTCTCAGATTGTCAAAAGCTTTGTCAACGATAATATCAGTCTCTTTAATAGTATTGTTCCTCATCAGATATTTGAAGTCGGTGGCAAAATTTACACCGGTTACTCCGACCTTAATTCCGTTCTTCATCTGAATTATTCTGAACTTCTCGACCTTTATACCTTTATCGCTAAATTCCAGATTTGATGATGTTAGGGGAATTTTACCGCTTATATTGTTCTTTACAAAACCTATTCCGTTAACAAATTCCTGGTCTCCCATACCGACGGCGTCATATCCCATAAAAGGGTAAACTCCGGCTACGATCTCGTCATCATTAAGCGAAGATTTCATGCTTAAGAAATCTCCTGTATCGAAAAAAACGGTATTTTCATCGGCAGTTTTTAGACTGTCGAAGCATGTTTTTCTTTCGGCAAGACCGCCGAGTCTTTCGACCGGTCAGCCGCAATCTCTATAGTATCCGTTATTGCTTCCGCTGAAAACGACCGTAATATTTTTCGGAAGAACCGTGCTGAAGGCTGTCAGAATGACTATCGTCAGGATTATTTTTTTCATACTGTACCCGTTTCCAAATTAATTTCTACTTACAAGCATCAAATATATATAATATATCGGGCACTGTCAATCTGAATAAAATATCTGTTTCGCAATTAAAGTCTTGATAATAGGATATAAATTACTCATATTTAGTCAAATTTATAAATTTATCCGGAGATAAAAATGTGCGGAGTGTTGGGACTGTCATTTGCAAAGACTGATGTTAAAATGGGAGAATATGCTTCGCAGCTTCTTAGAAGCCTCGAGTACAGAGGGTATGATTCAACCGGAGCTGCGATACAGGATGATAAAGGAAATATTATATTAAAAAAAGATGTCGGAGCTCCTTCTGACCTTGTCAAAACACTGGGAATTACCGGAATGAAGGGGAAGATTTTTTGCGGTCAGGTCAGATGGGCTACATTCGGTGCAGTTACAAAAAACAATGCTCAGCCCCACGAAGTGAAATGTAAAAAACATATATACGGAGCCCATAACGGCAATATTACGAACACTTCATCTTTAAAGGAATTTTTAACGAACCAGGGTCACAAGGTTGTAAGCGACAACGACGGTGAAATGCTCGTTCACATGGTGGAGCATTATTTTGACATGCATCTTGAAAATTTTAAAGAGAGACAGCAGTCTGACAGAGAAATAAGAAGAGACTGCATGAAAAAAGCTATTCTGAGCGCATCCGAGAAAGTTGTCGGTTCCTATGCCGCTGTGATAGTGGATCCTGTAACCGAATTGTCTTATGCCATAAAAGCCGGAAGCAGTCTTTACGCAGGCAAAGGAAGCGCTGAAGGTAATAATTTCATACTGCTGTCATCCGACTTAACCGCAATATTAAAGTTCACAAAGAACATCATAGACCTGAAAGAAGGAACATTTATCGAATACGCAAGCGAAGAATACCAAGTTTACAGCTTTAAAGACATAAAATGGAAATACAAGGACGGAACCGTAAAGCAGATAAAAAAGGGCGATAAGATCAATGTTCCTGTTACGAGAAGCAAATTAAGAGCTGAAGACACAGAACTGATACCTCCTTTCAAGTTCTTCATGCATCAGGAGATATTCAACCAGGTTGAGAGCTCAAGAAAACTTATAGCTTTTTTCAATAAAGGAAGTGAAAGCACAAAACAGATCAGATCGATACTCGATAAACTGAAGCTTGTTGATTTTGTGACAGAAGTATCAAAGGCTATCTACAGAGCCGAATCGCTAGAGCAGCAGAAAGAACTTTTCAATAAATTCAGATCTTCAAAAGAACTTAAGAAGTTATCTGAAAAGATCAAGTCGGACCTTCCCGACCTGATCGAAAGGTCGAACAAGAAAAAATTTCTGGACACTGAGTTTTTCTCAACCTACTCTAGTATTTTTCTCGATGTCATATCTGGAAAAGAATATACAAAAGATAATGTACTTACTTCAAAGATACTTGATGTCGGGGCAGAGATAAGAGAGATGAATAAATTCCATCAGCATGCGGATAAGTTTGCAGAAACCATTTTTGAAGCATGGAAAGAACAGCACAGCATATATACGATATCATGCGGAACTTCATATAACGCCACGAAAACAGCAGCGATATTTTTCAATGATATTGCAGGTATCAAGTTCACCCCGATACTGCCCGGAAATTTCAGAGGACAGTATTCCAATTCAATAAGAGAGAATGATGTGTTTATTGGAGTCAGCCAGAGCGGGGAGACCAAAGATCTGATAGACATTTTTAACGATATAGAAGCTTCCGGAATAAAAGTGAAAAAAATAACCATAGTGAACAATGAAAATTCAACTCTTGCTCAGGAGAAAAGCGACTTTTATCTTCCGATAAAATGCGGACCGGAGATCGCGGTACCGGCTACAAAAAGTTATATGAACCAGGTGCTTCTATTATATTATCTGGCAATTAAAGTTGCAGAATTTAAAGTTGCCCATATGAAGAAAGGGGCAGAGCTGGATGCTGTTAAAAAAGAACTTAAACACAGAAAAGAAACGCTCAATTACATACCTGATCTTATCGACGAGACGCTAAAAACCACTGAGACACAAGTCGAGATCATGGCCGATTCATTATTTATGCAGCCGAGTATCCACATTCTGGCAACTAAGATCAGCTCTGTGTCTGAGGAAGGTGCATTAAAAATTAGAGAAACCGTACTTAACCACACACAGGGGATCGAAAGTTCGGAATTTAAACACGGTCCAAATACTATTCTTGGTTTTAACACTATATTTGGAACAAAAGATCTTGAATATTTCATAAAATACAACAAGAACTTAATAGCTTACGGTTTAGACAGAGCTCAAAAAGAAATGCTCAGCGAAAAGGAAACTTCAAAATTGATTTCGGATCTCAGTTCCTATATATTCGAACCGGTTAGACCCTTTAATATTCTCCCGAAATCCCAGAAGATATTTGATGACGCGATCAGAAAATTCAACTTCATTGAAGATATGAACAAGAATTATCCCCTGATCTTCCTGACAGGGCCTGATCAGAGAGATGTCAATCTTACTATTTCTCAGATTAACACTCATAAGATAAGGGGTGCGAATACATATCTTATTGCAGAAGAGAATGATGATCTTATCCAGAACTGCAAATCTGTTCCGGAAGGAAGCGATAATTATGAATTTATATTCGTAAAGCTCCCTAGAACCGAAGATACGCTTCTTGCGACATTCTCCGGAATGGTGGTTCTTCAGCTTTTAGCACTTAAGATGAGTATCAAGAAAATGAAGTATCTCAACAAACTCCATATTCCGATGCATGGAGTTCATCCGGATGTTCCGAAAAATGTTTCAAAGAGTATCACAGTAGATTAGAAAAAATCATTTTTTTTTAATGGGCGGATAAAATTCCGCCTTTTTTATTTGTCTAAATTTTTAAATTTCAATACAGAAAGCTTAAGGCAATCTTTTAAAAGAAAATAGCGAACTCTGAGATTTTAAATTGGGTTTACAAATCTGTCAACTGATTATTCACAAAATTATTAACAAATCGAGTATAGCAAATCTCAACTCACGATATAAAAATAAGATAGGAGACGGAAGTGTTGCAAAAGGCCGAAATCAGGCCAGCTATAATCAATGTCGTATAATATATATTATGTAAACTAACTTCGGTGTTTTCCAATGTTTTGATGCAAATTTTGCATTTTTAAGATATCCATTCCCTATCTGTTAGATATTATGTAAGATAATCTTTTCGCTGTACTTTTTATGGTGAATTTTTCTGTTTTCGTTTATTAGTTCCGCAAATTATCATCCCTCCGGAAATAAACGATTTAAAAAGTTTTGAAAAACAATTGACATTTTCTGGAGATTTTGTTAAATTAGCCCCGCAGTTTAAAAAAACTAAAAAAGGATTTATAAATGTATTCTTTCTTATTGTTCCTCTTCGTAGTAAACACATTCATTCTAATGATCATTATTCTGATGCAGTCCGATAAAAGCAGCGGACTCTCTTCCACTTTCGGCGGAGTTAGCGGTGCAGCCTCTTCGACTTTCGGAACAAGAGAAACTGTAACCTTCCTTCATAAAATGACCATAGTATTAACTACATCTTTTTTTGTTATGGCGATTATTCTCGGATTATTATCAAAATCAGAGTTCGGCGAAAAGCAGAATTTCGATCAGAGCGTAATAATGCAGAAAAAAGCTGAAATGCCTGTCTCCGGTTTACCTTCTCTCGACCAAACAACTTTGCCGGTACAAGGTCAGAATGAGCAGCCAGTAAATGCTGCTCCGGAAGCTCCGTCTGAGTCAGGCCAGAAATAGCTGGAGTGGTGGAATTGGTAGACACACCATCTTGAGGAGGTGGCGCCCTAGGGTGTAGGAGTTCAAATCTCCTCTTCAGCATAAAAAAGACCCGCAGCAATGCGGGTCTTTTTCTTTAAACAAAACAGTTGAAATTGTATCTGAAATAATATAAATTGAACAAAGTAATTTAAACGGAGCGTTCAATGGCGGGTAAAACATACATTCTGGACACTAATGTTCTTCTTCATGACTATAATTGTATGCGCGGATTCGAAGACGATGATATCGGTCTGCCTATAACAGTACTGGAAGAACTTGACGAATTCAAAAAAGGTCAGGATCAGCTAAATTTCAATGCCAGGGAATTCACAAGACAGATCGATGATATTTCAGGCGGAGAGAACGGTTCTGTAGAGGCTCTCTTCCAATCAGGTATTAAGCTCGGTGAGAACAGAGGCAAGCTCTTTATCATGACCGATGTGAAATTCCGTGAAGGCTTTGCAGATAAATTCATATCGGGTAAAGAAGATCATCATATACTAGCCGCATGCTTCAATTTTATTCAGGACAACCCCGGTAAAGAAGTTATTTTTGTAACTAAAGATGTAAATCTGAGATTAAAAGCAAGGGCTTTAGGTATAATTGCAAGAGATTATCAGATAGGCAAGATCAAGAGTGCGGAAGAACTGTTCACAGGCGTTGAACTTATGGAAGATATGGATGAGGACACTATTAATTTGCTGTATCAGAAAAAACGAATATCAAAAGAGGAATTCAAATCAGATTTAGATTCCGGTTCGATTTCACTTAAACCAAATCAATATTTTGTACTTAAGTCACAAAATAAATCTGCTTTAGCAAAATATGACAATTTCAATCAGGAAATATCTCTCGTTGAATCGAAAGAAATATTCGGGATCAAACCCAGAAATTCAGAGCAGATATTCGCAATCAACGCTCTGACTGACGACAGGATAAAACTAGTGACGATCTCCGGAACGGCAGGAACGGGAAAAACTCTTCTCGCGCTTGCTGCGGCACTTGAAAGCAGAAAAGCTTATAAACAGATATACCTGAGCAGACCTATAATACCCTTAAGCAACAAGGATATAGGCTACCTTCCCGGAACGGCGCAGAACAAGGTTGAGCCTTATATGCAGCCGTTATACGATAATCTTCAGTTCATACAGAACAATTTTAATGAGGGTTCCGACAAATATGAGATAGTCAACGAACTTCAGAAAAGGGAAAAACTCATCATCTCCCCTCTTGCATATATAAGAGGTAGATCGCTCAGTAATGTCTATTTTATAGTCGATGAGGCTCAAAACCTTTCTCCGCACGAAGTTAAAACCATAATAACAAGGGCAGGCGAAGGCACAAAGATCGTTTTTACGGGCGATGTATATCAGATAGATACGCCTTATCTTGATTCAGAATCGAACGGGCTTTCGTACATCATAGATAAACTTGAAAATCAGGACCTGTATGCACATGTCACACTAAAAAAAGGGGAAAGATCCGCTTTGTCGGAAATAGCCTCCAAACTGCTCTAAACAAAGAGGATTTATGGAAAATAATTCTACTGAAATTATTAAACCTAAGGCATTTTTAGTCGGAGTCTGCCTTGACAACAGGGAGTATGAAAAAGCTCAGCGTTCGATTGAAGAGCTGGAAAGACTTGCGGATACGGCGGAGATCGACGTCGTGGAAAAATTTATACAGAATAGAAAAGCTATAGACAGAGCGACTTATGTAGGTAAAGGATTCCTCGAGGATCTGAAATCAAAAATGGAAATGACAGGTACGGAACTTTTGATATTTGATAATGAACTGGCGCCTACGCATGCAAGGAACATTAAAACTAATTTCAGTATAGAAGCACTGGACAGGACAGAGATCATCCTTGATATTTTCCACATGCACGCTAAAACCAAGGAAGCGAAACTTGAAGTCAGGCTGGCTGAGCTGAAATATCAGCTTCCGAGACTTAAAAAACTTTGGTCTCATCTTGACAGGGAAAGAGGGGCTTCCGGCAGCTCTACAGGAGCTTCCAGGGGTATGGGAGAAAAGCAGATCGAGATCGATAAAAGGATCGTAAAGGATGAGATAAGGTTTATTTCCCACGAACTGGAAAAAATAATGACCCAGAAGATCACTCAGAGAAAGAGCAGAGAGTTTGCAAAAAAAGTTTGTATAGTAGGTTATACAAATGCCGGCAAATCATCTTTATTTAATAAAATAACGGGTGAAAGCGTACTTGTTGAGGACAAGCTTTTTGCGACTCTTGATTCTACTGCGAGAGCTATAGAGATCGGAAGAGGGG
This sequence comes from Candidatus Delongbacteria bacterium, assembly GCA_003477045.1. Lineage (GTDB taxonomy): Bacteria > UBA4055 > UBA4055 > UBA4055 > UBA4055 > UBA12480. The sequence goes on from DMTS01000103.1 coordinate 21,935, forward strand.
AAAGTATTATTCTTTCAGATACTGTCGGGTTCATTTCGGATCTCCCCCACAGCCTGATCGCATCTTTCAGGGCGACATTAAGAGATGTTATGGACGCGGACCTCCTTCTGCATCTTGTTGATATAAGCGATGAAAACTGCGAAGAACACATTAAAGCTGTGAAAGAAGTGCTTGAGGAGATCGATGCCAACAAGATACCGATGCAGATCGTTTTCAACAAGATAGATCTCCTTGGAGAGTACAGAGTCAGAGAGGAGATATTTGCCGATGTGTACGGAGGTTCTCAGTTCATCTCTGCCGTGACTGGAGAAAATATTGAACTTCTGCTGAATACAATAGACGAAAAGCTTAACAGATCGTCGAGGTATGATCTGCTTTTCCCGTTCGAGGAACAAAAACTTATAGCAAATCTGCACAATTACGCGACCGTTATATCGAAAGATTTTACGGATTATGGAGTTTCTGTAACCGCGATAATTAATAAAGATGATGTATATAAAATAAGCAGATTTATTGTAAACGACCGGACCTGAGCCTGATCTAAACCAACTTTTCAAAACAATTTTCTTGCAGATTTATATTTTTTTTCATATTTTTAGAACTTCATTTATTTAAGTATGAAGTGTATGGAAACGATGCGCAAATACATATTTCACGGGGATTACAGATATTCTATCAGTAATGACTGTTTTCTTATATGGGTCGAAATATGCGATTACGACAAAGGTGTTGACAAATTCGCAACGAAAGAGGATCTGAAAGATATATTTTTCAGAAAGAACATACCTTTTCTAGATACTGTAAGCGCTGATTTCTATATTCCTCATCAGGATAACACAAGAATACTAAGCACGGTAGATTCGCTTCATCCCGATCTGGTTATAAAAAAGGAAAAAGTAGAATACCTGAAGAAATACATCGACTGTGCTATGGTGCCGTTCTACGAATTCAATTATTTTGTGAAAGCTCTGAAGAACATTAGGAATTACTCTCTCTCACCCTCTTTTAAATATTACGATAAATTCCAGAAATTCGTGCGGGATATTATTGAAAAAAAATACTATGTTCCCGGATTTTTCCAAAATAGTGAAGACTATACATTCACATATTATCCTTATGTAACCGGCGATATCAGCAGGCAGCTAGATGTTTTCGTCAGGAACCTGCCTTTAATTTCTATTTACGGTAAAGGGCTGATAGAAGATCAGAGATCATTTGTTGACAATTTGTTCCTGGCCTGTCTGAATTCACAGATAGATTACTTTCTTACCAAAGGAGATGCGCCTGATTTCACCGATAAAGCATTAAGGGCCAGCAGCATAGCTCATCTCGTAATTAAGGACAGCGGAGTTAAGATCTGCGGATTTAATTTTGAAGAATGGAAAAGCTGGGTTAGCAGGATCGGGTCAAAATATATTTTTCTTCTGGCTTTCGATAAAACTGAGAACGGTTTATGGCGGATATATTACGGGATCAAAACTTCCGGCGGAACTATATCGGCCGAGGAGATCTACTCTTCGGATGATAATGAGATCAGAACATTTTTCATTCTGGAACTGATAAGAGTATCCCAGTTTTCAAGATTTATAAAAGATTCTCTTCTCTCCCCTACTCCCAAGCATGTGGATATAACCGAAGAGGAGCTTCTGAATTTTCTAAAACACGATGCGGAGATGCTTGGAGACAACAGGGTCAAGATACTATATCCGCAATTTTTTAAAAATATTAACAGACTTAAGGCCAAAATTAAATTCAAAAGCGGAAAGACGCTGAGTTTTTCTAAGGGTACCGTTTCAAGGGCCGTACTTGATTTCGACTGGCAGCTTTTTGCCGGCGATATCCAGATAGATAAGAGTCTGATCGACGAAATTTTGAAGACCGATCAGGAATTTATTAAGATCGGAGACAATTACATAGAACTTAACAGTCTGGAACTGAAAAGGATAGTCTCAAGCCTGAAGAACGAAGAACAGCTTCATTCGGACGGAGTTACATTCTTCGAAGCTCTTAATTATGACCTGGCCGAAGATATTGAGATAGACAAAACGGAGATATTCGACAATCTTCTTTCAGGAAGGGATCAGAACAGACAGTTCACTTCGGTCAAAAAAATTGACGGCTTTGTGGGAACTTTAAGAGAATATCAGGAAAAGGGTGTTTCATTCTTGAACTTTCTTGACGAGCTGGGCTTCGGCGCAATTCTGGCAGATGATATGGGTCTTGGTAAAACTATACAGATTATTGCGATGCTTCTACATAAAAAAAGAGAAACCGCGTCTCTTATTGTAGCTCCGACGACGCTTCTTTACAACTGGGAAATGGAGTTTAAGAAATTCGCGCCTTCTATAAAGACTTACCTGCATTACGGAGTGAACCGCGAAAGAAATATTTCCGAGATAGTAAAAAATAATGATGTGATAATATGCAGCTACGGAATAGTCAAAAGAGATCTTGATATGCTGCTGGAGCACAATTTTTCGTATGTAATAATAGACGAAGCGCAGTACATTAAGAATGCTGTCAGCGACCAGGCGAAAGCGGTTAAAAAACTCAGAGGTGAAAATAAATTCGCATTGACCGGAACTCCTATCGAGAACAGGCTCATGGAGCTGTGGTCTATAATGGATTTCGTAAATCCCGGTCTTCTATTGAACAGCAAAATATTTTTCAGCAAATACGAATTTCCGATAATGAAAAATGATGACGACCTGAAGAAAAAACAGCTGCATCAGGTTATATCGCCTTTCGTAATTAGAAGAATGAAAACCGATAAGGAGATAATTAAGGACCTTCCCGACAAACAGGAGATCAAGATATATCTCCCTCTGACCGACGAACAGGCTGTTCTGTATGATAATGAGATCCACAAGGTCGAAAAAGAGATTACAGATTCGAACGGCAGAATGGCAAGAATGAATATGCTGGCAACCATCACTAAGCTGAAACTGATTTGCAACCATCCTTTAAACTATCTTAACGACAGCTCTTCAGAAGACGCGAAAAAAAGATCTTCAAAGCTGGACAGTCTTGTTGAAATGGTCAGCACAATTGAACAGGAAGGCAGGAAATCAATAATTTTCACTCAATTCATTGAGACCGGCAAACTGATCAGAAAACGGATCTCAGCCGAGCTTGGTAAAAAAGTCCTTTTCTTCCACGGTTCATTAGACCTCGAAGACAGAAGGGATATGATAGAAGAGTTTGAAAAGGATGAAAACATCCCGGCAATGGTGCTTTCGCTTAAAGCGGGAGGACTGGGACTTAACCTGACCATGGCAAATTATGTCTTCCATTTTGACAGATGGTGGAATCCGGCCGTCGAAAACCAGGCAGTTGACAGGGTGCACAGGATCGGACAGCAGAGAAACACTTTTGTTTATAAGTTCATCATAAAAGGAACGCTTGAAGAAAGGATCGATGAGCTGATCGAAAGCAAGATTAAGCTTTCTGACGGGATTATACCCAAGGGCGACAGCATAATTGCGGATCTGACAGAAAAAGAATTTATTAATCTGATAAAAAGGCTTTAGTTTTGGAATTTGAGAAAAAAGATATCTGGTGGTACGATGCATTTTATGAAAAACTGTATAACGATTCGAACATTACAAAATTCAATCTGGGCAGGAAACTTTTCAATAAAAGGGCGATCACATATCTTTCGATCGAAGCAAATAATGTTGAGGCTGCGGTTTTCGACGGGAAAAAGAATTTTTATGACATTAAGCTCCAGTTCAATATCCTTAAATACAATGAGATCGTATCGCTTCTCTCAATACTAAAGGACAATATGCATATTGCAGTTGAGCTTATCAACGGTAATTTCCCAAAAGAACTGATGGACAGGATGACGGAAAGGGACATAGAAATATTTCCCTCCTGGGACGATCTTAATTACAAATGTTCGTGCAGAAAAACGAAAAAATGCGAACATACGGCTACAGTACTACACAGAATATTCAATGAGACTATCTTCGAACCGCTGCTGCTTTTCAATCTGAGAGGACTTGAAAACAAAGACCTTTTCTCCATATTCATGAACGATCCGGATTTTATTCTGTCAGACACGCGGCTTCCGCAGGAAATGTGCATCGAAAATTACAAGGTTAAAAGCTCTGAATTTAAAACTTCAGGGATAGATCCGTCGAACTATTACGGTGTAGAAATACCGGAACTTGATACGAACGGAATCAAAGAATCCATGCTAACCGAATCAAAAGTCTATCACGGCAAGATCAGGGATGAATTCTATGAACTATACGATTCGATGTCTGAAATATTGAAAATAAATACAAAAAAATTCTAATAATTATTTAAGGCTGAAATTATGAAACCCAAAGTGCTTACGATAATAACTGACGGAATAAACTGCAACGAAGAGACAGGCAGGGCTTTCGAGATTGCCGGAGCGGTTAATGAAGAGGTTCATTTAAATCATCTGCTCGATAACACAAAAAAAATCTCTGATTACAATATTTTGTCTTTTTCAGGCGGATTTTCTTACGGTGACGATGTGAAAAGCGGTAAAATATTGGCATTAAAACTGCTGAAATTAAAAGACGACATAAGCTCTTTTATGCAGAAAGGCGGACTTACGATAGGTATCTGCAACGGTTTTCAGGTGCTGACTACACTCGGCATCATACCTTACAGTACATTCGGAGAACCGAAAGTTTCGCTTTACTGGAACGACAGCGCAAGATTCGAATGCAGATGGGTTGATCTGTTAATACCAGAAAGAGTGAAATCTCCCTGGCTTGACGGACTCAACGGGAAAAAGATAAAAATTCAGGCCGCGCATGCAGAAGGCAGACTTACAACCTCATCGGATAAAGATTACGAACTTCTATTCGATAAAAACCTTGTGGCATTCCAGTATGCAGATTCTTCGGGAAATCCTACCGAAGAATATCCGTTCAATCCCAACGGTTCGAAAAAAGGCGTGGCCGGACTGGTTGATATAACAGGCTGCGCGCTTGGTATGATGCCTCATCCGGAAAGAAATGCGGAAAAATTCCATCACCCTAATTTCAGAGATCTGCCTGAAGGGTATGAACCTGACGGGCTGGTTATATTTAAAAATGCCGTAAAATATTTTAAATAGAAAGATATGAACCTTTATCTCAGACTAATAAGACTTGAATTCTATGTTCTAAGAAATGACCCGAAGGTCAGGATAAAACTGATGATCAGTTTGCTGCTTGTACTATATGTTCTGGCTTTTTCTTTTTTGGAAAAAAGGTCAAATATACTTCCTTTTTTCTTCTTCGGTTTTTTCTTCGCGGCTCCGCTTATTGATTACAGCTTTTACATGGAGCGCGTGAATAAAAGATTTCCGCTTCTCTTGGGAAAAGGTTTCACGCTCAGGCAGATTTTTATCTCTAAATCACTCGTAATTTTTATGACCGGCCTGGTTTCCGGCCTGGTTTTCACATTGCTTGCCGCCTATCTGAACAGCAAAGGCATCATAAATGCCGGTTACGAAACGAGTTACATCATTTATTTCTTCGTTATCGCGGTTTACAGCTTCTGGACTGTTTCCACAGGCGGTATGATACAGGCAAGGTTCGAAATAATTTTTCCTGTCAGGCTGCTAAACATTCTGGCTTTTGTTCTTTTTGTTAATTTTCAGGAAGGTGTTGTAAATTCTTTTTTAAAGCTTTACGGTATTGAACTTCTTATAATATTCACACTTATGTCTGCTTTAACTGTATATTTGACAGGAAAACTTAATAAAGATAAGATTTCATAGGGAATTAAATGTTAACTGGTTTTTTACCGCTTATTCTGTTGTATCCTGAGGTCCATTACCGGTTCAGGTTCTTCAAATATTCGAAATACTATATTGAGGAACCGGAAATATTTATTGATATGCCCTACAAAACCACGGGTAGCAGACTGCCTGTATTCCTGATAATAAAAGATGCCGACCTATTCCCTGTTCTTCTATGGTCTGTCAGGCTGCATTTTACTTTTGAAGACGGTTCGGTTTTTAACAAAGCATTTTTGATAAATGAGAAAATAACCGATAAGATGTTCTACAAAGAATTCGAGTTCATTTTTGATGATAAAAAGGGATTTGTCAGCGTAACTTCCGAGATACAAGCATATATCAACAAAGGTTTCAGGCAGATAATAAACGATAATTTTTTGGGCATTCACTCAGAATTTGAAGTTTATCTCTCGGATAATGAGGAACTTTTTGACGATCATATACAGGGCGACCTGCATTACCATTCGGAATTTACAAGTGACCAGGTAGAGTTCGGAGCTCCTGTCATGGCTACCAAAAGCTGTGCAGCCGCTTTAGGACTTGGGTTTTTTGCCCTGACCGACCATTCGTATGACCTCGACGACGAAAAGGGTGACTATCTCAAGAATGATCCGGAGCTTAAGAAATTTACAGAGATGAAAAGAGCTTGCGAAGAATGTTCAGACGAGTCTGTCAGGACTATACCGGGAGAAGAAGTCACCGTAAGGAACGGCAAAGGAAGAAATGTTCATTTAAACATATATGATGACGATTTTTTCTACGGTTCAGGCGACAGTGCCGAAAAATGGCTGAGTACCAAAAGCGAGAATTCGATAGCCGATGTTGTTGAAAAATTAAAAGAAACTTCCTTAGCGATCGCAGCCCATCCTTTCAATAAGATACCAAGACTCGAATATTTTCTTGTCAGAAGAGGAATGTGGAGCATTGAAGACATTCTTAACAACAAAATAACGCATTTACAGATCCTGAATGGCGAATATGACGAGAATTTCTTTACGGGACTGCAGAACTGGATAAAACTCCTTTTAAACGGCGAGAGGATATTTATTACCGCAGGCAACGACGCCCATGGTAATTTTAATGTTTTCAGGCAGGTAAAAATGCCTATGTTCGAACTGACATCCGAGATTAAACAGATCTTCGGAAAATGCAGAACCGTCGTATTTTCGGATTCGAATGAAAAAGAAAATATTATTTCTGCCGTAAAATCGGGTAATATGTATATAACCAACGGTCCTCATCTGCTTCTGAGCGTAAGGGATGGAAGCAGTCAGTATGATATCGGCAGCTGCTTCAGGATCGAATCAGAGAATCCGGAAGCTGAACTCTTTATAAATTCATCGAACTATTCAGGCACAATCAAAGCTGTGACTCTTTTCAGAGGTTTCATCGGTGCATCGTCAGACGAGAAAATAATATGG
>DMTS01000100.1 GCA_003477045.1 Candidatus Delongbacteria bacterium
CTTATATAGGCGTAAAACATTCTATCGGATGTGCAAACGGGACAGATGCGCTGCAGATCGCGATGATGGCTCTCGGATTGAAAAAGGGAGATGAAGTTATCACCACTCCTTTCACATTCATAGCTACAGCAGAAACGATCCAGATATTGGGCCTTAAACCTGTATTCGTTGATATTATGCCGGATACCTACAATATCGATCCTGATAAGATCGAATCGGTAATAACGAAAAAATCAAAAGCTATAATCCCGGTCCATCTTTACGGACAGGCTGCTGATATGGATAAGATAAATAAGATCGCTAAGAAACACAACCTGTTCGTGATCGAGGACAATGCGCAGGGATTCGGAGCAAAGTATAAGGACAGAATGCTCGGTTCGATGTCTGATATAGCTACGGTAAGTTTTTATCCCGCTAAAAACTTGGGCGCAGCCGGAGACGGCGGTCTTATGCTCACCAACAGCGATGAACTCGCCGCTAAGCTAAGAATGATAGCAAATCACGGCCAGAATGAGAGATACAAGCATCAGGTGGTAGGCGTCAACTCAAGGCTGGATGCGATTCAGGCTGCAATATTAAACATCAAACTTGATTTTCTGGACAAATGGAATGAGAAGAGGCGAAAAGCTGCTCTAAGGTACAAAAAGAACCTGTGTGATGTAGCCGTTGTGCCTTTTGAGCATAAAAACAGCTATCATATTTATCACCAGTTCTCGATCCGGGTCAAAAAGAGAGACGCTCTTCAGAAATTCCTGAACGAAAATAAGATCCCGAATGCGATACATTATCCGATACCGTTACATCTTCAGGTCGCTTTTAAAGGTCTTAAGCTTGGAAAAGGCTCGTTCCCGATATCTGAAAAAGTGGCGGAAGGCATAATATCGCTGCCGATGCACCCTCATATAACCAACGCGGAGATCGATTACATTTCAGATACGATAAAAAAGTTCTATAAAAAATAATTGAAAAGGGGTCGCGCGACCCCTTTTTTTATTCCATCATCTTACTTTCGAATGAATCGATCATCACTCTCAGGCATTCTTCATTTGTAGCAGGTTTTATTTCTTTAAACTCCTTTGAATGCGAGTTCAGAATTCCCCTCATCGCTATCTCGCCTTTGCTGTTAAGCAGATAGTAATGCACTCCAACCACCCTGTTGTCTTTTCCACCTCTAAGAAATTCAGCATAGAATACGAATGTTTTCACGGGAACCCTGTTCATAACGATGAACTGTTTAAACAATTCTATACTGTTGTCAACCATGACGGCCTGGTCACCCTGCCAGTTAATGTTTGGCGGAGGACAAAGCTCTGTCTGACTTGCGTCGGCATATTTTCTTTCATTCATATAATCGACTATTTTCTTTGAAAGAGATCCGTCGTAAATGCTTGATTGCCTGTCCAGCAGGTGAACGGGACATACAATCATTTTATAGCCTCCGGAAATGAATTTTTCCCTCAGAAGCTTATTTTCTGATGAGCATCCCGATATTATTACAGCTAATATTAAGATCATTGATACTGACAGAATGTTACCGGTTTTCATTGATCCCTCCCGTTTATAAAACTATTACTAATTATAAATAATTAAAGCACGATAAGTCAAGAATGAAATTAATAGAAAATGTTCTAATCGGTACATAGGGCAGTTTGTTTTTTGCTTCTCATAAATATCCAGCAGAGACCTATCAGAACTATAACCACACCGGCACTGACTATAAATCCCGCTCTGCCTCCCCAGGCTCCCGAAACTGACCCTGCGAACAGATTTCCGATCGGTGTCACTCCTCCGAAAACCATCGTATAGACGCTCATTACCCTTCCTCTGAACTGGGGTTCTGAATTTAGCTGAAGTGTCGAATTTACTGAAGTAAAGAACATAATGTTGGATATTCCCAGAAGGATAAGGAAAGAAGAGGCTATATAGAAATGGGACGATGATCCGATAAGGATCATTGCAATACTTATTGAAAATGGCATTACCGCTATAAGGAATTTCTGATTCAGCTTATGCGAGTATATCGCTACGCTCAAAGCACCGATGACCGATCCTAACCCAAGCGCGGACAGAAGGAACCCGAAACCCTGGGCTTCCGTTTTTAAAACGGTTTTCGCGAAAACAGGAATTATCACATTGAAGTTGATCGCGAAGGTGGAAACTATCGCGACAAAAAGCAGAGGCCTGAACAGGATGGCTTTGCTTCGAATGTAGCTGAGTCCTTCCTTGATCTCTTTCAGGACGGTTTTTCTAACGACAATATTTTCATCTGTGCGTATTTTCAGGTTTTTTATCATATATACGCTGACTATCACAGCCATAAAGGACACAGCGTTGAACAGGAAGCAGAAAGCTATGCCGAAATTGGCGATCAGAATACCGCCTACTGCAGGACCGACTATACGAGCAAGATTGAAAGTGACTGAGTTGAGTGCTATCGCGCTTGTAAGATGGGTTTTTCCCACCAGCTCGATCATGAATGACTGCCTTGTCGGCATGTCAAGCGTATTTACGAATCCCAGGATCACTACAATGACAGCTATATGCCAGAACTGAACGACCTCTGTAAAAACAAGGATCGTCATAAGAAGGGCGAGCACCATGGAAACTGTCTGAGTGACCATGATTATTTTTTTCTTTGGAAATCTGTCCAGATATACGCCCGCTACAAGTGAAAAAAGCATGACCGGAGTGAACTGAAGAGCTCCTACAAGCCCGAGAAGGAACGGCGATTTTGTAAGTTCGTAAACGAGCCATGCCTGAGCGGTCGTCTGCATCCATGTGCCTGAAAGCGAGATCCCCTGCCCGTACCAAAAGAGACGGTAGTTCTTATGCCTGAAAGCCGGGAAATATTTCTTGACGGTATATGGTATTGCTCGGAGCCTGAATGACATTATCTGTTTCTCTTTGAATTCAACAGAACTTAAAATACATTTAAATTTAAATATAAGTCAAATTCTATTTTTATTTAATTTAATCCGGCAATACGCTAATTATCCTCATCGATCCACTTTTTCCAGATCTCAGGTCTGTCTCCAACTGCAGCTTTTTTCCCGTTCCTTATTACGGGGAGCTTTATCAGCTCCTGATTTGCGAGAAGTTCGGTAAATATATCGAATCTCAGATATGCGTATTTAGCTTTGTAAAGTTTTGAATCTTTATCTATAAGATCCTCTTTATTCTCCAAGCCTGCGAATATGCTTTCCAGCTCGCCTTTGCTTATCTGCTTCTCGTCAATATCGACCGAATGGAATTTTATCCTGCGTTCAGAGAAAAACCTTTCAGCTTTTTTCGTAGCTGAGCTTTTTTTTCTGCCGAATATCTGGATATTCATGAATAGCCTCCTGAAAATAAAAAAGTCCCGCCTTTAGCGGGACATTTCTTTAAAATGATGTGGTATCAGCGAAAGTGAAATCTTTGATAAGCATCGTCGGTACTTTAGTGCTTGCGGCAATATTGTCTTCCTTCCCCAGAAGAAGGATATTCTTAGCGGCATTATGAAGCACTTCGTTGAATCTGAGATTATTTACAGAATGCTTTATCTTTCCGTTCTCGAAGTAATAGATGCCGTCCCTTGTAAGTCCGGTTACTTCGTTTTTCCTCAGACTTACAGTTCTAATGTACCAGAAATTGTTGATGATAAGCCCGTTCTTAACTTTCTTCATCATCTCCTGTTCGGTAGCGTTTCCGCCCCTGATGATAACATTAGGTATGAAATTAGGCTGCGCTTTGATCTTTGCTGCATAAGATCTGTTGGTAAAAAGCTCTTTTACCACGCCGTTTTTTATCCAGTCAACATTCCTCGCAGCGATCCCGTCTCCGCTGAAAGCTGCCGCTGTCAGATCTTTTTCATCGAGATTAGAGATGAGAGAGAAATTTTTGCCGAACATATTTTTGCCTATTGAATCGTGGAAAGCAGTAACACCGTAGTCAGCGTTCTTTCTGTCCATAAAATACAGCAGAAAGCTAAAATAATTGATCACAGCCTGCGGTCTTAAAATAACGTTGTACTGACCAGCTTCGATTTTTTTAGGTTCAGTAAGCGCGTCGAACCTTGAATTAAGCTGCTCGATCTCTTTCTTTATTGAATAATCATTTACATCTTTTACGCTTCTTTCAACCTTTGCTTCCCTGGTTTTATTGTCGGCAAGCGTCATGGAATTTTCAAATGAAGTCGAAGAATCGGATCCCTCAAAACCGTTCTTGGTTTTCAGATAAGATTCGCTCACGGTTTTAGTTACGATCCCTGAAACAAAAGCTTTCTTCTTTTCCGCATTATCAACGGTCTTCTTTATTATATCTACCATGCCGTCCATAGAAAATTTAACCGTATTTTCGGACATATTTGCGGTTTTTGGAATTTTAGCTTTAGATGAGCTCGGAACGAATTCAGGGTCAGGTTTGTTGAGCTTAGCTATGTTCTGGGCAGTTTCGATCATCCTTTTCAATTCGGTTTCGTCAAGAGAATTTATCCTGGATGTTCCGGTCTTTGAGCCGTAAGCCACATTAAGCCTGACTCCATACTTAACTCCTGTCATATTCTGCGTTATCATATTCTGCGCATATCTTGTAGCTGTTTCGTCCGATCTGTACAGAAAAAGTGAAAAATCGTCGGCCGTACAGTTCTTTTCTATGAATTTAGCGGCTTTTTCAAATTGTTTGTTCATCATTTTGAACCTCCGACTCTGATTTTTTTGAACCTTGCAGTTGCAGCTCCGTGCGTCATCCTTGCGGTTTGAGGCGGCTGACCTTTTCCGCAGTTGGTTACGCCGAAATCTTTCCAGTATCTGTCGTCGCAGATAGCGTCGCATGAATTCCAGAATTCAGGATTACTTGATTTATAAAGGACATCTTTTAAAGGCCTTACCTTCTTTCCGTTCTTTATTTCCCAGAACATGTCCCCGCCGAACTGGAAGTTCACCCTGTGCTGATCTATCGAGAACGATCCTCTGCCTTCAATATATATCCCGTCTTCAGTATCGGCTATCAGTTCCTGAGGCGATAAAGGTTTTTTGCCGGGTTCGAGGTATAAATTCGGGATCCTGTTTATAGGAAAGTCATAATAATAAGTCGCTCTGCTGCAGCCTCTGCTCATGTTTTCGCCTATGAACGGAGCAGTATCTCTCGTTGTTCCGTATTCGTTCAGTATTCCGTCTTTAATAATATACCATTTCTGGCCGGGAACGCCGTCGTCGTCATATCCTGCGGTCGCAAGACCGAAAGAAAGCGTATTGTCGCCGACGAAATTGACTATCTCCGAGCCGTAACGGTATTTTTTCAGTTTTTCAGGCGTAGCGAACGATACTCCCGCATAATCAGCTTCCCATTTTAAAACTCTGTCAAGCTCGGTCGGATGTCCTACGCTTTCGTGCATTGTCAGGCCAAGGTGGTTCGGATCAAGTATCAGGTCTCTTCTTCTGATCTCGCCGGGCTCATCGGCCTCAAGCTTCATTATAGCTTCTTCAGCTATCTGAACAGCTTTCTGAACAAGGTTCATTTTGAGCACGTGCTCCCATCCCGCTCCGTAGCCGCCTTCATCGAATGAGCGGGACTGCGAATCTTTTTCATTTACGGCTGTTGCCGAGATCATCGGGTTTATGTAATATGTGTTCGAATGTATCACAGATCCGAGAGTGGATGCGAAGAATTTGTCGTCGTTATATATGTCGAGCATAAAGAACGCCCGTTTGATCTTAGCGTAGTTCAGAAGCGTCTTGTTTACTTCGAGCATCAGATCGACTTTCTCCGATAACGGTACTTTGAAAGGATCGATCTGGATCTTTGTGGAATATGAATCGATGTAGCCTCTTTCATGCGCAAGAACAAGGCCTTTTCCTTTCTTGATCCTGGCTGACAGTTCGGCAACCTTTACCGCCTTTTCAACGGTTTTTTTGACTTCATCGGTCGCAAAAACATTAGAGTGCGCAAAACCCCATGCGCCGTTCTTCATTACTCTGATCCCGTAGCCGTGTTCGATGTTCATGCTTGTGTTCTTCAGACTCAGATCCATAAGAAAGATGGTCTCTCTTGTGGTTTTCTGTATCCTGATGTCAGCATATTCGGCTCCCAGACTCTGAGCATGGTTCAAAGCTGTTGAGAGATGATCCATTTATACCTCCGGATGGTTTTATTTCAATTAAAAGCTAAAAATACATCAGGAAATCAGATTTATCAATTGAATTATGACGAAATGACGAAAATCAGAGATGAAATGAAAAAGCCCGAAGATGATCTCGGGCTTTAATTTTGAAAATCTGGAATTTACAAATTACTGGAATATTGCGCCTTTGATAAGGAATGTCGCCGCGAATGCCACGATAGCGTAAAGCTCGGGGAATACCGCGAGAACGAGCGTTTTACCGAAAACATCGTGTCCCTGCCCTATTCCTGCTATCCCGTTCGCTGCAAGCGAACCCTGATAGATAGCCGATATCATCGCAACTACGCCGAGGATTATTCCGGCTCCGAAAACGCCCATACCCTGAAGAAGCGTCAGCTCGGGAACTATACTGGTGTACATGATGAAGAAACCGCCGAATCCGTACAGACCCTGGGTTCCCGCCAGAGCGCTTAAGATCATACACTGACCGAATGCGCTTTCTTTTTTCTTGATCGTTCCTACCGTCGCGTTTCCGGCTATAGATACGCCGATCGCGCTTCCGATTCCCGACAGAGCCACCATCAGGCCAAGCCCGATATATGCCATCACCAACGGCATTGTCAATTCTGTTGTCATTTTCCGTCTCCTTTGATTTTTATATTCATAAATTTCATTTTCATAAATTACGCGTTCTTTTTAAACGGTTTATATTCTTTTCCTCCGCCTGTCCATCCCGCGTTCTTGTAGAATTCCACGAAGGTCAGCCTCATGGGATGTACGAAAGATCCCAGACTGCAGAGCAGAAGATTTCCAGTGTGGCCAATAAGAAGGAAAATTAACCATACCAGCCATCCGACATAAGGGATGTCTAAGAATATCTCGCCGATATTATTTATTACCAGACCCAGGATCGAGCCGGAAAGACCGAGCGCGAAAAGCCTGATGTAGGACAATGTGTCTCCGAATACCCCGGTTATGTTGTTATACATATCCCAGACTCCGAGTCCGAGTCTTTTGAAAATATTTCCTGTAGTGCTGAACAGCATGGCTACGGCAAGGCCTATCCACACAAAGATTATTGCAACGGGCTTTATTTCAGGCAAAGCGCAGGCCAGTCCGGAAATGATCATAAGTACCCATCCCAAAGTAGGAAGAGCCGCAACAAAGCCGTTCTGTTTTGTTATGTTGAATGCTTTTATAAAAAGCCCGAAAACGATCTGGATAAGTCCGATCGCGATCGAAAGATTGAACATCTCGTCCGCTGTTAGGAACATCCCTTTTACCTCGCCCGAACTGATCAGACTTGATTCTGAAAGAGTTATGCCGAAGATGGTTCCTGTTACTGCGCCGGCTATAACTGTTGCGGCTCCGAGGAACTGAACAAGGGTCAGTATAGGCCTCAGATCGCCGTTTTTGAATTTGAACTTCGCAATTGTTGCTCCGACAAGCATTACTACGCCGTATCCCGCATCCCCGAGACAGAGCCCGAAGAACATCATGTAGAAAGGCGCGAAGAATGCGGTCAGATCTATTTCTGTGTATGAAGGCAGTGAGAACAATCTTGCGATGGGTTCGAATAATGATGCAAAGTAGCTGTTTTTCGTAAGGATAGGCACTGATGAATACTCGTCTTCCGATGGTTTTCTTTCCAGATAAAGGATATTATTTTTCTCCAGAAATCCGTTTACATCGCTTCCCCTTGTTTCAGGCACCCAGCCCTCAAGAACGATCAGTTTTCCTCCGGCCTCATGCTGTCCCTGTCCGTAAATAGTACAATACTGTTTTTCGTTCTCGATCTTTACTTTAAAATCCTCAAGATCTTTGATATGCTTAACAGCTATAGAATGCAGTTTTTTTACATCCCCGTCAATTTTAATTTTTAACTTGGCGATCTCATCTTTGATGCCTGATATAGACCTGTCGAAAAGTTTTACTTCATCCGCTTTTATATCTACCGTTTCGCCTGCTCTTGAGAACAATGCGAAATAAATATTCCCTGACATTTCTCTTATTATTTCGAGTGTGAATTTATCTTTCCACGATTCGTCGAATGCCTTTGATGGCACCACAAAAAGCTTTGTCTCTATTCCTGCAGATTCAGAGATCTTTTTTACGGTTTCGATCGAAAAATCTCCCCACGGCTGCTGAAGTGTGAGTTCCTTGTTAAGCTGGTGCATCTTCTGGTGGTTCTGATCAATGTCCAGTGTGAGTTTTTCCACTTCGTCTAAGAACCTGACGCAGTCATTCTCGCCGTTGGGCTCGGGATCGTATTTTCCGTCATGAAGTTTTGTTTTAAGGTGTTTAACGGCCGTTTCTACCCTTTTTATAAGCCCGATCTTGTTCCTGATCTCTTCTGCCGTCTCCCCTTCTTTTTCGATCACATGCACAACACCCAGATCCTGAAGGTCTTTTAAGAAATTCTCATAGTCTTTATGGTAAATAAGAAAAGAATATTTTGACATTTTAATTATCATGATGCAACCTCCAGCGCCTGACGGGTCTTGACGATCTTCTGAGAAGATTTAGACAGATTGTCCTCGTCTTCCATAAATCTCTTGATCTTCAGCATTGCCTCCTGGAATCCCGGGATCTGAACTTTTTCATAGAGGTTCACTTTCTGGGTCGTTTTTCTTCTCGCTTTTTCGAGCAGATGCATTTTTTCTGTGAAAACCTCTCTCTCGACAGCTATGCTGACAAGCTCTTTTAGAACTGCTATTCCGTCTGAATACCATACCGGAGATTCGAACAGGCTGTACGGGGCTGTCGAGAATTTGATCTCTTTCAGCACCGGTGTTTTAACACCCGCGATCTTTTTTGTTTCGAGCAGTACATCCTCGACCCTGATAAGTGCCGGATCGAACTCGTTCCATAAGCTGACCATGCTTTCATACTTCTTTATCTGGGCATTAAGCTTATCGTTGAGCAGAGCTACCTGATCCTTAGCCTTCTTGACCTCCATCCTCAAAGCAGATTCCTTATTCTTGATGGTGGGAAGCGCTCTTAAGCGGATCTTGAGCTGTTTTCCTAAATACTGCATCGATATCTTGTTATATTGAAATTTTATAGCCATTTAATCTGACTCTTCCTTTTAGTTGAACTGTTAGTTCTTGGGCCAATATTTAGCTACAAGCGCATCTTTTATGCCTATCTCGGATTTGTTGAAATATTTTGCGAACAGGCCCCATCCGGTATCAAGCATGGCGTCGATCTCGACATTAATGTCAATTGCCAGAAGCTCTCTTGAATATTCCTTCGCGTATTTCAGCGTCCTTTCATCGTAGTCGTTCAAGTCAAATCCGTTCTCAAGTTTGGTTTTTGCATTCGCCGCATCCGCGAAAAGCCTGATCGCCGCGTTCATCACCTGAGGATGATCTTCTCTTGTCTGCTTTCCGATCACAAGCTGTTTCAGCCTGGAGAGCGATCTGAACGGGTCAATTATGACCTTTCCGATATCTGTGTCTCTTCTTAAGAACAGCTGTCCTTCGGTTATATAACCCGTGTTGTCAGGGATGGCGTGAGTGATGTCTCCGCCGGACAATGTAGTTACGGCTATGATCGTAATTGAACCGCCTTCAGGGAACTGAACGGCTTTCTCATATATCTTCGCAAGGTCAGAGTATAGCGAACCGGGCATACTGTCCTTTGAAGGTATCTGGTCCATACGGTTCGAAACGATACTTAAAGCATCTGCGTAAAGGGTCATATCCGTTAAAAGAACAAGTACTTTCTGGTGTTTTTCATGCGCAAAATATTCGGCTGTGGTCAGAGCCATATCCGGTATAAGAAGCCTTTCCACCGGAGGGTTCTCGGTGGTATTTATAAAACTGATGATCCTGTCTAACGCACCCGCATTCTCGAAAATATTTTTGAAGAACAGATAATCGTCGTTCGACAGACCCATTCCGCCCAGAATGATCTTGTCCGCTTTCGCCCTCAAAGCCACCATAGCCATTACCTGGTTGAAAGGCTGGTCCGGGTCGGCAAAGAAAGGTATCTTCTGACCGGTCACAAGCGTGTTGTTCAGATCGATCCCGGCTATACCGGTCGGAATAAGTTCCGAAGGCTGTTTCCTTCTTACGGGATTAACTGAGGGGCCGCCTATTTCGACTTCTTTTCCTTCAACCGCAGGTCCGCCGTCTATCGGGTCACCGTAAGCGTTGAAAAATCTTCCGGCAAGCTCATCCGATACATTTATAGTCGGCGCTTTACCCATAAATACTACTTCCGCGTTGGTCGGGATGCCTTCAGTGCCGGAAAATATCTGAAGGGTGACATTATCGCCCTGTATCTTTACGACCTGGGCAAGCCTGCCGTTCACTGTGGCTATCTCTTCATAGCCCACGCCTTCCGCCTTTAAAGAGCAGGTCGCTTTTGTTATCTGAGTTATCTTTGTATATATTTTCTGAAAAGCTGTAGTTTCCATTTAAACCGCCTTTCTTTCATTAATTTTATTTTTGATCTGTTCAAGATATCCGTTGAATTTTTCGGACTTGAACTCCGCATAGTTCATCTGCTTGAAAGTGTTTATTATGGATTTGAAGAAAGGATTGACTTCCTCAAAGCTTTTAAAATCAAAATCGGTCTTATAAATATCCAGAACCTGTTCAAGCATAAATTTCTGCCTTTCGAAAGGCGTTGATTTGTCTATGCTGTCGAACGCGTCCTGCTGAAGCACGACAAAGTCTATCACTTCGGCTTTCCAGTATTTTTCGTGATAATCGATAGGAACGCCGTCATCGCCTAGAATATTGATCTGTTCCGATACCTCTTTTCCTCTCAAAAGAATATCCTTTGCCAGCGTAACATTGTCAACCCAGTCGGCGCCTATGGTATTTTTAAGATATTCCTGGATCTCGGGATACTCAAGATATTTAGAGTAGGAATCGATAGGATCAATGGCGGGATATCTTTTGCTGTCCGCTCTTTCCTGATTAAGGGCGTAGAAACATCTTGCGGCTTTCTTGGTCGATTCCGTAACCGGCTCTTTTAAGTTTCCTCCGGCGGGAGATACAGTTCCCAAAAACGTAATCGAGCCTGTCTGTCCGTTGTTTAAATAAACGAATCCCGCTCTTGAATAGAAGTTCGATATGATCGCGGGCAAATCCATCGGGAATGCGTCAGGACCCGGAAGCTCTTCC
The DNA here is from genome assembly GCA_003477045.1 of Candidatus Delongbacteria bacterium. Classification (GTDB taxonomy): domain Bacteria; phylum UBA4055; class UBA4055; order UBA4055; family UBA4055; genus UBA12480. Next base: position 11,236 of record DMTS01000100.1, read on the forward strand.
ATCCTGTTCGACATCTCCCTCAAAGCCTGCGCCCATCTTGAAGTGGAGTCTGCGAGAAGAAGGACTTTTAAGCCCATTGACCTGTAATATTCCGCTATGGTCATTCCCGTATAAACGGAAGCTTCCCTCGCCGCAACAGGCATGTTTGATGTGTTACATATGATCGTTGTTCTTTCCATCAGCTTTCGGCCCGTTCTCGGGTCGTCCAGCTCGGGGAATTCGGTAAATATCTCAACTACTTCGTTCGCCCTTTCGCCGCAGGCCGTTACGATTATCATATCAGCTTCCGCCTGCTGTGAAACTGCATGCTGAAGAACTGTTTTTCCGCAGCCGAAAGGCCCGGGTATAAATCCGGTACCGCCTTCAGCCAGAGGATTTAAAGTGTCCATCGTGCGGACTCCGGTCTCCATGATCTTGAACGGTCTCGGTTTTTCTTTATATGCCCTGATCGGTACTTTTACAGGCCATTTCTGCGTCATTGTCACTTCAAAGTCTTTTCCTTTAGAGTCAGTAACGACAGCTATGACATCCTTTGTTTTATAAGTGCCGTTCTTGACGATGCTTTTTACCGTATAGAAGCCTTCAAATTTGAAAGGCACCATAATTTTGTGCGGCATCCAGCCTTCAATTACTTCGCCGAGCCAGCTTCCTGCTTCAACTTTGTCGCCCTGTTTTGCGATCGCTGTAAAAACCCATTCAGCTTCGGGATTGAGCGGATCGGTATATTCCCCTCTTTTCAAGAAAACGCCTTTCATCTTGTCGAGATCGTTCTGAAGACCGTCGTAATTTCTTGACAGTATGCCCGGCCCGAGCGTTACTTCGAGCATATGGTTCATGAACACGGCGTCAGATCCGACTTTGAGCCCTCTTGTGCTTTCGAAAACCTGTGTATATGCCTTATTCCCGAGAATTTTGATCACTTCGGCCATAAGATCAACGCCTTTATGCCTGATAAAACATATCTCGTTCTGGGATACGGGCCCGTCGGCTTCCACGATCACAAGATTGGCAATAATTCCGGTAACTTTTCCATTTGTAGCCATCTTTTTACCCTTTTATACTAAATTTAATTTTTTTTCATTGTTCTTCTGCGCTTCGGTTCCCTGCTGCTCCATTTCTCTGATGAACATGTCAAAGAGCTCTTTTCCTGTTGCGGGATCCAGGCTGATCCATCTTTCGATCATTTTAAGCTTGATATAGTAGGCGATCAGCTTTTCTATCGAAAAATAATTGAAGAAAGTTGCAGTTTCCAGCCATTCCCACTTAAGCAGGTCAATAGCTTTCTCCCTTTTCATCATATCGCCGATCTCAAAAATGTTTAAAAGCTGTTCTACCGCTTCAAATTCTCCGCTTAATCCGAAATCCCTTGAACTGCTTTTTAATATGGCTTCCGATACATTGTTTATGTCTATTATCTCTTTTTCAGTCTGCATTCCGTATTTTCTGCAGTTAAGAGCCGAAAATATGTTCTTAATATTCAGTTCGAGCCCGAAATATTCCCTGACGAACCTGTTCTTACTCTTCAGGAGGTACTGATAATAAAGCACTGTAAGTCTTTTTTTATCCACTTCTTCATCGAATTCTTCTGAATTGTACTCCTCTATATATTCGCGGATGTACGAAGGAGCGCCGGACGGATCTTCTAACATATCTTCCGTTTCGATCATTCCGAAATTTCCGCCTTCGATGAATTTATGCTCATGACCGACCAGCATTCTATAAATATTTTCATTGTCGGTCACATACCTGAAAAGTTCAAAGTATGCAAAATCGTCTTTATGAACAAAATCTTTTATGTCCGAAAGAAAATCGGCTGAACCGTAAGACAGCTTGGAGTCCTCAAGTGTGATATTCGGCAGTCCTGCTACGAGACAGTAATAATTGCGGGACATTATTTTCCTCCGAATAACAGCTCTACTGTTTTAGGTCTCATGTATTTTTTGAAGAAATTCTCGAAATCTTTTTCTGTAAAACTTAATTTATAGCCTCCGTCAGCAGGACCGATCTTAAATCCGCCGCCCATATTATCGTCGAATACTACTTTCAGCTCGCCGTTAAGAAGGCTTTTTGCGTTCGTTTTAAGATAATTTTCAAGCTGGTTCTTTTCTTCGGCAGGCAGCGACACTTCAATATCCATTCCTTTTGAAGGATCGGCGAAGAAATTTTTTATCGAAGTCTCGATGATCTTTTTCATAAAATCCTTGTCTGTGACAGCCGGCGAAACTGTGGCTGCTACGACCTTGGCTGTGATCAGATCGGTAATCCTCTGTTTAACTTCGCTCAATGACTGGTTCACGGCAAGTTTCATTTCCGACTGGCCGTTCCTGACTATCTCATCCGATTTCTTTCTGGCTTCAGAAGTGATCTTTTCGGCTTCTTTTTTTGCTTTTTCGATTATCTCTTGAGCGCTTTTTTTCGCGCCGCTGATCATTACTTCCGCCTCTGCGTTGGCCTTTTCGATGCCTTCGGAATAGATCTTTTCAGTCAGTTCCTGGAGTTTCTTTTCCATATTCGCGTTTCTCCGTTATAATTAATTATTATTATTATAATAAGCCTCGTAAATTTATATTTTTAAACAGATTTGTCAAGTTGTTTTTTTACTTTGAAATGTCGTAATTAAAATACGATTCGAAGAGATCTCTCAGACTAGATAAAGATGAGCTTATATGGAGAGGAACGGTCTTTGTAAAAATATCGAGGGTTATGATGGCGTTTATTGCGGAATCTGTTTCTGAGGCTTCTCTTAATCTGTCCGCGACCGAAGAATTTACTATGCTCAGATTTTTGTATATGGCATTCAGTCCGTTTAGATCTATTTCGTGCTTTCTGCCGTCCTTGGCTAAAAAATACTGCGCGAGAAGATACATAGAAGATGCCCGGTAGATGGTATTCTCCCTGTCCGCTAAAGGAAGGTGGAAATAGGCCATAGGTTTAAAAAACCCGAGATGCGGACACCCTGACACGGCCGACACGAGTCCCATCATGGCTCCGACGGCTTTCTGAACGGTCGTATCCTGCGATATTTTTTTGCCTTCGAGCGTAACTTCGAGATAAACTTTTTCAAATGATTTTAAACCGTCAAAGTAGCTGACAAGATTGACCAGAGATACGGCCAGAGGGCAGTTCTTCGTTGTTGCGGAATGCAGCGGGCAGTTGGGGCATTTGCAGAAATCAAGTTCCGTCCAGGCGGGCGGCTGATCTGCCGGTTTCGCTCCCGACATTTCAAATTTTTCCCTGTCCCATATAAAATTAAATTCCTTTTCCCTGCCGTCGGTAAAAATAAATTTATAGTCGATCGTTTTCATTAAAGGCTCCTAATATTTGGGCTGATATCCCATCTCCTTTATGAACTTCCTTACCTGATCCGCGTTCTTGAAAGTATTTCCGGCAAGTCTTAGATATTCATTAAAATCTGCTGCGCTCTCTTTGTATTTTTTTATTGAATAATAGGCTCTTGCCCTGTTGCTGTATGATGTAGCCATTTCAGGTTTGATCTCTATCGACTTTGAAAAGTCCCCGATAGCTTCTTCGTACATTTTCTTTTCATAATATGCCAGGCCTCTGTTCTTGTATGAGTCTCCGTTTGACGGATCGAGTTCGATCGCTTTTGAAAAATCGGCGATCATTTCGTCATAACCCTTAATATAATAATACGAGAATCCCCTGTCGTAATAAGCTTTTGGATTTTCAGGCTGAAGTTCAATCACTTTTGTATAGTCCGTAACAGCTTTTGCAAATTCATTCTGATTAAAATAAATATTTCCCCTGCTGTTATAAGCTTCTGCATATCCGGGGTTAATTTCGATAGCTTTGGAATAATCGGTAACAGCGGCAGAAAATCTGCTGGTTACTATATTTAGATTTCCTCTGTTGTAGTAGGGTTCTGCTATTGTCGAATCAAGCTTTATAGCTTTATCAAGATCAAGAGCTGCTCTTTCATAATCCCTAATTTGAGTAAAAGCGCTTCCCCTGTTGCTGTACGGCCACACATACAAAGAATCGAGCTCTATGGCTCTCGAGTAGTCGTTTATAGCTTCTAAATAATTCTTTAGAGCAGAATAAGCTACTCCTCTGCTGTTATAAGCTTTTGAGTATTCAGGATCAAGTTCGATAGCTTTTGAGTATTCTGCTACAGCTATTTCATATTCGCCTTTATCGTAAGAAGCTTCTCCCGCGTTGAAATTAAGCTCGGCTTCTTTCTTTTTTGAACATGACATAAAAACCGCGGTCATGGTAAGCATAAGTACTAGCAGGCATAATTTTTTCATTCGGTACTCCCTTTTAATAAAATCAGTTGAATTTATCAAATTCCGTCTGTATTTACAAGACAATATTTGTCCCTTTTATCCCGCAAATCCTTCGTCTTTAGCCTTAGCCAATATTTTCTCCGCTATGGGTTTCTGCTTTTCNNGCCCATTTTGAAAGGGACAGCCATTGGTTACCGACTGGGGCTTTGCCGTCTTTTACTTCAGTCTTTTTATCTTCAGCTTTCTTCATTCTGCGCCTCCTTAAATTGAGCATTAATTTGTGAATTTACAACTTATTATCTCTTATTTCAAGTTAATTCTATCCACCAGCTTTTTACTCACTGCACCTTCTCCAATTTACTTAACAATTCCATATCGGACTTCTCGATCTTTGAAAAGGCGAACCACTTTTTACCGAGATCTTTCAGAGAAGTTCCGACATGATAAACATCCTGATTATCTATGATAATGAATCTGTCATGTGCATGCGTAAAAGCTATAAGCTCAATTTCAAAGTACTGAGAATTGAACTTCTTAACATCCAAAGCAAGCTGATCTGAAATGGACTTTGTAAGAATTTTCACTTTGACACCTTCTGCAATTTTTGTCAGATGAACCAAAACCGAATCATCAATAAAATTA
>DMTS01000138.1 GCA_003477045.1 Candidatus Delongbacteria bacterium
CCGATGCAGGCTCCAAGTCCGTCGCAGAAAATGTCGCTTATCAGTCTCGCTTTTCCGTCTATCATCTGGATCGCTCCCTCCGGGCAGTCGGGAACGCAGTTGCCGCATCCGTTGCACTTGTCGGCGTCGATATGTATTATCTGTCTTTTCATATTTTACCTCTGTTTTATTAAATTTTCTAAATTGTTCCAAAGAACTGATCCTTCTTTCTTCAGATCAAACCCGTACCCGTTAAAGCACCATTGGATCACCAAAAGCCTCATTGACCCGATTATCATCCTGAAAAGCGATTTCGTGTCTATATCTGTTAATATTTCATTATTGGATTTAGCCTCATCTATCAGCAGCTCAAGTTCTTTTCTGTGCCCGTGAATAATCAGCCTCATCCTTTCGGAGAGTTCTTTATCATTAATGAATACAGCTTCAGAGAACATAACTTTCGCCAGTTTGGGATTGCTTATAAATTTGTCATACCTTTCCATAAGAAATGACTCAATACCTTTCAGTCCTGATCCTGACTTTCCCGCTTTAGAAAACTCTTCGAAAAGATCAAGTATCGCGAGAAGTATCGAATGCTTACTGTCATAATGGCGATATAAGGCAGCTTCAGTAACCCCGATGGCCTTTGACAGATTCTTTATTGTCAGGTTCTGAATTCCGTCGTTGGCGATGATCTTAATTGCTTTTTCGAGTATCTCTTTTTGTCTTTCTGTCAGCTCTGTCATTTTCTTTTTCTCCAAGTAAGTAAATGTTTACTGACTTAAATTTACCACAATAAAGTACCGTTGTCAAGAGAAAAGAATTGACAAAATAAAAATTTAACTGTTGCAATAATACAAACTTAGCATTATGTTTTAGATAGTGTATTATTCGGGAGCGAATGTTATGAAGAAATCCGTATATGTTTTGTGCTATATTTTTTTTCTTTCTTTTGTTTATGGCGAATTGATAAATCATAATCCTGACCCCCTTGGAGAACCATGGTATTCTGTAGATGAAATAAAAATATCATCTGATCAGCTCAAAAGAATATCCCAAATCCCTGTTATGCAACTTCCTGAAAGTTACAAGAATAAAAAAGTTTCACTTCCCTATACTGTTGACAATTCGCTTCTGCGCTATTTCAGACCTGTATTTTGTCAGGAAGGGGGGAGCTGTGCTCAGGCGAGCGGTGTCGGTTATGTATTTACTTATGAACAGAATTTTTTAAAAAGTACGAGCGCAGATATTCCGGATAATCAGTATCCGACACATTACACATATAATTTTTTAAACGATGGAAGCGGTGAGAACGGTTCATGGATCACAGATAACTGGGATATTATTGCGTCGGGAGGGTGTCCGAATGTCACAAGTTACGGCGGAATGCTATGGCCTTCTTCAGATCCGGAAACGATGAATAAAATATGGATGTCGGGCAGTGAAAAATACGAAAGCGGTATGACTAACAGGATTTTAGAGCAGCTGGTAATTCCCGTAGGTACACCTTCCGGACTCGAAGTCCTGAAACAATGGTTTAATGACCACTGCGATGGTTCTTCTGCCGGAGGACTTGCTGTTTTCGCTGCCGGCGTAGGTGTTAATATAGAAATAAAAACTCTATCCGATGATTCATATTGCCCTGGTGAATCAGTTGTAGTAAAATGGGATCCTCTGGCAAACCATTTCATGACATTTGTCGGATATAACGATTCGATCAGATGGGACTATAACGGTGACGGAAAATTCACCAACAATATCGATATTACAGGAGACGGTGCTGTTGATATGCAGGATTGGGAGATCGGCGGAGTGAGAATGGTGAATTCATGGGGAGATACATGGTGTGACAGCGGAAAGTCGTGGGTTATGTACAGAACTCTGGCACAAAGTCTGGATGACGGAGGTATATCAAATAATAAGATTTACACTGTTCGGACAAAAGAAGGTAACAAACCGAAATTAAAATTAAAAGCGAAAATTGACTGTAGCGATAGAGATGATCTCAAGATAATGGCAGGAATTACAAAATATGTTTCAGCATCAGAGCCTCAGAGCACGATTGTATTCCCGTATTTCAGTTTTCAGGGGGGAGATAGTATCGGGATGTCGGGAGACAGCAGCGTTATAGACCTGGAACTTGATGTTTCGCTTTTGCTGTATTATTCCACGCTTGAAGAAGGTGCCACAATCTTTCTGAGCGTAGTTCATAAAGGAGATACCGAAGATATTCCGACAATAAGAACTTTTTCGGTAATTGATGAAAACGGCTATGAATTTGTTAGTGACTATATAGATTTTCCCGTAATATTGAACTCAACGACGCATTTGGGAGTTAATTATCCAAAAATGTTTAAGATCAACAATGAAATATTACCGGATGTTTTTTCGGGGATAGACTATACAAACACTATGTTTGCGGTTAACGGTGCTCCTCCCTATTTTTGGGATTTACTGTTAGAATACGGTCAGTTTACGAATTTAAATCCATTTCCATCAGAAACTATGGAGATGCTTACTATGTCGAGCGAAAATGACGGCTACGCGTTCATCAATTTAGATTTTGATTTTCCTTATTTCGGAAAAAAATATAATGTTCTTTCTATTTCAACCAACGGCTCAATATCATTTGATACATATAAAGATGTTCAAACAAAGGACCAGTTAACAAAAACAGTAGCAATAGCTCCGTGTGTAGCAAACCTGAAATTATTTACGACAAACGGGGACGGAATATTTTATTACAAGAATGCGGATTATGTTATTATCAGATGGATTACCTCATTATACAAGAATTCTAAAGCTGATCTGGATTTTTGTGCAAAGCTGTATTCTGACGGAAAAATAGAGTTTTTTTATGGCGAAAGATTTACAACAGGGCTTTCATGGTCTTCAGGAATTTCTAACGGTTCCTCCCAAACTACATATTATTCAAATATCACAACATTATATCCTTCAGGTCAGAAGACAACATTTATTGAGGATCCTTATCCTTACGGACTGGAGCTGAGCAGCAGCGGTATTTTCAGTGGCACTTTAGATCCCACAAGCGAAACTGAATGGAACATCATTTTCCGAGTGACTGACTCACAGAGATTAACAAACACAAAAGAGTTAACGCTTTTTCTATTCGATCAGGAAGAAAACTTATCTGAACCTTTAAATGTCAGCGTCTTTAAGAACGAATCTTCAGCTTTTATTTATTGGGAAAAAGTATCGGGTGCTTCTATTTACCGAATATACCGGTCAACTGAACCTTATGCGGGATTTGTCGAGATAGGTACGTCAACTACTTTGAGTTTTGAAGATACTCAAGCTCAGAATTATGACAAATGTTTTTATTTCGTAACCGCTTATAATTCTTTCAAATAAAGGATAGCTTATGCAAAGATTGCTATTGTTTTTATATTTGTTCTTGGTTTCATTCACTCTGAATGCACTTTTGATAAATACTAATCCCGACCCGAACGGTGAACCTTGGGTTTCGGGCGGTATCAGTGAACTAACACCTGAACAACAAAAAGCTATTGATGCAATTCCAGTGCTGGTCTTACCTGAAATTTATAAGGAGAGAAAAGCAGAACTTCCATATACGATCGATAACTCTTTGCAACCTTACTTCAGACCTATTTTTATGCAGAGTGGCGAAAGTTGTGCTCAGGCAGCAGGTGTTGGATATCTATATACTTATGAGCAGAATTTTTTCAGAGGAACAAGTGCTGATAATCCCGACAATCAGTATCCTACTCACTACACTTATAATTTTCTGAACGATGGAGACGGTTCTGTCGGATCTTGGTACATTTCAGGATGGGACATTATTGCAGCCGGCGGGTGTCCGAATGTTTCAACTTACGGCGGAATGCTTTGGCCTTCAACAGATCCTTCAACGATGTTTAAGATCTGGATGAACGGAAGTGATAAGTATGACAAGGCATTGGCAAATAAAAATTTAGAGCAGATTGCAATACCTGTTGGAACTCCTGAAGGACTTGAAACACTTAAGCAATGGTTCATTGATCACTGTGATGGTTCTTTAGCCGGTGGAGTAGTAGTTTTTGCTGCGGGAGTAGGTACGGATTTTGAAAGGAAAGTGTTGCCTGATAACTCATTTTGTCCGGGTGAATCTGTAATTACCAGGTGGGACAAGGATATCAATCATGCGATGACTCTTACAGGCTATAATGATTCTATCAGATGGGATTATAATGGCGATGGTAAATATACGAATGATATTGATATAAACGGCGACTATGTAGTTGACATGAAAGACTGGGAGATCGGTGGAGTCAGATTGGTAAATTCATGGGGTTCGACATGGGCGGATAGCGGCAAATCATGGGTAATGTATCGAACGTTAGCTCTAAGTTATCTTGACGAAGGAATTTATCAAAATGTTGTTCACTCTGTCAAGATCAATGAATTGATTAAACCGAAATTAAAAATGAAAGCAACAATAAATTATAGTGACAGAAAAGATATCAAAATAATAGCAGGTATAGCTAAAGATATTAATGCAATAGAGCCGGATTATACTATTTCATATCCATATTTCAACTACCAGGGCGGAGATGACATCGGTATGTCTGGAGACGGAAACACTATAGAATTATTAATTGATATATCTACATTTTTGGATTATACACTTCCGGGAGAAATTGCTAAGATATTTTTATGTGTTGAACAGATGAGGATAGCAGGCGGAATTGGAAATATAGAGACATTCTCAATAATTGATGAAGAAGGAACTGAGTTTGTGAGTGAAATGAAAAATGTAGAAATTCTTGTGAATTCAACAACATATGTTTCTGTCATTCTTCCGCAAGCAATGAAAATTACTACTAAAGGCATTCCCGCTCTACTTCCTGGAATAGATTATTCCAGTACTTTATCTGCCGAGAAAGGTACAGCCCCATACAAATGGGATGTTTTCTTCAACTATACAGAAATTCAAAATATTGATCCATATCCTATTGAAACATTACAAAAATTAACTATGTCAGATACTAATGACGGGTACGCTAACATCAATTTGCCATTTACATTTCCTTTTTTTGATAAATTGTATAATTCTTTAACAATAACTACTAATGGAGCAATTACTTTTAATGGTATTTATGAAGATGTAAAAACACTAGCTGATGTCAATAACACAAAAACTATTGCTCCCTGCGCAGCAGATTTTAGTATAAATAATAAGGGAGGTGTGTACTACCATGTTAACGAAGATTACATTGTTGTAAAATGGGTAGCTTATATAAGAGTGATAGGTGAATACGGAGGAGCACGTACCATAAATGCTGATTTTGCAGCAAAATTATACTCCGATGGACGGATTGAATTTTTTAATGGAACATTCTCTGAAAATGTTAACCACATTTGCGGTATATCTAACGGTACCGAGCAAAGTACTTATATTGCTTCTATGTCATTTTCACCAAATCCAAATGGTTTAAAGGCTTCATTAATACTTACCAATCCTTACCCATACGGTTTAGAATTAAGCAGTGACGGAATATTCAGCGGCATATTAGTGCCGACCAGTGAAACCGAATGGCTAATCAATTTCAGAGTTACAGATGTTAATAACATTGTTGCATATAAAAAATTATTATTATCATTGGCTGTACCAGGGGAAGTTCTAACCGCACCTCTTAATCCATTAATAGCAAAAAATGAAATTTCAGCTGTTTTAAGCTGGGATCATGTGCAGGGTGCTACTATTTATAATATATATAGATCGACCTACCCATACAGAGACTTTGTAAGGATCGGAACTTCAACTTTACCGAGCTATCAAGACGATGAAGTTTTACCCGGAAATAAATATTTTTATTATATCACAGCCGATAATACTTATTTTATCCGTTGAAGCGGCTCATTCATTTCGGCCAAAAGATTAGATTACATACTAACAAATCTGGAGAAAATTATAGAGGATCGAATTCTAGCTACAAAGTGGCACCATATTTCTCTGGTCGATAATAAAAGCGAACTTACGATTGAAAATATTCTTTATGATAATAATTTTGAAGAAATCAGGTCGTTAAGTAAAGTGCACGAAATTCTGGACACAAAGATCAATCCTGAATCGATTTATTACCCTTTCATAGCTGTAAGCGGGGAAGAAATATTTATATCATGGATGAACGACAAAGAGTACATTATCGAAGTATATGTTCCTAACTCAGGCGAGAAGAAATATGAGATTAAGAAAAATTATTCCGTTGGTTATTATAGCGATATCGAGATGGATCGTATGAGCTTGATGAACGGAATCGATATGAAAAAACAGTTCGGTAATATTAAGAAAAGAGCTATAAATGAGATTTTTGTCGATAAATACAACAGGTTATGGGTTTTAGCTACAAAAAAGAGAACTAAAGAGAATCAGTCGTATTTGTATGCGGATATATTCAAAGACGGAGTTTATCTTAAAACGCTTGACTTCCCTGAGATAGTCTATCATGACGGTACAGCATCAAAGTTTTATTATAAGATCAGATTTGTGGGAGATTTAATATTTTACTTTAATTACGGTGAATTCGAAGATGAAAAAGGTGCCGGTATAAGGGTTTATGAGTATTAAATATTGAATCGCTGTTGTGTCAGATTTCACTTGTTTTGTAAATTATTTTAATTTAAATTAACCTTAATTGAAAATTCTTAGGTGAAGAAATGAAAAGTAAGTTTAGATTAAGAACAATGGCAGCAGTAAAATATTTGTAATCTTTTCCTGTGCACCAGCCTGCACAAAAAGCAAAAAAAAATTAAATACTTAATATTTAAAGAGGTTTTATCATGAAATTCATGAGTTTATTAATTGCACTGATAATTATTTCAGCGTGCTCTGATAAAAAACTTAACTATACAATCGAGGAAGTAAACGGTCATAAAGTTTATAAGAACGAGAATATTCCTGCAAATCCGAACCTTAGGATCAGTCTGAATGAACTTTTCACGATCAAGGGATATGATGAGAGCTTTGCGGATGATTCTATAAGAATTATACAGGACATGAACTCTGTAGCTGTCGATTCAAAAAATAATATTTACATTCTGAGCACAAACAAAGCTGTCGTTTATAAATTTGACATTAAAGGTAATTTTGTAAAAAACTTCGGCAGGATGGGTGACGGTCCTGGAGAATCAAAATGGCCTCAGAATATGTATATTCAAAACGACACCGTAAATGTACTGAATCAGACAGTTCTTCAGATGAATAAATTCGACACAGAAGGCAACTTCCTGTTAAGCGTGCCCACGAAAGAATGCAGGATGCCTGTTTATACAAAACCTTTCGGAATAAACAGGATCGTAACTTACCTATGCAACTGGAGGTATGAAGACAAAGGTATGTTCATGGATTACGATCTGGGGCTTTCTTCGTCAGGATTCAATGTAATTAAAAAGCTGAAAGAACAGGCTTATGACGGGGAACGGGTACAAACAGAGTACATAGACTTGTTTTTCGGCTTTGCGGCAGGGAAAATAGAATTATTCGTAGCTGATAATAGTACTGACAAGTATCAAATTGACTGTTTCGACCATAACGGAAATCTGCTTTATTCGATCGAAAAACCATTCAGAAAATTACGGGCAGAAAAAGGAATAACTGACGCATCAAAAGGAAATATTCAATTTAAAAAATCTGTAGTTGAGCTTATTGTTGATGATCAGGAGCACCTTTTATCAGTTGTATCAGAAGAGAGGACTGATAAAAATAAAAAGGACTTTCTTGTAGATGTATTTAAAAACGGAGTTTTTCTGAACAGAGTAACGCTCGACATAGGAATTGAGCCTGAAGTGAATTGGATTTCAGGAAGGGTATTCGTTAAAGAAGGCAAGCTCTATGTCGCAGATTTGGACAGGCTTGAAGTAAGAGTTTATGAGTACAAGGTAAATGAATAAAAAACTGGGCTGATGATTTTATAATCCCGTCTCCAAGGCGGGATTTTTTATTCAGGAATAAAATTCTTGACTTTCAAAATAAAAGATATTACTTTATAGTAAGGAATATAAAAAAAAGTAAGGAATAATTATGTCAACAGCTACAATAACTACTAAAGGACAGATCACAATACCGAAAAAAGTAAGGGATGATCTTCATTTGAGCACTGGAGATATTATTGAGATAGTCATTGTGAAAGATGGTGAGGCGGTAATGAGACCGGTCACGAAAAAGGTCTCCGATGTTTTCAACATACTTAAAGACAAAGTAAAAAGAACCGTAAGCGTTGAAGAAATGAACGATGTTCTTCAGAAGAAATTCAGGGAGAAGAACTGATGAAAGCGCTTGACACCAATGTTCTTGTGCGGTTTCTGACAGGGGATGATACTGAGCAGGCGCAAAAAGTATTAAATATCTTCACTTCTGCGGAAAAGGAGAATTCCAGGCTCTTTATACCTGTTGCTGTCATACTCGAAACCATTTGGGTTTTGGAATCTGCCTACGAAATTCCGAGAGATAAGATCGTTGAAGCTATTTCAGACATCCTTCTTCTTCCGATACTGGAGTTCGAACAGCATAATGCTATACAGAAATTAGCCGCGACAGCAAGAAAAGTTAACACCGATCTCTCTGATCTTCTGATAGGAATAATTTCAATTGAGTACAGCTGCGACAAGGTGCTCACTTTCGATAAAATAGCTTCAAGGTCGGAATATTTTGAGTTGATCAAATAAAGGTATTTGTCAAGTTCGTGCGTAGGAAAATTTTTCATTCAGGCAATCAGCACTTTCATCCTCAAACATACGCCATCCGTCATAAGTCGATTGAACTTTCTCCAACAGTTCTTTAATTTCCTATATCTTTTTAACGAAAAATCTAAAATAGGGAGAACGGGAATGAAGAAAGTGATATTCGTATTTTTGGCGGCAATGTTATTATTTAGTTGTACAGGAAAATCCGAGAATTTTACAGTCACTGAGGTCAATGGAGTAAATTTATACAGCAACACTGATGTGCCAAACGATCCGGAAGCGAAGCTTGAGCTGAGGAAACTTTTCACAATATCTTCGGAATCAGGCGCAGACTCAACCGCTGAACTCAGATATCCGTACCTAATCGTAGAGGACAAATCTCAAAATATTTTTGTTCTTGATGTTATGGCTTCAAATGTAAAGAAATATGATCCCGAAGGAAAATTCATTAAGGCTATCGGCAGAGAAGGTCAGGGACCGGGTGAATTTTATCAACCTTCAATTATGTACATTAATAACGACACTTTGAATGTTTACAGTAACGGATCGACAGTAATAAGTAAATTCGACGTTGACGGAAATTTCTTCCATGGTAAAAAGGTTGACAGGATACAGCCGCAATGGGAGAAATATTCTCCATCGGGGAAAAGTCTCGCCGCGCTTGTGTTTATACCTAATCTTGGAGAAAACAGAGATATCTCTAACCTGAACTATAGTATGTTAGATTTGAATACACTGACTGTAAAGAGTACTTTTCTGCAAAACTCAATGAATCAGGAAGAAGTAATGTCTGGGAAAATCCATTTTATTGACTATTATGCTCCATTAGCGGTTGACGATGAACATTTTTACTTATCGGATAATTCAGACTATCAGTATCGAATACTTGCGTATGACCATGCCGGGAATAAAAAATCAGAGATTAAAAAATCATATCAGAAGATCAGATACGAAAAGAATGAGATCGAGATATACCGTGAAGATATGTCAAAGGTGATGAGAAAAGAAGATATACTCAAAATTGATAATTTTAAGAAAGCTATATATGCAATGTACACCGACAAATACGGCAGACTGCTTGTGATTCCGAGCATAGACAGGCATAAAGATAAAGACGGAGTTTATCTTGATATTTTCAAAGACGGAAAATTTTTAAACAGGGTCAAGTACGATCTGATGGACAAAAGTACGATAGGTTTATTATGGCTAATCAGAAGCAGCGTGATATTTTCCGGAAGCAGATTATATTATCTCGACAGAGAAAAAAATGTAATTGATGTTTATGATTATTAACGGCAAATTGCCGAATTTACATTAAATCGGACAATAAACTTGCCAAATTTGCATTAATTCGGCAATTTCGTGCGTCTTGAAAATATCGCTTGACAAGCAATATTTTATTCCGTAAATTGTATATACCGTCTATATACGGTAAAAACAGAATGAACGGAGTGAACCATGAAAATCATAATCAGGAACTCATCACCCGATCCTATCTACAAGCAGATATCCGACCAGCTGAGGGGTATGATCATAACCGGCGAACTGAAAAGCGGCGAAGCCCTTCCGTCTATCAGGAACCTTGCAAGGGATCTCAGGATCAGCGTGATCACAACGAAAAGAAGCTACGAGGATCTCGAGCGCGAGGGATTTTTGGAGACAGTCGGCGGGAAAGGTACTTTTGTAGCTCCGCAGAACAGGGAATTCATCAAGGAGCAGAAGCTGAAGATCATCGAAGCGAAGCTTTTTGAAGCTGTTGACGAAGCGAGAATGCTTGGATTAAAAAAGAACGAGCTAAAAGAAATGCTCGATGCTTTATATGAATAATCTATTAATTAGAGGAATATAAAATGACTAAAATATTGGAAATAAACGGCGTATCAAAGGAATTCAAAGGATTTAAGCTTGACAACATCACTTTCACGCTTGATAAAGGATATATTATGGGATTTATCGGACCTAACGGTGCGGGCAAAACGACCACGATCAGGCTGATAATGAACCTGCTTAAGAAAGACTCCGGCGAGATCAAGATATTCGGAATGGATAATGTGACTGATGAAGTGCCTATCAAGGATAGAATAGGTTTTGTATATGAGGAGAACTATTTTTATGAGCATCTTACGGTAAATAAAATGAAAGAGATAATCGCGCCTTTCTACAGCAGATGGGACGATAATAAATTTAATGAATATTGTGGAAAGTTTGAGCTTACACCGAAAAAGAAGATCAGAGACCTTTCAAAAGGCACGAAAATGAAATTTTCTCTCGCTATAGCGCTTTCGCACAATGCCGAATTACTGATCTTGGACGAACCGACTTCAGGGCTTGATCCGGTATTCAGGGACAAGCTGATGGATATACTCAGGGAAGAGATTCAGGATGAGAACAAGTCAATCATCTTTTCGACACATATCACTTCAGACCTTGAGAAGATAGCCGATTATATCACTTTCATCAACAACGGCAGGATAGTATTCTCGAACCAGAAGGACATTTTACTTGAAAATTATAAAATAATCAAAGGCGACACAGGCATCCTGACCGAAGAGATCAGGAAAGAACTTCTCGGTATCAAAGAGAACAAGTTCGGCTTTGAAGCACTGTGCGATTATGAAAAGCAAAGCATATTTTCAAAATTTGAAGTCATGACGGAAAAACCCAGCCTCGAGCAGATGATGGTCTATCTGTCCGGAAAATTATAGGAGGAAAGTAAAATGAAAAATCTAATTATGGCTGATTTTAAGGTTTTAGGAAATAAAATATGGCAAGTACCGCTGAGTGTGCTTCTACTTTTCTTTCTTATTTTATCAGGTTTTTCAATATATACAGGAAAAACGATAATAATGGTGCCTTTTATAGTAATCCCAATCGTAACGATGCTGCTCGGGTATGAACTTATGCATTTATCTGACGGGAGCAGGATTCATTATCAGGTCGCATCATTACCTTCCGGCAAAGCGGTTATTGTTTTTGAAAAGTATTTGATGATTTTAGTGTTATTTTCTATAGGAATAATCGCGGAATTTCTACTTAATATTTTCATTAATTTGTCCGGTGCATCTGAAGGTTATGAAACAGTATTGGCTTCGGCTAATGTGTCGTTGCTGGCTATACTTAGAATTGCAATCTTTGTTATACCTTTATTTTTTCTAACAAAAAAAAGCAGAAAGGCTTTCATGCTTTTTATAATTTGGGGATTAGGGATGTATGTTATACACGGAAATGCAACGCTAGAATTATTGTATGCACGATATGATCTTAATAAAACTATCGGAATATACGCAATTCTCATCGTGTCTTGCATTGTTGTGATGTGCGGACTTAAAATAATTTATAAAAATAAAGCGGACCTAATGAATCTCCTTTTAATTCCTGTCGCTGCTATTTTCCCAATAAGCCTTGCATTGCTTCAGGAATCGCTAAACGATCTGATATTTACTTCTGTTACTATTCACGCATTCCCTGAAGCGTTCGAAAATGAGTATCACAGATGGGTATCGGGTGCGGATAGAAATTTCTTTCTGATTCACTTATTTGTTTCAAGCGTTTTACTTTCAATATCTTTGTATTTGTGGAAGAAAGACAATATGAAGCAACTGATAAAAAAACTTTCGCTGATCCTTTTACTGCCTGTAATTTTCTATGCGATGGAAAATTCTTTAAGGATCTTCCTTCTGCTTTTTGAGATTATTAGAACTAATAACGATTGGAAAAATTTTATCATTCCAATTTTCTCTGTGTCTCAGTATATAATCTTCATCCCAATGCTTATTTTCTCGATCTATTACTCCAAAAAGTTCCTAACGGAAGGAGAGTAAAATGAAAAATCTAATTATGGCTGATCTGAAGGTATTGGGGAACAGACTGTGGGCGATTCCTTTAATGGCAATTTCCCTTGTAGTTCTGGTTTCTATGATTCCAAGTATGATTATGCCGGAAACCGTCCGGCACTTTATGATCGCTTTGCTTGCGCCGTGCCTACTTATTTTCGAGCTGCTTAGGGAAGAAAAGAAAAGAAATTCAGATTCGATGATAATGACAATGCCGGTAAGTAAAGAAGACTATGTTTACGCAAAATATATTACGATAATTATCTTATGCATGACTTCATTTCCTGCCGCATTGATTACTAACATACTTGTCTCAAGTATTGAAGGGAAGAATTTCAGTGATACGCTTGATCTGTCCTTAATTAATGATGTAATAAAAATAATGGTGCCGATAATTTTTGTAATATCCTTCTTTATGCCGATTTACCATTTTACAAAGAAAATGAAAACATCAGCTATTACCGGTCTGTTTATCGTCTGGGTAATCATATACGGATTTCTGGAATCGGTTTATTCATACTTCTATACAGTATTTTTAGACGAGAACATTGATCAGTTTGGTCTCCGTATTCTTGCTATTGTTTCCTCGGCTGCGCTTGTTCATATATTTTTGAAGATTAAAATCAAAAAAGTAAGAACAGATTGGTTGATTACAGGCTGGTATGCGATTTTTCTTTTTCTGGCTATTCTCTTCTACGATATGCTTATGCAAAATCTCCGATTTACTTATGTTTACATTCATATTGTTCAGAATCTCGATAATGTAACTGGGGATCAGAAAGAGAAATTTATACACACTGCAGGAAACTTCAGGATTTATGTTTCAGCTATGTTTTTGAGTATGACCGCTTCTATTTCTGTTCTTATGTACATCAGAAAAAAAGCAACCAGTATATTTCCGCTGAATTCCGTCAGTTATTTTTTTTCCCCTCTAATAATTTTCATTCTCATCCATCAGTTGATTTACCTAATTTACTATCTTTCCGAGAAAGCATTGTTTCTATCGCCTGATCGTCTTGACCTAGTTGACAGCATATCGAAAATTGTATTGCTTTATGTCGCTCTTTTTATAGGTATGATCATTTCAGCCCGTGCCTCGATCTATCTTCTAAAAAATAACAGGACTTTAAAATGAAGCACATTATAAAATCAAATTTATACCTGATATTCTGGGCTGATAAATACTTCGGTGTAGCTGTGTTAGCTATGCTAATCGCACCCGTGATGATCCTTCAGGGACATTATTCAGCCTATGCGATAGGACTTTCGCTATCAGTGTTTTTTGCGCTGCTTAAGTTCAATTCTACGGTGACTTCATGCAAGCACGACAGGATCAACGCTGCTATGCCTGTTGAGAAAAAAGATATTGTTACATCAAGGTTCATTACAGCTGCGCAGATCATAGGCATGTTCACACTTGCAGCAATTCTTGTTTCGGTCTGGGCAAATTTTAAAAAAGTTATTTATGAATCTGATAAGATGGATTATGCCTTAAGGAAAGTTATAATTCATATTTCCACTCCGATCGATGATCTGATCGCCGGCCTTATTTTCGGTATTCTTCTTTCAGTTATAATATCGTCTTTATATTTATATCTGTGGTCAAAATTCGAGCATGATAAATACAATCTGTATTTTACAATGCTGGCAATTATCTTCACATTTGCTTTGAAGCCATTACTTTCAGGTATGACTGCTGCCGGAGTGAGCATGATATTTGTAAATGTTTCCATGCTGATAGTTGCGGTACCGATCGTATATTTCATCTATAAAAAGTCGCTTGAAGCTTTCAAAATAAGGGAATTTTAAAATATTCCCTTGCATAAACATAAATTCAGGCTTAATATTATAGCAATATATGAATTATTATAAATGTGTGGAGTATGAGAGTGAAAGTTCTAAGGTGTTTGGTCATTTTATCGGTATTTATTTTTACAGTCAGCTGCTCAAAAAAAGAAGTAAAGACTTATGAGCAGACTGTCGAGAACGGGATCAGGGTCACAAAGAATAATGGAATACCTGCTGATTCAACTTTTAAGATCGAACTGAAAGTAGTAGGTTTTATAGATAATGAGAATGAGACGGATTCAGTAAAATTTATCGAAAAATCGTATCAACATAATATAGATCGAAAGGGAAACCTGTATATATTGGACTCTAAAAGGTCTAAAATTCATAAGTATAATAGTGATTATCAGTTCATTTCCTGTTTTGGCGGTAAAGGAGAGGGACCGGGTGAGTTTATGACCGCTGGTACTATCTGTATAAATCAGGATACTATTTATATTACCGATTGGTATTCAAAGAAAATAATCAAATATGATCTCGAAGGAAACTCTCTTTCATTGAAGCTGTGCGATAATATTGAAAAAATACCTGCATACCCTAAATCCTTCGGAGATTATTTTATGAGCTCCTCTATCAGTTCTAAAACGGATCCGTCAATTCCCGGAATTGTAAATATGATCACCGTAATGTCTTTGTACGATGATAAACTTAATTACATAAAAGACCTTTATAAACTGACATGGGAATTTGATAGAACAAAAGACTATGATCCAACTGCCAACGGCGCAGTATCTGCGAATAATGATACGGAATTATTTCTGGCTGAAAAATCAAAAGATCGTTACATAATAAGCGTCCTCGATAATTCCGGCACAAAAATTCGTGAGATACGAAAGCAATTCGCGAGAATAAGGATAACTGATGAAGAAAGTAAAAAACTTGCCGAATCAGGTGAAAAGCATAATCTGAAATATAAGATGACATATAAAAGCTCAATTAAAAATCTGCATATTGATAAATACGGAAGATTATGGGTCGAAACTCCGGTAGCAAATTCTGATGAAAAACATTTCGATGTATTCAAGGATGATATCTTTCTGAACAGGATCACTCTAAACCTCGAAGAAGGCTACAGACCTCAATTCATAGGAAATAGGATCTTAGCTGTTAATGAAGAGAACAACAATATAAAGATCTATGAGTATTAACCCCTAAAATAAGGCTATGTATAAAATAATGGTGGATGTATGAGGTTATTTCAATTAACAGTTTTACTAGCTATGTTCTTTATGTTTATCGGATGCTGTGCACCTTCTATAAACATGATTTTTGTAAAGGGTGGCACTTTTAAATCATGTTATAAAGAAAAAGATAAGCCTGATCCTGTTGATATTGAAATCAAAGATTTTTATATAGGCAAATATGAAGTCACCCAAGCACAATGGAATACGGTTATGGAAAAAAATCCCAGTCAGTTCAGAGGTGACAGCCTTCCTGTAGAAGGGGTGAGTTGGTTTTCCGCTGCTATTTTCTGCAACAAATTAAGCGAGATGGAGGGTCTTGAACAATGTTATAATATTACTGAATTCGCTACAGATTCGAATAATTACAAACAAGATTTACAGGTGAAATACACAGTTTCATGTAACTGGGACAGGAACGGCTACCGGTTACCTACTGAAGCCGAGTGGGAATATGCCTCGCTGGGAGGAAGAAAAAGCAAAGGTTTTAAATACAGCGGCAGTGACGATCTAAATGAAGTCGGCTGGCATATAAGAAATTCCGGTGATAAATTGTTGACTAATTACAATCATGCGGCTTGTTTTCATCAGGACAGTATAAAAATTTATAATAATTCAACAAAAGCAGTAGGCAGTAAGAAGTCTAATGAGCTTGGTATTTACGACATGAGTGGTAATGTATATGAATACTGTTGGGATATAAAAGATTATGTCTATGTTAATTATCAGGTCGAACCGGGCGACCATATGTTCGGACGCGAAATAACGGTGCCAATCAGAATTGCATTAGGCGGTAGTTGGTTATATGATATGTTGGAAAGCACAATTGCAGATAGAATGCTTATTGCACCGTATGCCGGCCCAAATAGTAACGGATTACGAGTGGCAAGGAGTAAAAAATGCTTTTTCTAATGTTAAGGTACCTAATCATTTTATCGGCATTTATATTTACAGTCAGCTGCTCAAAGGAGAAAAATTACAGTATAACAGAGATTAGCGGCAAATCTGTTTATCAAAATAAAAATATACCTTCAAATGAAAAACTTGAAGTTAAATTTGAAAAGCTGTTCGAAATCAATAATGATTCTTTAAAATATCCTAATGATACAGGAGTAAATTTTCCTCTTTACTTTCAGGCCGATAAGAGCGGAGAAATCTTTATTTTTGATAACACTGATTACAGAATAAAAAAATACGATAATGAAGGGAAATTTCTTCTGGCATTCGGAGCAAAAGGTCAGGGACCCGGCGAGTATCTGACCCCTTCGGAAATATTTTTGTTAGAGAATGCAGTACTTGTTAACGATTTTAGGCAGAAAAGCCTTGTAGTTTACGATAGGAAAGGTAAGTTTGTCGAAAAAAAGCTGATAAATAAGACATTTACTTCAATAGCTCCCTCTTCAGAAAACAGATATCTATGTTCATCAATGTACTCCGATAATTTTGAAAATAAATTTTCAATGATAACGGTCTTGGGTATTTATGATCAGTCATTCAATTTGGTCAGTGAGATAAAAAAATCAATATATCCAATAATAGAAAATGAAGTATTTAACCCTGTGAATTATTTNNGCTATAGAAATATTTGATATGGAAGGGAATAATATTGAAAAGATAGTCAAAAACTATTTCAGGCACGAAATGACCCATGAAGATTTTACAAGAGAAAGAAATTTTTTAAACTCATTTTCGAGTATTGACGTGAGTGAAGGTATCATAAAGCATAAAAATGCAATAAGCGGAATAGTTTCTCTTAATGATCAGTACCTGCTTGTTAGCACACCGAAAGACACAAATGATCCTGAAGGTATCAAATATGATATTTTCAAAGATAATATTTTTCAAAAATCCGTATTTCTGAAAATTCCGGTTGAATCCGAGCTTTTACCTCAGATCAAGATCGTAGGAAACAGGCTTTATACTATAGACAGAGAAAACAACAGTCTGGTAGTTTATAAGATTGAGGTGTCGGAATGAAAACAATAATAGCTATTACGATATTAATACTCTCAACTTTTTCATTTCTGCAATCGGAAGAAGCTAAGACATATAAAGTGGATATTGACAGCAAAGGCATGAAAACTTTTTATAACAAGAATGATCCTGCCGATCCGGATTTCAAGATTGAATTAAATAGAATCTGTGTGATCTCAAGAGATTATCTTGACAGTCTGGAAGTAGGTAAATTTATGATATACGATTTCGATTTCGATAAAGACGGAAATATTATCATTCTTGATTTAGACCGTATGTGGAAATTCAGTCGAAACGGACGCTTTATAAAAAAATGGTCACGGGCGGGTGAAGGTCCGGGAGAATTTAGGCAACCGAATAGTTTTTATATTCTAAATGATACAATTTATGTACAAAATTTTCCTAAAATAATAAAGTTTGATAGTACAGGCAGGTTTATAAACAACATATTGATAACAAATTATTCAGATTTCCCAAGGAAAGTATTCGCTGTTGGAAGAAGTTATCTTCTTGGTGTAACTGGTTCAGGCTTTGATCCTGATAGCTTTAAAAAAACAGATAGAATTAAAATGTTTGATACTAAGAACTTAAGAATGATTAAATCTTTATTCGTACGAGAAAAAAAGAAAAAGGGTACAATGTTCAGTCGTGATGATTATTTTTTATATACCGGTGGTGAAAAAGAATTTTTTGTTGTGGATAACAGCTATGATGATTATAAGATTGACTGCTTTGATTCAAAAACAGGTAAGATGAAATATAAGATCAGGAAAAATCATATAAGAGTAAAAAATGACGAGAAAATTAAAACCCATCACGGCGTTTATAACGGAGAAAAGATCGTAATTACAACAGGAGACGAAAAGCTGAAAGAATCCATAAACTGGGTATATTACGACAAGTATGGGCGATTATGGGTAGATTCAAACAATATAGATAAAAAAGAGAAGGAAGAAAGTGGTTTGTATTTTGATATTTTTAAGGATGGTGTGTTTCTGAAAAGGATAAAGCTTGACCTAGGCATTATTAAACCTTGGGGTTTTAAATTAAACGGAAATAAGATCGTAGTTTTTGATGAAGATAATAATGTGAATATATATGAGTTTAAATAAGGTGAAAAGTGAGGATAAAATGAAAAAAAGAAGTATTTTTATCGCATTAATGATCATTTTAATTATTTCAGGCTGCACAAAAAAGGTAGCTACCTATGAACAGGTTGTTGAAAACGGGATCAGGATTACAAAGAATACTGGAGTGCCTGCGGATTCTACTTTTAAGATCGAACTGAAAGAAGTAGGATTCATTGATAT
>DMTS01000187.1 GCA_003477045.1 Candidatus Delongbacteria bacterium
GTGTGGTGCTTTTAGCCTTGACCGTTAGAGGCAACCACAACTTTAGTCTTATTTTTAAATAGGAGAGTTCATGACTCAAAAAAATATAATCAGTTTATTCTTGATACTTCATCTTGTTATTTTTGCAATGTCAGGTGATGGAGGTAACGAGCCAAAAGTCATGAAGACTATAGGAGAACTAGAAGGTTTTAAAGTGAAAAATGTTTGGCCGGATCAAGAAAACTCAATCGACTCAATAGAATATAAGAACATAAAAACAGAATTCGCAGAAAAGATTCGAAAAATTGGAGTACGTAATGACAATTTAAATGTAATTTATTGGGATTATCGAATAAATGTAAATAAATTGAAAGCTTTACGTAAACTTTGGGCTTATATAAATTATTTTTCTCCCATTTTTGGTGATGCTAGTTATGCACAATCTGTGATAATTGGTACTGTTAAAGCGATTAAATTTTCGTCAGGTCCTCTGAAAACTACTTATACCGTTTACGTTGAAGAAATTCTTACTGGTAATGATTTGTTTAAGAATTTTCCGGATACAGTATATGTAAAGTTTGAAGATAAATTAGATGATCCTAACATTGATATTTGTGATGATGGGGCTCGATATCATAGACTTGATAATAGATACATGTTTTTTTTACAAAGAATGGGATTAGAAGGTCATGCGAAATATAACAATTTAGAAATAACTGATGAAGTTAATAACCCTAATGTTTTTATGTCACGAACTTCATTTGATGTTTCAAATCTGGAGACATACAAAAAGTACTATAAAAGAGATTTTAAGAAAGAATTCGATTTTGATGATATGAAAGAAAAAATAAAGAAAATTGGAAGACTTAATGATAAAGCTAACTTCTTTAATAAGAGTTATAAATGATTTCGATTACCGTGAAAGTTGTGGCAGCCTCTAACATAGGCAAAATATCACTGCCTGGTTTATGTGACTTGTGAGGTGCTTATAGCCTTGACCGTTAACATCCATTGCAACTTCTGACTGAGATAGAGAAATGAAATCGAGCCTAAACACTACTTTAAAAGAATCATGCTTTTGCTAGCTACAACTTTATCATCAACATTTAATTTATAAAAATATATTCCACTTGTCAGGTGCTCGGCATTAAAGTTCACTGTATGACTGCCTCTTCCCTGTTTATTTTCAACAAGAGATACAACTTCCTTACCCGCAATGTCAAAAACAGCAATCTTAACATCGGCATCGTGAGTAATAGAATATCTGATCGTTGTCTCCGGGTTGAAAGGGTTTGGATAGTTTTGGTAAAGCTCATATCCTTCAATTCCGGCTACATAGTTATTGATATTTACATAGTTGCCGTCCTGATCAAACTTGCATATCCAGACATCGTTGAATTTTGTTCCTACAGCCATACATCCGCCATCATCAGTTGGAACCAAAGAATTGCAACTGAAATCCTTGCTCCAAATCAACTCTCCAGTATCGTCAACTTTATATACCTTTGAGCTGCTTGACAAAACATAATTTCCATCGCTTGTTGTAACCATATTCACTATGCCGTCGTCAATAGCAAGATTCCATATCTCTTCGCCGCTTCCATCTATCTTGATTATTCCACCTAAACCATAAGCAATAAAAGAATCGCTACTTTGAGCTTTCCCGATGCCCAGCAGACCATAAATACTCCATGTGTAATCAACAGCTTTAGAAAAATTTAAGGAATCGTTGAAGAGAATAATATACTGTGAATCATCAAATTTATATCCAGCGGAGCTGTGTTTCACAATACTGATATAACCTCCATCATTTGTCACAGCAAAATCCTCAATATATTCGGTCGATTTCTCATTTTTAGTAAAAATACCGCCTGATGAAAATTGTAGATTTCCGTTCTTATCGTATTTATCTATATGACTTGATCCGACATAGATGTCATACATTGTACCTACTATCACGGCACAACCACTATCCGAGGTGCAAGCCGGTTTATCAGTCCATGTGCCGAATTGCGTTGTTGAAGGATACTCTTTTGTCCATATTTCTTCATAGTTTTCAGTTTTCTTAGAAAGAAAAGCCATTTTATCATATTCATACTCAGATGATATTCTCCGATGAGCTGCATATACATTGTTTTCAGAGTTACATGACATTTCGATTATATAACTATTAACAGAATCTGGTTCATATATTTTTCTCGTCCAAAGCGAGTCTCCATTTTCATCAACTGCAATCAGCCAAGTCATATCTTGGGGGTCTGATATTATAATGTTGGAATTAATTAAAAATGTGCCGTCATTCATTTTTATAATTTTTTCTCCAGATTCGTAAAGTTGGTCTCCGTACCTTCTTTCCCATGTGTCAATCGTTTGAGAAAAGAGACTGTTTGATAGTATAACAATTAAAAAAATTTGCATGACTTTCATTTCCGACTCCTTTTACAGTAAACTAAAAAATATTGAAAGTAAAATCGGTAAAAAATTCTTGTTTGTCAATCACTTTAATAATATATTTGTTGTTTGATACTTGGAGTTTTCACATGAAATATCCCCAAGCTCATGTAGCTGTTGTACCTTGTACTTTATTGTGTGTTTAGGCTCGATTAGTTCGGTTAGAAAATGTGGGAAGTTGCAACAAATGCTAACATAGGCAAAATATCACNNTTAGCCTTGACCGTTGTAGGAAATAGTGATTAGTACCTCGATGGGTTATTGAGCTTAGAAAATTAACATAATTTACGATGAGGATTTTTTTATGAAAACAGCTACAGTTCGCTTTAAAACTGTTTCACTTCTGACTTTATTTTTCTTTCTTCAAGCATGTACAGTCCACGCACTGAAGACAATTCCTAAAGAAGAATTGAAAGAGATTCAAAGTGATAAAATCGTAATTCTTCACCAAAGCGATAAGACCTTACTTTTGTATAATCCGATTCTTTTTGAAGGTGAGCTTTCAGGAATTATTAAACCATATATTCCTGATGATAACCGAAATATTAGCAGATACGATGAAATACATATTTACCTAAATATATTTTATCCTGAATTTAGCATAAATGATGAAAAAGTTTCAATAAAAATTGAAGATATAGATAAAATTGAAATATTCGATTTTAATACAAAAAAGGCTGCCTTGAATTTATCTGCTGGTTTTGGTGTTTTGATTCTCATTGCCTCCGGAATATTGATCTGGGCTATGCAGACTGGAAAAACCGAGGACTATAAAAAATAATTCATCATTATTGCTTAAATTCAAGCTGTCTTGTATATTTCTCAATATAGTTATTTTAGTGAAGGCAAATAGGAATTTAAAATGAAAAAAAAGAAATCAAATGAAAAATATAATCTAACCGTAAGCGAGAACAAGGTTGTTCAGAGTGAAGAGAACCTGTTTGAAGAACTGTCCGAGCTGATCACGAGTAGCAGAGAAAGAGCGCTTGTTTATGCGAATTCTGAAATGAACTTGGTGTTCTGGCAGGTGGGTAAAAGGATAAACGATTTTATTCTTAATAATAAGAGAGCGGAATACGGAAAGCAGATTGTCGTGACACTGTCACGACAATTGGAGCAGAGGCACGGAAAGAACTACGAGGAAAAGAACCTGCGTAGGATTTTGCAATTTGCCGAAATATTCGGTAATTACGAGATTGTCGTGACACTGTCACGACAATTGAGCTGGTCGCACATCTTAGCTTTACTGCCGATAAAGAAAAAAGAAGCTCTGATGTTCTACGCCCAGAAAGCTGCGTCAGAAGTATGGGGCGTGAGGGATTTAAGGAAAAATATATCAAAGAAAGTTTACGAGAGGACACTCATAGCCGGTGTTCAGCCTGTTGTTGCCAACCTTAAGTCTGTTGGCGAGTTTAAGGATCCATATTTTTTTGATTTTCTCAAAATGAAATCGGA
Organism: Candidatus Delongbacteria bacterium; assembly: GCA_003477045.1. GTDB lineage: Bacteria > UBA4055 > UBA4055 > UBA4055 > UBA4055 > UBA12480. Next base: position 3,886 of record DMTS01000187.1, read on the forward strand.
TTTTTTGGAGAAAGACTTGGAAAGCGCAATATTAAGTGATCTCGAAACATTTATAATGGAGCTCGGTAAAGGTTTTGCGTTCATTGAGAGGCAGAAGAGGATGATAATTGACGGTGATGATTTTTATCTTGATCTTCTTTTCTATAACAGAAATTTAAAACGGCTTGTTGCGATTGAACTTAAGATCGGTAAATTTCAGGCAAAATATAAAGGTCAGATGGAGTTATACCTTAAATGGCTCAATAAATACGAACGGAAAGAAGATGAAGCTTCTCCTGTAGGTCTTATTCTATGCACCGAAACAAGCAAAGAGCAGATCGAATTACTGGAAATGCACAAAGACGGTATATTGGTAGCTGAATATTGGACTGAGCTTCCGCCGAAGAAGATATTGGAAGAGAAGATAAAAGCTGCGGTTGAAGAAGCAAAAGAGAGAATTGAAAGAATCAAATTACTGAATGAGTAAATGTTGAGGAATTGCAGAAAGATAATCCCAAATCAATTCTTGAACCATTGGTACGAGATTTAAAAGTCCAACCGTTGGATGGAAAATTAAAATAAGGAACTTTAGCCTTACTCACTTGGAGGGTGGCAATATGGATAGCTCAATAACCCGACGAGTAACTAATCACTACAGCCCAGAACATAGGCAAAATATCACTGACTNNTGGTGCTTTTTTCCATGACCGTTACCTGAAAATGTTTCTACAAGGAATGTTATTTCGGTATCTATGGGTCCGAGTCTATGCTCTTGGAATTATTACTTCCTTCTACATGTCTTTGAATACTTAACCTTAACTGAGAAATATTTTTTTTTACAACAGCACAAAATACAGCGTGAGAAGCGTCAAAAAAAAGACTGCCGGAGTGATGATCAGTCCGACTTTTAAAAAGTACCAATATGAAATATTAAGTTTTTTCTTTTTCAAGATCCTTTTCCACATGAGTCCCGCCAATGCGCCTATGAGAGTAAGGTTTGCGCCGAGATTGCTCGCGGTTATAACTGCGTAGGCTGCTCCGTAGAATGATGCGTCCGGAGCTATGAACTGATCACTGATTAAAATATTACTGTAAAGTATTGTCGCAGGCTGGTTATTGATCATATTCACGAGCAAAAATCCTATCGTACCGTTAAAAAAGATACTGCTTCCGAGATTGCTTGAAAGATCTGAAGTATAAGCTGCGAGTGAATCAACAGCTCCGATGTCTTTCAGATTAGCCACCAATATAAAAAAAGCCATGATGAACGGTAGGATCTGCCACGGCATTTTTTTGATCGTTTTCTGAAAACTCCCTAACCCGGATATCAGATCTTTAAGAACAAAGATGACCATAAATGCAGCAGTTACTTCCCAGATAGCCAGACCGAGATGCTGAGAAAAAGCTAAAATGCCGAGCATGATAAGAGTAAGTGCCGAACTGACCGCGGCATCATTCCAGCTTACTACTTCATAGGCTGATTCAAGCTTCTGCTCAAACTTTGCGGTTAAGTCTTTTTTGAAAAAGATGTAAAGCAGAATAAGATTCGCGACTGCGGCAACGAGCGAAGGCAGCCACATGACTTGAGTGTATTCGAGAAATCCCAGTCCGATAGAATTTCCGACTATGATATTTGTCGGATTCCCGATGTAGAGGAACATGCTTAAAGTGTTCGCTCCGAAGAATTCTGCGAATAAAAGGGGAATTACGTTCAGATGGGCGTGCTTGCCGAGATAGAATATGATCGGTGTGAGCGTAAGTATCACAATGTCGTTCGAAGTAAAGACGGTCAGAATGCTTGAGAAAAGATAAAAAAATATGAAAAGGTTTATTCCGTTACCTTTTGAAAGCAGAACTATCCTGTATGCCAGGTAATCGAATATGCCTGTTATATCAAGGCTGACGCTTACATAGGCGACCGTAAAAAATATGACGACGATCTCCCAGGGTTTGAGCCTTCCGTCGCCTGCAAGACCTAGTCTGATAGTTTCAAAATCTATTACCTGAAAAATTATTAAGAGCAGAATTGCGATGATCGACCCGTTGACCATGTCGATCTTTAACTTACCTATTCTGAAGGGGAATACTGCGGCTGTAATGCTGAATAAGATCGCTAATATTGTTAGGGTTATTTCCATGAATTCAGCATAATGCTAACTGTAAATTATAAAACTAATTTATAAGAGCTATCATTTCCCTGACCGCCCTGTCAAGACCGACAAGTACGGACCTGGCTATGATCGAGTGACCAATGTTGAGCTCCTCTATCTCTTCTATCTCTGCTATATCTTTAACATTGTGGTAATTAAGACCGTGCCCTGCGCTAACTCCAAGACCGAGTTTATCGGCATATATCGCAGCTTCTTTGATCTTTTCGAACTGCTCAACCAGTTCCGATTCGGTTTTTGAATTTGCATAGTGACCGGTATGGATCTCTATCAGATCTGCTTCAACATTAGAACACTGTTTTATCTGCGCGATATCGGGATCCACAAAAACTGACACTTTTATTCCAGCGCTTTTCAATCTAAAAACTATATCCCTTAAATGATCTTTCATAGAAACTACATCCAGCCCGCCTTCGGTCGTCAGTTCTTCCCTTTTCTCAGGTACCAGAGTAACCATTTCCGGCTTGATCTTTGATGCGATCCTTACCATTTCATCATTGGCTGCCATTTCCATATTCAGATGGCTTTTTACCGTCTCGCGAACCCTTCTCAGATCATCATCGTTAATATGCCTTCTGTCTTCTCTTAAATGACAGACTATGCCGTCAGCACCGGCAAGATCGCAGATTATTGCCGCAGCCACCGGATCAGGTTCATAGGTTTTTCTTGCTTCCCTGATAGTAGCTATATGATCTATATTTACGCCTAATCTCATAATGATCTCCGGTGTTTTAAATTATCCTTTGTAAAGAGAGTTCTTTTTAAATCCGGTTTGATGTGCAACTCCGGGCTGCTGCATCATTCTTTTCATCGGCGGTCTTTCCAGCATGAACTGATACCAAGGGTCGCCGAATACTTTCATTCTCATTTTTCTGTTGTTCCTAAGCTCAAGAATGTTCGATTTTATTCTTTCATCAGCATCTTTAAGTTTTTTGTTTCCTTCTTCAAGTATTTTTAATGCCTCTTCTTTTCTGTTCAATTTTTCCAGACAGTATGCATAAAGCGCCCATGAAAGACCGTCCTTTTTACCCGATGTTACCATAACCTTAAAAGAATTATCCATTTCTGTATAATTTTTTTCGTTCATATATATAACTCCGAGCATACCTTTTGCCGCCCAGTTCATTGATGATGATTTTATAAGCGCAGGCTTAGCTTTGTCGTTTTCTTTTCTCATATAATGGATCATACCTATCATTCCGTAAATCTGACCAGTTATGAACGGGCTTTTTTTTCCGAGAGCAAGACCGCTTTCATATATCCTGAGCGCTCTGTCAAAATTCTGTGAGTAAAGTGCTTTCTGTGCTTTATCATTCAACTTTTCAAGTTCCTTGGATGCGCTTCTGACCAAAAGAATAAAAACTGCTGCTCCTGCGATAATTCCGATTAGAATTGAAAAGGCAAGAAAGTCGCTGAATAAGAAATACAGCCCCGTCGGAACTACTACAGCTGTTAAAATGGAAATTATTATATTACGCATTTTGAATTGACCTTATTTATGATATTTTTTATTATTCATTATTGAAAAGCTCCTGTATATCTGTTCCGCCAGAAATAGTCTGATCATCTGATGGGTCATTGTCATTTCAGAGAATGAAAGCCTTAGATCCGCTGCTTTTTCTAACTCTTCACTTACGCCGTTCGAACCTCCGATAAGAAAAGCGATACCTGATGTTGAATTGTCTCTCAGATCTCTTAATTTATCGCTGAAAGATTCCGAACTCAGTTTTTTGCCTTTTATATCAAGAAGCACTTTATAGTATCCCGACGGAATGCTCTTCAAAAGCTTCTGGCTTTCTTCTTGTACGCAACCCGGTCTGTCATCTTCTTCTTTAAGATATTTTTCTTCAACATCCGCAAATGGAGACACAAGTTTTTTATATCTTTCAATGCCCTCAATAAGATATTTATGTTTAGTCTTACCTATACCGAGAAATAATATCTTCAATTCTCCAGCTGCTCGCTTTCTTCCTTCTGGGTCTTAATGTTTTTAATTTCTGGATTTAAAATGTATTCATAAAGTTTTATCACATCTTCTATTTCATTTTTGGAAAGATTTTTTGCGGCATAGAAAGACGGCATTTTTCTGGTCGGATCAACTATTGGCAGAAGCTTGTTTATCACAATGGGTTCCTTGGTTTCTTAAGCGGCATAAATATATAAAAATAATACAGGTTTAGCAAATAAAAAAGAGCGGAATGTTTCCGCCCTTATCATACCAAAATCCGGTTCAATTCCGGCTTATTCGCCGGCGTTTACTTTCAGTCTCAGTTCTTCATCGTTCACAACATTTTCTCTCAGGTTTTCAAGAGAATCCGCTGTCACGGTTTTTGTCTCGTTATTGTTTGAGGCGACTGTAAAAGTAACCGGTGCAGTAATAACATCATTGCTTTTTTTATTATCAAAAACACCTAAAGAAGAGATATACATAAAACCTATCATGACAGCTGCCACGCCTGATGCGTAATAAACCATTCTTGTAAAGAAAGGAACCGTTTTAACTTCATCGGCACTGATTTCATTCTTAGCAGCCTCAAGTTTGATCTTTAAAGCATGATCAAATCCGTCTGATACTTTGATCTTTTCATGGCCGGCTATTTTTGAAGAAATTTTCTTAATATCATCTATAAGCGCACGGCATTCCGCACATTCAGTTATATGCCTCATAACAGCCTCGTCATTCTCAACTGCGAGGTCAGTTTCCAAACTTCCGCTTATTATCATTTCTTCTATTCTGCCGCATTTTTCCATTTTATTCTCCGCTGTCTTTGATTTGTTATCTAATATATTCTGAAAGAGCGTCCCTCAGATTCAGTCTTGCCCTGTTCAGTCTTGATTTTACGGTTCCGGTCGGTATTTTAAGGAGCGCTGCTATTTCTTCATAGCTCATCTCATCGACATCTCTGAGCATCACTATTTCACGGAACTTTTCTTCCAGTTCGTCTATTGAACTCATGATAACATCAGAAAGTTCATTTTTTAATACATCGCCGTCGGTGGTAGTATGTTTATCTTTTATTTCGTAATCATTTTCACCGTCTTTTCCTGTTATTGAAAAGGCGTTCATCTTTCCATTTCTTGATAAAGCTGTTTTAGCAAGATTTATAGCGATCGTATATATCCATGTAGATACTTTTGCGATCTCTTTATACTTATCTTTATTCAGATAAACCCTTACGAACGTATCCTGAACAATATCCTCCGCCCATTCCCTATCTTTCATATAGTAAAAAATGTGGTTCAGAAGTTTATTCTTATATCTCTCCACTATTTCGTTATACGCTGAATCGTCGCCCTTTTGAAACCTGAACATCAGCTCTTCATCAGACAGTCTTTTAAGATCCGCCATGCTCATCTTCCCTTATTTTCGTTCATTAAACTTTAGTTGCTTTTTGTTTGTTCATTATTTTTTAAATTTTTGAGCAGTTCCGGCTTTTTATAAGAGACAACAAAAATAAAAGTCAGGATCATCTCTGATAAAGTGATCACTATTCTGTATATCCACGGAAGTATCAGCGCGAATTCGATCGGTATAAAATGGCTGAGCCAATATGACATTGATCCTTCCCTGACACCCAAACCTCCGGGAGCAAAAATAGCTATAAGACCCAGAGTCCAGCTGATCGGAAGAATGAAAAGTACTTCCGGGTGCTTTGTAACAGACAGGGTCGTGTAAGAATTTATAAGAAGAAGAAACGAAAAGCTCATGACGAACCAGTTTATAAGCTGCAAAAGGATATAAATAAGATAGTTTTTCCGTGTAAGTGTCTGTTCGAACTTCTGCTTCTTCATTCTTTCAAGAAAGTAATTTGACGACCTTAGAAAAAGACTTGGGAACCAGAGAATTATTATGAATACCGCAGCAATAATAAGTGAGAGGTGAAATTCATTCGGAAATTTGTTGGAGCCGCTATTAAGCGTCAAAAGCGTAAGCCCCATGAATATACCGAGTCCGTTTGCGGTTATCTGAGAATAAAGAACGCTCTGAAAAGCCCTGCTTTTATTAACACCTTCCCTACCGGAAAAATAAACAAGCCCGGCGAACTGAAGGATTTTACCGGGAACATATCTTCCGAGGTTGGAAATGAACCATACTCTTAAAGCGCTCAGAGTATTTATTTTTTCGCCGAGAGAAAATATTAGAAATTTCCACGCAAATACAGGGTAAAGCAAAGAAATGAAAAGCGTAATAACAGAAAAAAACATATATTTGGGATCAAATCCTGCTATTTCAATATTTTCAATTTTATCCAGATTTCCGGTAATGCTTTTTCCTATATACCAGAAAATGATTGCCAGCAAAAGAGCTTTCACAATATTAAATAATAATTTTTTCTTCATTATTAGTGCTCTGTTTATTTGCTGTCCGTAGTGCCAGCATCCCTCACTTCATCTTTAAGAACGGTAGTACTTTTTCTCATTTTTTTTATTTCATCAAGAAGTTCTTCCTGTTTAATAACATTATTTTTTAACAGAGTCTGTATTAATGCCTCTATCGTTATAGTGTTCGTAAGGGTCAGTTTCTCGACAGAAAGATCCAGTTTCGGTTCTGCTCCGTCTTTTTTTCTGAATGAAAGCATTTATTTCTCCGGTTGTTATTATTATTGACTTAAACTGCTGTTCAGTTTATATTTACATACGGCGGAATATAGTAAATCGCAGGTTTTATGGCAAGATTTTTATTCAATATCGTAATCGTTCTTATCTTTACTTCATGTTCGGATATTTTCTCTACAAGGTCACCGGAAGATCCGGACGGGACGACCGATAATTATTTTAACGAGTCTGTGCTTGAACTGAAAACAAATTTCAAGACATCCCTTCTCGGGCTTGATACGTACCTGTACGAATCTCTTTTTTTGAATTCTATCAATTCGGAATTTGTATATAAATTCAAATCAGAGGCTTCTGATATTTCTCAGCCTGATATATTGTTTGACGACTGGGGTGTTGAAGACGAAAAGAAATTTATTAACGGATTAAAATCAGAAAGCTTCTCATTTTCAGAAATAAGCCTGACGAACGAACCGATAGATGAAACGGCGGATTCACTGAACTTATCTATCGATTATCTAATGACGGTTACAGATAGCTCCGGCACAAGGGAAATAAAAGGGAATTTAATTTTTGACCTGATAAAACTGGATGGTCATTTCTGGTACATCAGAACGTGGACTGATATCTCTTCCGTTGGAAATATCAGCTTCAGCAAACTTAAAGAACCATATGCTTATTAACTTGACAAAACCGGTTGTATTTTTTATATTCGATACTCTTTTGAAATAGAAAATGCTCCCGTAGCTCAGTGGATAGAGTAGAGGTTTCCTAAACCTTTGGTCGGAGGTTCAACTCCTCTCGGGAGTACAACGACCGATGGAGTTACAACCTTGAAAAGGTTCAACTCCTCTCGGGAGTACTGAAAATAGCTTTTTATTAAGAATAGGAGCGGAATATGAACATAAAGTACAAAAGAAAACCTGAAAATGAAGAAATGATGGTCACATACGATTTCTTCAAACACCACAGAAATCAGATCATAGGTTTACTCGTAGGTATTGCCGTAATAATTATTGCCGTAAATCTCTACAGATCAAGCAGCGAGAAGAACAGAATTCTTTCAGCTGACAAACTTTTTGAGATCAGCCGTGAATACAAAAACATGAACGATACGGCCGTTATCGAAAAAGGAAACGAATATATAGATAAATACTCCGGTTTCGATTCAACAGGGGACATTGTAATTTTCGTCGCCAAGTCATACATAAGGCAAAAAAGAGCCGACGAGGCTGTTAAACTTCTTGAAAGCAATCAGAGAACCGCAAAAAATGAAACATTCAAATTTGCTGTATATAATCTTCTCGGCGGTTTATATATGGATAAATGGTTATCCGAAAAAAAACCTGAACTAGCGGAAAAAGCAGGCGAATATTATCTGAAAGCTTCAAAATCCGACAGAGAACTTCACAGGGACAGATGTCTTTACAATGCGGGCAACAGCTTTGCGCAGGCAGGTAAAGTCGAAAAAGCTAAAACAACACTGAAACCTCTTTACGAAAATTCGAGAGACCTTGAATATAAGCTCAGGGAACAGGTAAAATACTTATACGAGAATCTGTGATCGATATAATTAAATCCATTGACGGGCAGAATAATTCTGCCCGTTTTTTTCTCTACGATAAATTAGAAATTAATCCGGTTCCGATTTTTGTTCTATTTATTACATCTTTAATGCTTTTAAGCTTTTCAGATTCAGTAACTTTTCATCTATTCTGTGGCGTAATTATAATTATCATATCCGCAAGTATTAAAGAGCTGAACACGCTTGTAATAAAACCTGTTCTCGGCTTCAGAATATTTTTTTTGTTCTCGTTTGTTTTTTCGTATTTAACTTCATATGATCTTAAAATTTCTTTTCTTTTCCTTGCAAAAGTAATTTTACTAGTTATCTTGAGCAGGTGGTTCAATTATTTTGTCGATCATAGATCTCTTCTAAAAAACTTGGATGATTATTTCAGTATCATAAAACCGGTATTTATAAGAAAGGCGCTAAGAAAATCTTCGTTCTCAATTATTCTTGGGATAGAATTTGTTTCAGAACTGATTTCCGGCGCAAAAATAATTAAATCGGAAACAGTGGAGGCTGAAAAATCCGGAATAACTGAAATAATAAAAAAGAACGCGGGAATACTGACTGATCTTTTCAAATTCAGCTTTATAAAAGCCGTTGAGATGGAAACGCTATACGCCAGTAAAGAAATCGATTTCGGTAAAAGCAGATCAATATCGGTCGCATTAAATAAATTCGATGTTTTAACCTTTTCATTGATAGCGATTATAATTCTATTTTTTATTACTACGCTATGAATATTAAACTGATAATTCAATATGACGGAACAAATTTTTGCGGCTCTCAGGTTCAGAAAGATCAGAGAACTGTTCAGCTTGAGCTTGATTCTGCACTTGAAAAACTTTTCGGGCAGAAAATAATTTCAGTTTTCTCGGGAAGAACGGATTCCGGGGTGCATGCAAAAGAACAGACAGTGAACTTCGTCACAGACAGTTCTTCTGTCCCCCCGGAAAGAATCGAATACCCATTGAACAATCTGCTGCCTCGTGACATACTTGTCCTGTCTTCTGAACTTGTTGAAGATGGTTTTAATTCGAGGTTCGATGCAAAAAAAAGAACTTACAGATATTTTATCCGCAGGAAACATGAATTGTTCCGCAGTAAATATTCGCTGTTGTACCCTTACGACATTGATATTGAGAGGTTGAACTCGGCCGCAGAATTATTTAAAGGCAGAAGAGATTTTAAGGCTTTCTGCTCTGCTCAGGCTGAAGTTAAAAGCCACATCTGCGATATAAAAAAGCTCTATTTTTTCCGCGAAAATGATGAAACTGTAATGGAAATATCTTCAAACAGGTTCCTTCATAATATGGTGCGAATTATAGTCTCTGCATTTCTTGAATTGAACAACAACAGAATATCTGAAAACGACATCCTAAACATGTTCGAAAAAAAGAACAGGAGCCTGTCGCCTAAAACTATATCTCCAAAAGGCCTCTTTTTATGGAAGGTCGAATACTAATATTTCATTCTATTATGACCGGAAATATAAGTGCAGGTCTGTTCGCGAATAGAACAGCGTTTTTTATCATAGATATTTCGTTTTGAAAGTATCCTGCCTTTTCAAATCCGCTGAAAATATCAGTCTCTTCGAATTCCGCGCTGAATATCTTCTCAGAAATCGATCTGTTTTCCGGATAGGTCACAATTTTAAAGTCATCCAAATTCGCCAGTTTTTTAGCCTCTAGAATGGCAGTATTTAGACCTCCAAGTTCGTCAACAAGCCCGTTCTCTTTTGCCTGCCTACCTGTCCATATCTGACCCTGAGCTATTTTCTCAAGCTCAGTTTCATTTATTTCTCTTCCTGCAGAAACTCTGGCCTTAAATTCAGTGTATATCTTTTCCATCGAACCTCTGATAATTTGTATATCTTCCTGAGACTGATCTTTTGTCAGATCAAAAATGTCCGAATATTTTCCCTTGACAATAGTTTCGTTTTTTATGCCTATTTTATCCGAAATGCCTTTAAGATTAGGCAATAGTGATACCACTCCGATCGATCCTGTTATCGTATATGGATCCGCGAATATTTTATCAGCCTGACATGATATGTAATATCCGCCTGAAGCTGCGACCGGCCCCATCGAAACAACGACCGGCATATCCTGTTTAATGTTCGTGATTTTCCTTAGTATTTTCTCTGAAGCCAGCGCCGATCCGCCTGGTGAGTTCACTCTTAGAACAATGGCTTTTATATCCTTATTCTTTTTGATCTTATTCAAAATCTTTTCAAATTTTTCAGGATTTATAGTGTCATCGCCGAAAGCTGTTTCAACATAACCGTCAACTATATTTCCTTCGGCAAAAATTACAGCTATATGCGCTGCGCCGGTTTTTTCTTCAGTAATAATATAATCACTGACATCGACAAGCTGTTTTGTTTTAAGATTCTTATCCTTTATGACATCGTCAAACGACATTAGTTTATCAACAAGTTTTAAGTCAAATGCCTGCTGTGGAGTTATGAAAACCATCTCGCCTTTATCAATTCTGCCGGCAAAAACTGATTTTTCTATCCCTCTCCGTTCGGATACTGAACCGGAAAAAAGATCAAACCTGTCATTTAATATTTTCTCTATACTTTCCTTATACTGGTCTGACATGCTGTTCCTTGAAAAATTTTCTCCTGCTCCTTTATACTTACCGATATGAATAGCATTAACCGTTATCCCCAGCTTGTCTCCCATGTCTTTGAAATAAGGCACTGAAGCGCTGTACCCGTTCAAAATAATCGTACAGGAACTAGACGGATCCATAATTATCTCATCCGCGGCCAACGCGGCTTGATAATTATTCTTGTCAAGACCACTGCCGACAGCAGTCACAGGTTTTCCTGATTCTCTGAATATGACAAGCGAGGATGATATTTCATTTGTGTGCTCCGGGCTGATACCCCAATTATCCAGATCTATAAATATTCCCTTTATTCTTGAATCACTGGAGGCATGATCTATATCTGATAAAACATTGTAAAGAGTCAGTGCTTTTTTATTTATGTCTCCTGCACGAAATCCCTGTAAATTGATATGCTCAGATGGAGATTCCGGCAAACCTGAAGGAAAACTTAGAACAAGATATGATCCTTTTAAAATCTCGTCAGGTCTTATGTTCTCGTATGTCATTTTAGCTATAAATGCAGCCAGAAAGAAAAACAGTACCGCAAATACGATTATGACTGTAAATGTTGTTTTAAAAAACCATTTAACTGCGCTTTTGATAGTATCCATTTTTGCTCCCTATTGAGAAAGATTTATATAATTTATCCTGCCGTTCTTTTTCTGGATCAGATCAGGTAGTATTTTGTAGCTTATATTCGCATATTCCAGCATATCTCTGAATACAAGTATTTTGGCGAGAGAAATACTTTTAAGTGAGAATATTATACTGCTGGCTTCTTCAATTTTCATAATTTCTTTCAGGTTTTCTATACTGCCGAGCACAGCAAATTTATCAATACTTTTTCCAAGATATTTATCATCTGTATCAACATAACCTACAATGATCTTTCCGTCATCTGCCAGGTCGTTCTCGAGCTGTATCAATTCCATGGAGACTTCGTCAATTCCTACTATAAGTGTTTTATCGAGGAAAAACTTCATCTTTCTAAGAAGTATATACCTCCACCCGAGCATTAGAGGAATGCTTATTGATAGAAGCAGGGCGAGAGTGATCCTTGAATACGCAAATATTTTCATGAAGTATGTTATACTCAGAGTTATCAGAGCGATATAAATTGCTGACAGTATGAATTTTTTATAGGAAAACTTATACTCTTTGTATATTCCGGTCAGGTAGAATATTAATAGTATTATAGCTATGTAAATCCCCGATACACCCAGGTACATTTCAAGATTAATGTCGGGAAATGTGCTTTTGTCGATCTTGCCAAGGAAAAGAAGAACGGGTCTGTAAAGAAATACCGCTGTCCATAAACCTACCGCATATGATATGATGTCTATTATGGGGAGAAGATAAATTCTGAAAATAATTTTTCCTATAGAGATCAGGTAAGAGAACATGATGGTGATATCGAGTATGAATTTGTAGAAAAACGAATATTTTGATGTATAGTTTTTCTTTACAAATATCTTCATTGATTCAAAAAAGTACTTTCTTAACTTGATCTTGTCTTTTTTAGAACTCTGACCTCTGTAATGGATCACATCGGCGATAGGTACATACTCGATCTTGTAGCCTTGTTTCTTTATCTGATAGCAAAAATCAATATCTTCCCCGTACATAAAATAATCTTCAGGCATATAAACGCCTTTATCGATTATTTCTCTCGAGAAAAGCATAAACGATCCGGACACAGCATCAACTTCTGCTATCCTGTCATCCTTAAGATATAAAAGGTTATAGCTGGCAAAAACTTTTGAGTCGGGAAAAAGCCTGCTTAATCCTGATAGATGGCAGAACGAGTTCCATATAGTAGGAAAAGAGCGGTGGCAAGATGCGTCAAGAGTTCCTTCGGGACCGATTATCTTGCAGGTCGCCAGACCGGTTTCAGGATGCTTTTTGAGATAATCTATAAGCATGTCGATCGACTTTTCTTTAACGATCGTATCAGGATTAAGGATCAGAATATAATCGCCGAGAGCAAGCTTTAATCCCTGATTGTTGGCTTTTGCGAACCCTAGATTTGATTCATTGTAAATATAATTAACATCCGAAAACTTTGAAACTATATGTTCCATACTTCCGTCTTTGGACGCATTGTCAATAACAATTATCTCATAAGAAAGGCCCATAACGGTTTCTTTGACCGATCTTATAGTGTTTTCAAGAAAGTACTTTACATTATAATTGACGATTATGACTGACAGGTCCATTGAGGAAGCCCCCGGATTTATTTATTCCTTATAAGAAATGGAAATCGGAGTTTCCATACCATAAATATAGCCTCTCTAACAATAGCCTTACCCATTTTTGAATGGCCGTCTATCCTATCGGTGAAAATTATCGGCATTTCTTTTATTCTGAATTTCTTTTTCCATGTTTTATAATGCATTTCTATCTGAAATGAATATCCGTTCGAATGTATCTTATCAAGATCAATTGACTGAATTACTTCCTTTCTGAAACACTTAAATCCTGAAGTTGCATCCTTTAAAGGCATTCCGGTGATAACTCTTGTATAAAATGAAGCTCCCATGCTCAATATAAGCCTTTTCAGAGGCCAGTTCACCACATTAACCCCCTGAATGTAGCGGGAGCCTATTACCAGGTCGTAATCATCTATTTCTTTAAGCAGCCTTGATATGTCTTTGGGATCGTGTGAAAAATCGCAATCCATCTCAATTATGTAATCATAACCTTCCGCGAGGGCAAATTTAAATCCTTCAATATAAGCAGTTCCCAACCCCAGCTTGCCGCTCCTGCTGATCAAGTTTACTTTTTTATTTGATTGTATGATCTCATTTACTTTTGAGCCTGTACCGTCGGGTGAATTATCATCAACTATCAGCACGTCAGGTTGCTCAGGAAGAGACAATACGACTTGTATCATTCTTTCAACATTTTCTATCTCATTGTAAGTCGGTATGATTACAAGAGCTTTCTTATATTCTACATCCGTTTCTTTTGAATTCAATTAATTTCTCCTTTAAACTTACATCTGACAATGCCAGTATCTGAGCAGCTGTGATCGCAGCGTTCCTGGCTCCGGCACTTCCGACCGCCAAAGTCGGCACCGGGATTCCCGAGGGCATCTGCACCATAGACAACAATGCGTCGAGACCGTCCATTATACCGCCTTTCATAGGCACACCCAGAACAGGCAGGATGGTATGAGAAGCCACTACCCCTCCAAGATGTGCAGCCATGCCCGCGGCGGCTATTATGACTTTTATTCCGTTTTTTTCAGCGTTCTTCGCGAAATCGGCCACCTCGTCAGGATTTCTGTGAGCTGACAAAATTCTGATTTCAAAACCAATTCCGAAATATCTCAGATATTCCTCGCAGTTTTTCATGCATTCGCCGTCGCTCGCACTGCCCATAATTATAGCTACTTTCGGCATAATCTCTCCGGATTAGAATTATTAACTTTTGCAAAATAATTTTGTTCATTTCTAAAACAAAGTTTAATAATATTAAATTTTTCATTTAAATGCAAATAAAATGAAAGGCTGATATAAACATCAAAATTATGATTTTTTTCATTGAATTTATAGTATTTTCTCTATATACTTATATCAAAAACAAGGATCTTTGAATATGCAAATAATATCTAAAAAAACAATAATTCTTCTGGTATCATTTATTTTCACCCATATTTTCGGCGGATGGACTGATGATCCGATAAATGTGGGAAGCGTATCGTTTACGGCGGCCAGGTGGGATAATTCCTATAATATTTCTTACTCCAGACAAAACATTGCAGGGCTTACAGGCAGAGGCAAAGCTGTTGTTCTTTATTTATTTGAAGCCTGTTTCAGCTGAACCGGCCTGGGAATTCTGCCGGAGGCAGATTACTTAAATAAAGCATATTACAGCCAGGAAGAAACCTCGGATTTCTATATTGCGGGTGGTTCTACTAATTTGAATACTTATCAGGACCTCCTCGAGTTCAAGGTAGTTAATTTTGTAAATTTTCCTCTTGCAACAAGAGATGAGCTCGGATACAGGTACCCGGCCGACTTCAGCAATGTTTTTACTTTTATTGGAAAGAACAACAGGATAATTGGAACTCTTGGTGCGGAAACCTCTATTCAAGAGATCGATGCTATGTTAAAGCGCACGATGGCCTCTTTCTACGGCATCTATCTGACGAAGGAAAAAGAGAACATACTTCTCACAGAAAACATGATCGAATTAGATTTGAAAGAATATTTTTTCAGTGAAAATTACTCTGGCATAGAGTTCATAATCAAAAGTTCATCAAACCCATATATAGTTCAGTCTGCCATTCAAGACACAAAGCTAATCCTCAACAGGACTTCTGTAGTAGGTTTTTCAGATATGGAAATTATTGCCAGGGTACCTGGAAAAGAGATCTATGCGAAACTTGATATTAAAATTATTAATCCTTCTTCCCTATATGAGGATTTTGAGATAGGGAGTATAGCTGATTCTTCCATCCCATGGGAAAAGACAGGATCGCTGCCTTGGACAGTAACATCTGAGCAGTCGTACTTTAATACGCACTCGATCAGATCAGGAAGAATTTCACCCAACGAAATTTCAGGAATAAGTCTCAAGCTTGATCTTGCACAGCCCGGAACATTAATATTTGCATATAAAACTTCGACAAGACCTTATTTTGACAGGCTTCACTTTTTTATAGATGACCTTGATTACAGCGATACTGAATCTACTGAATTATGGTCAGGCGTGAACGACTGGAGGATAATGTCTTTCAGCATAAGAGCCGGATTGAGGAGCATCAGGTGGGAATATATTAAAGGACCTTATGATCCTTTTAATGATGACATAGTTTGGCTTGATATGGTAGTCATACCTGATAAATTCAACAAAGAAACTCCCACGGATAACATCGTTTGGAATTCAACAAGCCTTAATTCTTTTCCCAACCCTTTCAATCCTCTTACAGAGATAACCTTTGAATTGCTTCAGAATGAAAAAGCAGAACTCATGGTATTTGATTTAAAGGGCAGACTTGTTGCTGAAGTTTATAGAGGAGAGCTTGAAAAAGGTGCTCATTCATTCAGTTTCGACGGCAGCAGTCTTTCAAGCGGTTTGTATTTTTCAGTTCTTAAATACGGAGATAAGATACTCACGAATAAACTGATTCTTGCAAAATAAGTTTAACTGAGAGCGGTATTGTTACCGCTCTTTTTTTATATAATGCCCGAAATCTTCCCCGATCACCTTGTACAATTCATAAAGCTTGATAACACTTTCAATTTCCACCCATTCATCAGCACGGTGAGAATTCCAGCCTACAGGGCCTGATACAATCACAGGCACATCAGGATTATATCTTTTAAAGACATTCTCATCAGCTACAGAATAACCCATATTATAATTTTTGAATTTTCCGATCCTGTTCACGCTTTTCTTTATAAATTGTGTAAAACCATGATCTGCTGGAGTCAGATAAGCCTCGCTGTACGGAGTCGGCCTTTCCTTCAGTTTGAGTTTGAATTTTCTGTTTGTTCCTTCAACAGGAACAGAATTGAGTACTTTTCTTTCGAAAAGGCTGTCTATAAAATCCTGGAGTATTTTCTGCAATCCCTGAATTGACATGCAGGGTGTGAAGGTGCAGTCGATAACAATTCTACCGGAAGACGGAATTGAGAGACTTTCGTTGCCGCAGTCTATTTTTGAAATGAAAAATGATCCTTCTATACAGTTCTTTGTATCAAATGTAAAAATATCTTTATGCTTTTTTCTTAATTTTTCAAATTCCACTGCGAATTTCGATGCTTCGACCGCAGCATTGATAAAAGTTTTATCGTTTGAGATCGCACCGTGACCGCCCGTGCCGAATACTTCAATTTCAAATTCGCATCTTCCCAGTCTTCCAATACCTATGGTCTCATGCCCGTAGAATTTATTCGGGCCGTCGCCGATCTCAGGAACCACGATCGCGACAACATTATCCATGAAAGAACTTTGAGCCAATACATTCGCGCCTAAAGAATAAAATTCCTCATCAGCTCCGAATGCCACCTTTATTCTGTAACCTTCAGGGTCAATATCTTTGAAAGCGAGACACATGACAGCCAAACCGGTCTTCATATCATTCGATCCCAAGCCGAATATCGCCTTCCTTTTCTTACCCTGAAAAGTAACTTCGCCGGATCGCGGTGTTAATGCGTCTTTTTCTGATATCCAGGGCGTTGACGACACAGTGTCTGAATGACCATAGAACATAATCGATTTTTTACCCCTGCCCTTTTCAGCTATAATATTATAATATTTTTTACCTGAAGTATCTTCGTGAACGAACTGCTTTTCTACCTTAAACCCGGCTTGTATAAGCTTTTCTGATAGAAATTGATTTATCTCAGTTTCATTTCCCCCAAGATAATACTTTCCTTTCTTCTTTTCTAAACTAAAAGGATTTCTGGAATCGATCTTTATGAGATGCTCAAGAAGAGTTAAAACATTTTCGCTTTCCATTCTGTCTCCCGCTTTATTCGATTGTATTATATAAAATTTATCATTGTTTAAACAGAAATTAATCATTTAATTTAAAGCGAAAATTTTGGAGCAGAAAATCGAAAGCGAGTTTGTTGAAAATATTCCGATAGAAAAAATAGATAAAAATGACATTAAATCAAAAGATTTCGGTACTGTGGTCACAGTTTCTCTTGCCCACATGGTACATGACACTTATTCAAGCTTCCTTGCGCCTGTTCTTCCTATACTTATAAAAACAATAGCGCTGACTAAATTTCAGGCCGGCTGGCTTGATTTCGCGATCAAGATACCTTCTCTGATAAATCCTCTTTTCGGAGCTATTGCTGACAAGATCGACGTAAAATATTTTATGATCCTCGGGATCATTATCATGACGGTGTCAATGAGTTTTCTTGGCCTTGCTCCCGATTTTGTGAGCCTGTTCATTCTGATCTTTATCGGCGGAATAGGATCAAGCATCTTCCATGTTCCCGGACCTGTCATAATTAAAAAGACAGCCGGTGACAGGCTTGGATTAGGAATGAGCTTTTACATGATCGGCGGCGAGCTGGCCAGAACTCTGGGACCTATGCTGATCTTAGGCGCGGTGTCCCTGTGGTCATTCGAGGGCAGCTGGCGCGTTATGCCGCTGGGTCTGCTTGTAGCTGTAATGCTATATTTCAAGATCAGAAAGATTAATGTTCATGATCATGTGGAAAAACACAACAGACCTGCAAGGAATTACCGGCAGTATATTAATTTTTTTATCATAATTGCCGGGATCACGGTATTCAGATCGGGAATGAGCTCTGCGCTTACTCTGTTCCTTCCCACATTCCTGACTTCAAAAGGAGCCTCGCTATGGCTTGCCGGAATATCGCTTTCGATTTTTCAATTCGCAGGCGTCTTCGGAACACTTTTTATGGGAATGATATCGGATAAGATAGGCCGGAAAAAAAGTCTTCTGATCTTAGCCGTTATAAATCCTATACTGCTGTTCGCCTTTAATTATTCATCAGGATTCTGGGTATATCCGGTTCTGATACTGGCAGGTCTCGCCCATCTGGGATTTAATCCTATAATTCTGGCTCTTGTTCAGGAAAGAGATTCGAAGAACCTTTCATTCCTTAACGGTACTTATATGACCATCAGCTTCTTGGGCAGCTCTCTGATGGTGCTCACGATCGGCTATCTGAGCGATAAACTCGGGCTTGCTCTAACTTATGATATAGCGGGATATCTCGCCTTTCTCGTCATACCTTTCGTGATGATGCTTGACAATAAAAACGAATTGACTTAATAAGATATAATTCTTAAATATATCGTCATTAATTCTTAAAAGGGGATTGACTTATGGATATTATACAGACAATAGTAATAGCAGTGATCGAAGGACTGACCGAATTTCTTCCTGTTTCATCTACTGGACATATGATCCTCGCTTCAGCGGCAATGAAGATACATGAGAACGAATTCGTTAAGACTTTTGAAATATTCATTCAGCTCGGTGCTATATTCGCGATCGTAATGCTTTACTCAAAAAGGTTTTTGAATGGTTTGACAATTTATTATAAACTCGCTGTCGCGTTTCTGCCTACAGGAATAGTCGGCTTTCTTGCTTACAAAACTATCAAGGCATACCTTTTCAATCCTACCGTGGTTTCATTATCGCTCATAATAGGCGGTATAATCCTGATAATTATAGATAAAAAGGTGGTCAGCCGCGAAAGTAAAACCGACATGCTCGAGAACATCTCATATAAAAACGCTTTTTTCATAGGTCTGATCCAGTGCTTTTCTATGGTGCCGGGCGTATCAAGAGCCGCCGCTACGATAATAGGCGGGGTGTTTAACGGCTTTGACAAAAAGCAGGCTACTGAATTTTCCTTCCTTCTTGCCGTACCGACGATGTTCGCAGCTTCGGGATATGATCTTTTAAAAACCGAGATAGAGTTCACCGGGAATGAAATATTCCTTCTCGGGCTCGGATTTGTGATCGCTTTTTTTACCGCTTGGCTGGCTGTTAAAATATTCTTAAAGATCGTAGAAAATTACGGATTCAAGCATTTCGGATATTATAGAATAGTTATAGGTATAATTTTCCTCATCTTCCTCTGGGGAAAAGATCTGACCTAATTTTTTATTT
>DMTS01000089.1 GCA_003477045.1 Candidatus Delongbacteria bacterium
CGGTTCGCCCACGCCGGAGATCGCAGAGGCTTTGAACAGCGTTCCCGAAGAAATGAGAGATTATCATTTCGAGTGGGCGACGAACGAGAAAGTAGCGACCGAAGTAGCCTTCGGCTCGAGCATCAACGGCAATATGTCCGTCGTATTCTTCAAGTCAGTGGGGCTCAATGTTGCCGCAGATTCGCTCGTTCAGCTAGGACTGATGAACCTGACCGGCGGACTGGTGGTGATACTCGGTGACGATCCGGGCGCGAACTCCAGCCAGAACGAGCAGGATAACCGCCATTTCGCCAGAATGTCGTACATTCCGGTTATGGAACCTGCTACTCCGACCGAAGCGTATAAGATGTTCTTAGAAGCAGCAAAGCTTTCTAAACAGCATCAGATGCCGATCATATTAAGGCTTACCACCCATGTCTGCCACGCAAAAGAGCTCATCAGCTTCGGCGTGATAGGGAAGAGTAAAGGTTTTAAGGCTGAATTCGATGTGAAGAACGGACCTTATCTGCCCATAACAAAAACGGTTTTTCCTCTTAAGAAAAAAGCAATGGAAAAACTGGATATTATCAGAAAAGAATCAGAGAAATCTCCTTTCAATAAAATTTACGCACCTTTCGGCTGCAAAGAAATCAACGGCAAAAAGCTCGGAATTATATCGTCTTCCATGCCCGCTCTTTCTGTGATGGAAAATCTCGACAAATCCGGCAAACCTGTAGATCTGCTTCAGATAAATTTCAGCTATCCCATGCCCGAAGAAATGATCGCCGAATACCTGAAGGATAAAGACGAAGTAATAATCATCGAAGAGCTTGACAGGATCATGGAGTACGAAATCAAGTCGCTGGCTTTCGACAGGAATATAAAATGCAGGATACTTACCAGGAAAACTCATGATGATATAATGGGCGAACTGACATCGGAGCGCACATGGGACATTCTTTCCGGCCACTGGCCTGAGGTGTTCGAAAGCGGAATTAAGCCTGTAACTCAGCCATTCGCGAATCCGAGGATGCCCCAGATGTGTCCCGGATGCGGTCACCGTTCTGCTTTCCATGCGATTAAGCAGGCACTGCCTGAAGGCACGATCACAGTCGGCGATATCGGTTGTCACTCGCTGGGATTTTTTGATCCGTACAATATGGGCGAGATGCTTTTATCCATGGGGCACTCCAACGGAACAGCCGCGGGTCTTACCATAGGCAACGAAAAGCGGAAAGTCTTAGCTTTTATCGGCGACTCCACATTTTTCCACGCCGGTTTACCGGCGATCATCAATGCAGTTCTTTACGATCACGATTTCACTCTTGTAGTCATGGAGAACGGCACTACCGCCATGACCGGTCATCAGCCTCATGCAGGAACCGGCGAGATCGGAGAGAAAATATCTATTGATAAAGTTCTCGAATCTTTTGGAGTCAAATTCATTAGACGGATAGATACATATCAGCAGAAAAAACTTACAGAATTTATCAAGGAATCACTGGATCATAAGGGATTCTCGGTCGTCATCGCCAGCCATCCCTGCATGCTAAAGTTCATGAAGCAGCAGAGAAGAAAGGAAGGATTCGTTCAAAAACATGTTGAAATAGATCAGAATAAGTGCAAAAGGCATCTTACCTGTATCGAAGATTTCGGATGTCCTTCATTCGTAAAGAACGAGGGAGGAAGTATAACCGTCAACGAAGACCTTTGCATAGGGGACGGTTCATGCAGGCCGACCTGCCCGGTAAGCGCGATAGATTTTAAGAAGGAGGCCAGATAATGAAAGACTTAAATATTTATATGTGCGGAGTCGGCGGTCAGGGAATAGGACTTTTAGCAGAAGCAATGCTCAGAGCCTGCCACAAGGCCGGTTACGATGTAAAGGGAGTTGACACCCACGGGTTAGCGCAACGAGGCGGAACCGTCGTTTCTCACCTCAGGATAGGCAAAAAGATACATACGCCTCTGATCCCTTCAGGACAGGCAAATATCGTGATAGCCTTAGAACGCCTCGAAGGCGCGAGAGCTGCATACGAAATGCTCGATGAAGGCGGAAAAGTGATCTTTTACGACGCGCAGTATCAGACCATCGGCAACAGGCTCGGGAAGTTCAAATTTCCTACTCTCGATGAACTAGAAAACATCGTTAAACAAAAGAAAGGCGAGGCTGTAAAAGTTTTTGAAAAAGATCTCTCAGACCCGAGAATGCAGAACATCGTGCTTATAAAAAAGATGATCGAGCTTGAATGGATACCCGGCCTCAATACCTTAACAGTATCAGAAGCTTTAGCCGAACTCATGCAGGGAAAAATGCTCGAGAAGAATCTGAAGCTGCTTAAGGCTTAGAATTTTCCATTTCTTCGATTCTTTTGCGATACTCAAATTTTTGACTTTTGCTTGAAAGAAATTTATACTTATCACAAGCTTTAGTTTTGTAATCAGGTTTACCTGTAATTTTCCATAATTCATAATAAATGTCGGCTGTCTGATCGTCATCCGGGCTTTGACAGTCAAGCATTTTTTGAAGAGAAATTTCATCATGTTTTAATTTATACGATAGCATTTTTGATTTGAATATTATGTCTTCCCGTTTAGTTTCTTCAGCCGATTTGAAAGCAAGCCCGTTTAAAATCTCAGCTTCTTCAAATCTTGAAAGATCGAACATTATATCCGCTTTGCAAAAAAGGTTTCCTGAAAGAAAAAATTTAATTCCAAGTTCCGTAGCCATTTTTATAGCTTTATCATAGCATACGATAGCATCTTCGATCATTCCGGTTTCTCTGTAAGCATTTGCAAGGTTCCCGGTAGAGATGCTGACCTGTCTTGTGTAATTGAGTTCTTGCGCTGTTATGATTGAACGGGAATAGCATTCTATTGCTTTTTCGAATTCTCCGAGTTCGGTGTAAGCTATGCCCATGTTGCCTGTAAAAGTTGAGATACCTCTCTTGTCGCCAAGTTCTTTTTTTATCTCGATACACTGTCCGTAATTTTCAATTGCTTCATAATACAATCCTCTGTTAAGAAAAACACTACCCAGATTACCAATTATTACGCTTATACCTCTCTTGTCGCCGAGCTCTTTTCTGACTTCAAGATCTTCTTGATAACACTCAACAGCTTTGGAATAATCGCCTTTATAGTAGTAGGCGACACCCATGTTTCCGACCGCTCAGCTGTATAATAATTTATCGGAAATTTCTTTGCTTAACTTTTTCTGACTGGTAAAAAATTCAAGAGCCTTTTCAAAATCGCCTTTTGAATTATATACAGCTCCAATATTTCCCAAAGCTGTGGCTACGCCTTTTCTGTCTCCGAGCTTTTCTTTGATCTCTGAAGATCTGACGAATGCATTTATTGAAGCGGAATGATCTCCTTTACTAAGATAGATGCTTCCAAGGACATTGAGAGCGTTTGCGGTGCCGTTCTCATAACTGATTTTTTCTGCAGTTTCTATTGCTTGAATTGCGAGTTCATATGCCTCATCACTTTTTCCCTGCGTATTCAAAAGATAGCTGAGATCAGTAATACATTCGATCTTCAGCTCGCTATAACTTACTGTTTCTGCAACCTCAAGAGCTTTTCTGAAGGTGCCTAAAGATTCCTCCCATTTGCCTGTAAGTTCCAGTATATCGCCTATTTTTCTTAAAGTTCTTACGGTGTCTTCACTTTCTTTATCTAGATAGACGAGTAATTTATCGAAAAGAATAAGAGCTTTTTTGTTCTGATAGTTATCCATTGCACGGCTTGCTGCTTTCTTTAGATATTCAACAGCTTTATTTCTATTTCCGGCCTTATCAAAATGATCGGCAAGTTCTTCGCAATACTGATTGATCTCACCGGAATAAAGTTCTTCTATGATACTGCCTGCAAGTTCATGAAGAGATCTCAAAGTCTCTTTAAGCTGGATTTCGTAAACAGCGTCACGAATAAGCGTATTTTTAAAAATATAGCTTAATTCTTTAATGTTCTGCCATATTTGTTCCTTAATGCCTTCTGACACTAAATTATCAATTTCTATATCCGGATCAATATTTCCTGATGAGAGCATTTTACGAAGGACAGCCAGAGTAAATTCTCTTCCCAGTACCGAAGCTGTTTTGACCGTTTCTTTCATTTTCGCTGAAAGCCTGTCTATACGGGCGATGATTATCTGACTGATTCCTGACGGTATAGATCTGGCTTCATTGACCAGGTTTAGTGTGCTGTCCAGTAAATTGTTTTCCGACAAATAAAGGACAAGCTGCTCGATAAAAAACGGATTACCGTTACTTTTATCCCTCATAAATTCCAAAGTTTTTTCGGGGATTTCGTCATTTGAAAATCTGTCCCTGATCAGTTCATTCATCATTTCTTTATCCAAAGGCTCAATTTCAAATCTGTTTAAAGTCATTTCTGTTTCTTCTTTCCCGATCAAAAAATAAGGAGTTCCGTCATCGTTCGGTCTGCAAAGAGCGAATATCACAAACGGGAATTTACCTACATTACGGGTAAGTACTTTAATCATGGTAAGACTGTCCGTATCGATCCATGGGGCATTTTCAACAATCAGTATTAAAGGCGCAAGTAAGCTCTGTGCGAGAAAAAAATTCTTCACAGCGAAAATAGTGTTTTCATATCTGCCTTTGGCATCAAGTTGTGCGTAAAGAGAGTTTTCCCATTCAAGTCCGATCAGGGCTCCGATTATTGATTCTGTTCGGATAAGCTCGCTTTTGATATCTTCGTTTTGAGTCTGAGAAACGATACCGGTATATTTTCGGATGAAAATAGTTTTATTTTCTTCTTTTGACAGTGATTCTGACTGTTCGAAGTATCCTTTGAAAAAATACTCGAACGGGTTGAATGGCTTTCGCAGAACTTCATCGCAGGGCAGGTAGAAGGTGCCGCAGGCATCGAGGTTTTTGACAATATTGTCAATGAATCTCGATTTCCCGATTCCTGCAGGGCCGTCAATGTAAATTATTCCGCCGAATTTATCTTCATAAATCGGTTGGATCAGATTTCGGAGTTCATCAGCCTCTTTCTTCCTGCCCACAAAACTGCCGGAATATGACAGCTGCTGCTTGCTAGCGGTTTTTTTCCTGAGTGAAAATATTTCGATATTGTCGGAGAATCCTTTGAACTCTGTCAGTCCTTTGTTCTCAAATTCGTACTGAGACGGCAGTTTTGACTTGATCTGCGGGCCTGTGAGAATTTCGTGCGGCTCGGTTTTCATCATCAGTCTTGCTGAAAGATTGACGACATTACCGAGCGCGGTGTATTCTTTCCGCAGATCCGAGCCGATAATCCCGCAGAACGCGATCCCGGTTGAAATTCCGACCCTGAATTTGAAATCTAGCATTTCTTTCAGGCTCAGTGCAAAATCGGCGGCTCTGCCGTAAAGTTTTTCTCTTCCGGTCGGCGCACCGAAGATGACCAGCATGACTCCGCCTTTGTCGCCGAAATCTATTTTATTGAAATAACCGCCGTAGGCATGAGTGTTTTGGATTACCTGTTTAATTGACTTTTCGTAATTGTGGCCTTCCTCAAAGCCGATGAAAACTGAAACGATCTCCCTGAACTCGCCACGGGCTTTCATGTTTAGGACCGCATCAGGTACGAAATGCTTTTCAATTTCTTCGGCGATTTGAGAGTTCGAGACTGGTTCAATAGGGGAGATGTCCAGTTCTTTTGGAGTCAGGATGAACCAATGTTCATCAATTAGTTGTCTTTCAACCTGAATCGTAAGTTTTTCAATAAACTTCCAATCAGCGACAATCTGCATATTTTCTGCATGATGTTCGGACTTCGCGCAGGCATCAACCGCTTCGCCTCTAAAATAATAAGCTTTCTGAACTTCGGTATCAATAATACCGAACTCAACTTCTCCATGTGAAAGTCCGATCTTGACAGCGAGTTCAAACTCACCGAATTTCGTTTTGACAATGCCTGAATCAACAAAAAGTTTATTGATCTCAAACGCTGATCTCAAAGCATAATCAGCCTTCTCAGCTTCAAACATCGCTGTAAAAGCGTCTCCGGCGAAGGTCGAAACGATTCCGCCGTTATCGTAGATCTTCTTGATAGACGGTGTAAAGATATTGTTGATAATGTTGGAAAGCACCTCTGCGCCTTCTTTTCCGTGTCCCATCAGAGCCTGGGTCATTGAAGTAAATCCTGAAATGTCAATGAACATTGCTGAGGCGGTAAAAGTGCCGAAATTGATTTTATTTAGGGTTTTTTCAGATATAAAAATAGGGATATAGTTCTTCATGTAAAACTCCACTAAGTGTTTTCTTACTCAAAAATAAAACTGAATAGGGCTTTTTGCAAGTTATTAAAATTGACAAGCCCGCACTTTTTTCGTAAATTCTATTCCACTGACTTTTAATCCGGAGGTAGCTTAATTTGAAGTATATTTTAACAGGTGGAGGAACGGGAGGGCATGTTTATCCTGCCCTGGCGATTGCGGAACATATAAAGAAGAATGAACCGGATGCCGAATTTTTATACATAGGCACAAAAGA
>DMTS01000012.1 GCA_003477045.1 Candidatus Delongbacteria bacterium
ACAGCTCAGTATGATCAGAAATCTTACGCAGTAAAGTTCAGTTCTTTCCATAACGATGTTGAAGGTGTTGTTATAAGAGGATATGATGACAACAGTCAGCCTGAAGATAATGCAGATATGATGATCCATGTCTGGGCTGATGATAACGGACTGCCCGGTGCGAACATGATCGTTCCTTTTTCTGTTCCGAATCCTGCAACTTTATCAGAAACAAATGCATGGGTTTATGTCGATCTGCACTCCTACACTGCTCTTGATGAGATGGTCGGTGATTATTTTATCGGATTTGAGTGCGGGACAAGTCCTGCTACAGGTGTAACAAGAACTACAATGACAGATACCGTGGAAGCCAGTGAGTTCGATTTCGGCAGAGCATATACACAATATTATGCACTAAATGGAGCTGATCTAAAATGGGAACAGGCCGCAGGATATAATTACCATATCAGATGTATTACAACTGATTACGGAATAGCCCCCGGAATAATTGATCCTGACCCTGTTTCGATATATAAACAATTAGGACCTGTTGGTTCAGGTTCAAGCACTCTTTATGTAAATAATATCGGAGGCTGGTCATTAGATTATATTGCAAGTATAGAGTATGACGGTTTTCTGACTCCTGCATCTACATTACATTCAAATGATTTCACAACTTTTCCGGGAGCTGGATATACTTATTCAGTTTGGGCTGCATATAACAGCGGTGCCCGTACTACAGGTAGTGGCGCAACAGGAGTATTAACATCTCCTACATTCAACACAACCGGAGCAACAACTGATATCTATCTTGAATTCGATCAGGATTTTATATACAGATCGGGCAGCTATGCAAGAGTTGAGTATTATACAGGAACAGAATGGATACAGATATATTATAACGCAACAGCATCAACTTCTGAACATCAGCGTCTCGCTCTTCCCGTAATATCTGCAAATACACAGATCAGATTTACCGGTTATACAACAAGAGTTTCAGGTATTACTGCATCATGGTTTATTGATAATGTGGTAGTTAGCGCAGAGGCTGTTCCTTATACATGGCTGACACTTGACGGAGGCGAAACTACATCAGGAACAGTGGCAGTGTCAGGATCAGATCCGATTTTTGTCGGATTTAACACAGCAGGACTTGAGGAAGGTGCATACACTGCCAATATCAGGCTGAATTCGCAATACAGCAATGAAAGTGTGCCTGTGAGGATGGATGTAGTAACCTATACTCTTCCAGAAGTTCCTGCACTTGTATCTCCGACCAATGGTCAGACACTATACGATCTTACGCCATATTTCGACTGGACAGATGTCTCAAATGCTACAGCCTACAACATCGTTGTTGACAACAATTCTGATTTTTTATCTCCGGAAATCAATACGGAGGTCTCGGTAAGTAATTATCAGCAAGCATCAAATCTGCCCACAGGAACATATTACTGGAAAGTGCGTTCAAGAAATGAAGCAGGATATAGTGCTTTTACCGGCAATTGGACGGTTAATATTAGTTTCTATATAGGACCTCCTTTAAATCCACCCGGAATATATTATTTAAATGGAAATATATTTATTAATTGGGATGATACCGCCGATGCAACAAGTTATAATGTATATTCCTCAGAAAATCCTTACGGAACATTTACTTTCTTAAATAATGTAACTGTAAGTGAATATACATATACCGAGGTCGGTACTCATCCGAGAATGTTTTTCTTTATTACGAGTGTGAATGACACTAAAGAACCGCAGAAGATGATTGAGATCCCAAAGAAAGTTAAGTAAAAATTAAAGGGCGGTAATTCCGCCCTTTGTTTTATATCGAAGTTTTTACTGATTCAAGTGCTTCATGAAGCTTTGAGACATCTTTGGCTCCGGCAGTCGCAAGATGATCCGCTCCGCCTCCGCCTCCGCCGAGCATTTTGGCAACCTGTCCTACTATCTGTCCAGCCTTGATCGTGCCTTTCAGGTCGTCCGTTACCGCACAGACAAGAGAAGCTTTGTTGTCAATGTCGGCTCCAAGAAGTATGATGCTCATCTGAAGCTGATTTCTCAGGTTCTCTGCCATGTTCTTGAGTATCTTCGCATCTGAAACCTGAACGATTGAAGAAATAATATTTATTCCGTTTATGCTTATCTTTTTTGAAATAAGATCAGCCATTTGAGTCATAGCGAGCTTTTCATTGAGCTCATTGATCGACTTTTCAAGCTCTCTTTTATCAAGAGAGACCTTTTCAAGCCTAGTCAGAATGTCATGCTCTTTGACGGACTGCATCTTGATTATCGTCTCGATAATATCCCTCTGATCGGCAGCTTTGATCACTGCGTAATGACCGCACACGGCTTCGATCCTGCGGATCCCTGCGGCGATGCTGGTTTCAGAAAGTATTCTGAAATATCCTATATCTCCTGTCCTTGATGCATGGGTGCCGCCGCAGAGTTCGGCAGAAACGGTTCCCATCCGTACGACTCTCACGATCTCGCCGTACTTTTCGCCGAACAAAGCCGTGACCCCGGTTTTCTTAGCTTCAGCAAGCGGCATGACCTCTGTGGTTATCGGAAGGTTCATTCTTACGAACGAGTTGACGATCTC
Organism: Candidatus Delongbacteria bacterium; assembly: GCA_003477045.1. Lineage (GTDB taxonomy): Bacteria > UBA4055 > UBA4055 > UBA4055 > UBA4055 > UBA12480. The sequence goes on from DMTS01000012.1 coordinate 2,585, forward strand.
TTCCACCTTCCTGATGTTCTCGTCGGACATCTTCTCATAATGCGAATAATCGAATCTCATAATGTTATTTCCGACGAATGAACCTGACTGTGCGATATGATCACCGTAAATCTTTCTGATAGCCGCCTGCAGAAGGTGAGTAGCGCTGTGATGCATTCTGCATTCGTCGCGGAATGTTTTGTCAACCTTCTGTTCAAGAACGGTCTCAGCTGAAATGTTCAGTATCTCAAGTTTTTTAGCCGAGATCGAAAAGAAATCGCCGTCTTTCTGAACATCAAGAACGGAAAGCGTTTCCCCGTTGATCACAACGGAGCCTTTATCTGCAATCTGTCCGCCTGATTCTGCGTAGAAAGCAGATTCGTCGGGGACAAGATATATTTTATCTTTTTCAATTCTGTATTTTACGATCTTTGAAGCCGCTTCAAGCGTATCATAACCGATGAATCTTGTAGAATTAGTTTCAGAAAGCACTATCCAGTCTATATCGCTGCTGCCTTTGAATTTCTGATTCGAGCGTGACTGGTCTTTCTGCTTTTTCATAGCTGCTTCAAACCCGGCATTATCCATCGAATAACCGATCTCTTCAGCCATCTGAGCCGTCAGGTCAACCGGAAATCCGAATGTGTCATAAAGTTTAAATATCGTTTCGCCGTCAATGATCTTACCGCCGTCTTTTTTCATTCTGACGAATTCGCTGAATAATTCCACGCCTTTTGTCAATGTGGTTAAAAACATTTTCTCTTCAGCCTGAATTATGCTCTGAGCGTGTTTTAAGTATTTTCTTATCTCAGGAAATTCATCGCCCATAACATCGGCGACCGTCGGAGCTATTTTGTATAAAAATGGTTCATTCATACCGAGCTTTGTTCCGTATCTGACAGCCCTTCTTAATATCCTTCTTAAGACATATCCCCGTCCCTCGTTGGAAGGCATTCCTCCATCTGAAATAGCGAAAAGAAGCGTTCTGACATGATCGGCTATGACCCTGTGCGGCGTACCGCTTTCATCGGTCTGATACTTGACGCCTGTGACAATTTCGATCTCGGTAATAATATCTCTGAATAGGTCAATATGATAGTTTGAGTTCTGTTTCTGAAGCACCTGACATACCCTTTCGAATCCCATTCCGGTGTCAACATGTTTGTTCGGCAACGGAGTAAGCACGCCGTTCTCATCCCTGTTGTACTGTATGAATACGAGGTTCCATATCTCGAACACTCTCGCACAGTCGCCGTTTGCCTCGCAAATATGCCCCGGAATATTCTGCTTGTCGCAGAAATCGATTCCCCTGTCGTAATGAATTTCTGTGCACGGACCGCACGGACCGGTATCTCCCATTGACCAGAAATTGTCTTTATCTCCGTGTCTGGAAATATGCGAATGATCAATGTCGGTTACCGTTTTCCAAAGTTCTTCAGCCTCATCGTCGTCTTTATATACAGTGGCATAAAGCTTACTTTTATCAAGCTTCCATACTTCGGTCAATAATTCCCATGCCCATGTTATGGCTTCTTTTTTATAATAATCCCCGAACGACCAGTTACCGAGCATTTCAAAGAACGAGTGATGGAATCCGTCCGTTCCGACTTCATCCAGGTCATTATGCTTTCCGCCTGCTCTAATACATTTCTGGCTGTTGACAGCTCTAGTATAATCCCTTTTTCCCGTACCCAGAAAAATATCCTTGAACTGATTCATGCCCGCGTTAGTGAACATAAGGGTCGGGTCGCTGTAGGGTATCACCGGCGATGCAAGAACCTTAGTATGTCCTTTATTTATGAAAAAATTATTAAAATCTTCGCGTATCTCCTTCGTACTCTTCATTTGAACTCCGCAGTTATTACAGGTCTATAACATTAATTTTAAGGACTTTACCGCCTCTTTTAGCTTCGGTGCCGATGAACCAGAAATCATCGAAATCGGTAACTTCTCTTTCTTTTGATAATATTCTTCTCACTACCAGATCGTGTTTTGAGCCTATCTGTGACAGTGAATTCGAGAATGAGAGTCCCCAGTCAAGCGAAAATAAAGCCCTGTCGTGGATCGGCGTCTGAGGTCTGTTCGCAAATCTGATAAGCTTGACATGTACTGCGGCAAATCTCTGCTCTCTGAATTCTGAGAGCTTTTTCTTGAAATCAGCAAGTTTGTCCTTATACTCATCAGTCATCAGTGCGTAAGTTATTATCTTTATTTCAATATCATCAGGTATGTCTTTCAAGAGTTCAAGCTCAGACGGGAAGAAATAAGGATCAACAATTTTGATATATTTTTCTGACATGCTTTCAAGAAGGAACAGCAGTACATTTTTTCCCTGATCAGGATTTTTCATTTCAATAGTAAAATTATCAGGCAGTTTTTCATTAAGAAGTTTGTACCTGTAATAAAAATTTGTTATCCTGTCAATTACTTTATCTGAATCTAATCCCTTGATCTCAACGGCGTCTTTCAGATTGATATTATCCTTGATGATCTCTCTGTAGATCCTTTTTTCAAGCTCGAGTTTATTTGAAAATTCATCGACCTTTTCATGGTAGTCGGTAAGAAGCTGGTCCTTAACTTTCTCAACGCTCTCTCTAACTTTATCGTCAATGATCTTCTGAACCCCTCGCACGGCCATAAGCTTTTCGATCGTTATATCCTTTTCCTCAAGAGATTCAATGTCCTGCGATTTGCTTCTCGGTATATGTTTTGTCAGCTGAACATCCTTTTTTGTTTTCAGCCTTTTTTCAATAATGTCTTTATGTGCGGGATAAATGTTGGAAAGAAAGACTGTCTTTTTTTCAATGATATTTTCATAGATCTCAACAAAACCTTCACTTTCGATCTCAGCCTCAAATTTGATAAGGGAGATAAAATCAAATATAAAATTGATATCATCGATCTTTTCAGTTAGAACTCTATTATAATAATAATTTGCCTCTTGGGATGTATCATTCGCTTTCAGGTATTCCGTAGTTCTTTTTACCAGACGGTCTCTTATTTTAAGATTGAGCCTCTGAATGAAATCCGGCTTAATATTCTTAGTAATATAATCTTCCCATGATATGCTGAATTTGCATTTGTCTTTTTTCTTGTCATATTCCTGATATATAAAACTGATAGAAAATCCGCTGTTCTGCGACAGATAAATGTTTTCATAAGGGAAAGATATTTTAAATTCTTTTTCAAGCAGGGATTTTGATCCGTAGAACACCATCCCGTCGTCTTCCTGGATAAGGATGCCTGTTTTAGGCAAAAGAGTGTTGCTTTCAAAATAAATCACTGAATTAATAAGCTCGCCGTATATAATCCGCCCCGCCCTTAACAGAGTATTTACATAGTCCTGGTCGCCTTTGATCTTCGCGTATTTCTGGATCTCTGATCTTTTTGACAATTTATTCCCCCTTTTTTACGGGTTTGTTTCTTCTGTCCTGAGACTGTTGCGGGTTCCGTTTGCCTGCAGATACGATTTTCTCTTTACCGTCGTTTTCGTCATAGCTTAAGAAATTTCCTTTAGGACAGACTGCACATCCGTTCTCTGTTCTTGAATTTTCATCACGGCTGTTCTTGATGACCTTATAGTCTTTTTCGAGTTTTGTAATAAGTTCAGGCTTAGGTATTATAAGCGTCTCTCCGCCTTCATAGTCAAGAGTTACGGTTTCGTGAAATACATCTATGAATGAGATCGTGGCCTTACCTTTATCGGTCATAAGTACTGAGCCTGTATCCGGTATACCGTCCTTCTGTTCGAGATAAAAATCGTGCTCATATTTAAGGCAGCACTGAAGCTTGCCGCAAGCACCGGAAAATTTCTCGGGTTTTACGAACAGGTTCTGGTCTCTTGCCATTGAAACATTTATTGAAACGAAATTTGTCAGGAACTGGGAACAGCACAATTCCCTGCCGCAAATTCCTATCCCGCCGATTTTCTGGGCTTCATCGCGAACTCCGATCTGACGCAGCTCTATTCTAGTCCTGTATTCGGCTGCAAAAACTTTTACGAGTTCCCTAAAGTCAACCCTTCCGTCCGCCGTGAAATAAAAAACCAATTTTTTTCTGTCGAATTTATATTCAATGTCGATAAATTTCATCTCAAGATCAAAATGCTTTGCCTGTTTCCTTGCATTGACAAGAATGTTGTCTTCTATCCTCCTGTTTTCTTCCAGCCTTCGTAGGTCGATCTGATTACTTTTTCTGATTATCTCGCCGGCAATATCGATATTTTCCCGTTTAAGCTGCTTAATAGTAATTCCGCTCACGATACCCATATCTTCGCCGGATTCGTGGTCAACGATTATATACTCGCCTACTTTCAGAGGTATGGCTTTCGGATTCAAAAAATAATGTTTCCTTACCCCCTTGAAGTTGGTCTCGATCAGGAATTCCTTCCTGTCCTCTGTAGTCAGTTCAGATGTGTCGGTAGTTGGTGAAATTATACCATTAATGATATTTTCGTTCAGCGTGTTTTCCACTTTTTATATTCCTCTCTAAAGTTTAAATACAGGTTTATCATCAGCAGCCTGGGATTGATGTTCCTTCTATACATAACACCGAACTTTTCAAAGTCATTCATGACTGCTGCTCTGATCTTATTCGATTCTTTTCTGTCTTCTCCAAAAGTCGAAGAAAGCAGTTTATTCAATGTTTTTCTAAGTATGAAATCTATTTCGGTATCCGAAAGCTCTTTTATCTCTTCAAGGAATGCATCTGTCAGATTGACTGTCTTCGGCGGCAGGGAATCGAAAAATATTTCATACAGATCTTCGTGAAGCTTTGACAGCCTTGCACCGGAATCTGTTAACAGCTTTGAGAGAGTATCGATACTGCCGAATGAATCGGACACAAGATCCGGTATGAGATCTTTTTCCACATCAGGATGATATTTTCCGATGTAATTTTCAATGTCCTTTTCCGATAGAAGCGGAAAATGTATGTTCAGGCATCTTGATCTTATCGTGTCAAGCACAAATGAAGCATTTTCCGAGATCAGAATGAAGAAAAGATCTGCAGGTGGCTCTTCCAAAATTTTGAGAAGAGAGTTCTGGGCTTCTTTATTCATAAGTTCGGCAGGATAGATGATAACGAACTTTCTGGATTTATTGATCGAATTATATCTTGCAAAATATTTGATCTCGTCGATCTGGGATAGTGTTATGAACCGCCCAGTTTTAAAGCTGAATTTATGATAACCTTTCAGTTTTGATTTTTCTTTGAGCTCAGCGCTGATCATGACTGACTTCTCTTTAATAACTTTATCAGTATCAGCAGCTTTGCTTATCGTCGGAAAAATGTAAAGCAGATCGTCAGATGCAAATGACCCGAGCTGTCTGCAGGTCGCGCACTCGCCGCAGTATCCTTTTTTACCTGCTCCGGGTTGGCAGTTTACTATCTTTATCAGCTCGAGGGCAACAGCTTCTTTTCCGACTCCCTGAGAACCTGTGAACAGGTAAGCGTGATGAAGTTTATTGTTCAATACGGCACCGGATAAACTTTCCGTTATCTTTTTTTGCCCTATTATGTCCTTAAATAAATCCATTTATCCTTAGTTGTCACTAATTATATGCCTGCGCAGTCCGATATTTCTCAAACGCGCGTGTCAATATATAAAAATTTTAGCGTATAGTCAAAGTAAATAAAAGTGAAAATAGATGAGTAATCTGTTTTGAATATGATGAGTTATTTGTTATATTAAACGAGGGAAATCAAATTAATCAAAGGCGGTCAGGATTTGGAAAGAATTTCTTACATAAGTCTTATGAGCAACAAAGTTAAAATGCACGGGGGTATAAATCTAGCTCAGGGAATTCCAGGATTCTTACCTCCTGAAGAACTTCTTGATATTCTGGGATGGATATCTTCGGATAATATCCATCAGTACGCTCCCGCCAACGGAAATATAAAATTGGTGGGACTGCTCAAAGAAAAATATCAGCCTTTCACTGAAGATAACATAATGGTTGTGAACGGAGCTACCGAAGCTGTTTCACTGATCTTTACTTATCTTAACGGGATACTGCAGAAAAATAAAACCGCTCTCGGATTCGATCCGGTTTATGAAAGCTATTCGAGGCTGCCGGGAATTTTCGGAAGAAAATTCGTTTCTTTCCGGTTAGAAAATGATCTGTCGATAGATTTTGAAAAGCTCGAAACGGTCATAGCTGATAACAAGGTCGGTATCATGTTCGTAAATTCGCCGGGAAATCCTCTCGGCAGGGTATGGACAGAAAAAGAATTTGTGAAACTTAAAGAAATATCGGAAAAGCACAAAGTGTTCGTTATAGCTGACTGCGTCTATTCGGAAATTTACTTTAACAAAAAACCTTTCGAACCGCTTTTTAAAAGCGAATATTTTTTCTATGTCAACAGTTTTTCAAAACTCCTTTCTATAACAGGATGGAGGGTAGGATATTTTATAGCTTCAAAAAAGCACATTTCTGAGATAAGGCTTATCCACGATTACACGGGCCTCTGTGCTCCTTCAGTTCTCCAGGAAGCGATCGCACTTTATCTAGATAAACACGATTTCGGGGCTGAATACTCTGTGGCTCTAAGAAAAAAGATCAGCGTATCTTTTGATCTTCTAAGCGAAAAATTGAAGGGTTTCGGATTTAAGATCCCGAAGATCGGAGGCGGATATTTCATCTGGGCAAAGCTGCCTGAAGGATTTGATGACGGTCTGAAATTCGCCATGGATCTTTATGATATCAAAAAGGTGGCTACTGTGCCAGGAATTCACTTTTCTGATGAAGGAAAGAAATTCGTCAGGTTCAACATTGCAAGACCGGTAATAGAGATCGAACAGGCAGGAGAGCTGATAAAAGAGCATATAAAGGGTGTAAAATGATAATTGCGGCACTGGCATCGGCACCGGGAAAAGCTGGAATATCGGTGATAAGGGTATCAGGAAAAGGAAGCTCCGGAATAGTAAAGGAGTTCCTTACATCGAAACAGATCACCAGAAAATTTGAATATAACAGGCTTTATTTTTCAAAATTTTATAATGAAGGCGAGCTGATAGACGAAGTTACAGCGGTCTTTTTCAAAGAAGATCGATCATACACTGGAGAAGAATCCGCAGAAATATATTGTCACGGATCACCTTTAGTTGTGAAGAAAATACTTGAAGCTCTTTACGAAGACAAAAGAGTGCGTCAGGCAGAACCCGGCGAATTTACTCAGCGGAGATTCATGAACGGCAAAACGGATCTTGTTCAGGCCGAAGCTGTAATTGACATGATCAATGCAGAAAGCGATGCTTCATACACAGCATCCAGAGAGCAGCTTGAAGGCGGCCTTTCGGCAGAGCTGAAAAAGATCAATCAGATGCTTATCGACCTGATATCTGTTCTTGAACTGGAACTTGATTTCGCGGACGAAGATCTTGAGTTTACTCCGAAGAATGAGATCGCTGCTAAAGTTGATAATGCGGTAGAAGTTATAAATAAATTCATCGAAGGATACAAAAAGGGAAGAATATTTAAAGACGGGATAAAGGTAGCTCTTGCCGGTGAAGTAAATGTCGGGAAATCTTCTCTGATGAACAGACTGCTAAAATCAGACCGCGTGATCGTCACCGATATCGCCGGAACTACTCGGGATACTATCGAGGAAAAGATAGAGGTTCACGGATACCTTTTAAGGCTTTTCGACACAGCCGGAATAAGGGAGACTTCCGATCTGATTGAAAGTGAGGGTATAAGCAGATCGAAAAAGATCCTTGAAGCGGCGGACATAGTTCTTCAGGTCATTGATTCTGTAAACGCTGAGATTGTGCCTCATATCAAAGCTGAAAATGTAATAAAAGTTTACAATAAATGCGATCTTAAAGATCTCAGCGTAGGAGAAGGCTCGATAAAGATCAGCTGTAAGACCGGGCAGGGAATTGAAGAGCTGAAAGATTTGATCGTAAGGGCAGTAATTGATGAGAATATGACCTATCAGCCTTACTACATTTCAAACCTGCGTCATCTGAATATACTCAAAGATACTTCAGCTAAGCTCGAACAGGCGAAAGTATCAATTAACGAATCACAGACTAACGAAGTCGTAATTCTCGATCTTAGACAGGCACTCGATTCACTTGGAGAACTCACAGGGGAAACTACAAGCCTGGATATTATAAATAACATTTTCTCGAAATTTTGCATAGGAAAATAGCTATGAACAGACAAATTCAGGCATACAGGAACCGGCCGACGAGAGCCATAATCAATCTTGATAATCTGAGGCACAATTACGGGATAATGAGATCATTTATCGACGCAGACGTGAAGGTAATGGGCATCATAAAGGCCAATGCCTACGGACACGGGATGCTGGAGGTTGCGAACAGGCTGACCAAACTGGGTGTAAATTATTTCGGAGTGGCGTTTCTTGAAGAAGGCATATTTTTAAGAGAGCATGACATAAAAACTCCGATACTTGTAATGGGCGGGATCAATATCGAACAGATCCCTGATTTTATCAGGTACGACATCGACATAACCACCTCTTCTATGGATAAAACAAAAGCGATAAGCGAAACGGCTTCATCGTTAAGAAAAGCGGCAAAAGTTCATATCAAGATCGACACAGGTATGGAAAGGCTGGGAGTACACTGGTACAACGCCGAGAAGTTCATCGAGGAAACATTCAGCGCACCCAATATTATTGTAGAAGGTATTTTCACCCACTTCGCCAAATCGGACGGCATAAATGAACACGATAAGGAATTTACGGAACTTCAGATAAAACGCTTCGATGCACTGCTTGAATATATGGCGATAAAAGGCTACGACGCGAAATACATCCACTGCGCTAATTCAGCAGGAATTATTAATTATAAAAATTCACATTTCAACATGGTCAGACCGGGTCTGATGCTCTACGGCTATTCGTCACTTCCACCCGATTTTAAAGGAATGCTCAAACCTGTGATGACCCTCTTAACAAAAGTGTCATATTTCAAGGTCATTCCTCCCGGAACCGGTGTCAGCTACAATCACACTTTCACAAGCGAGATCCAGACAAGAATAGTAACTCTTCCTGTCGGCTACGGTGACGGTTATAACAGGCTCCTGTCCAACAGGGGAGAGGTCATGATAAGAGGAAAAACTCACAAAATTGCAGGAAATATTTGTATGGACCAGATGATGGTCGATCTGGGACCGGGTGGAGAAGCGTTCAACGGAGACGATGTGCTGCTTTTCGGCAGATCGGGAGACGACGAGATAAGACTGGAAGACCTGTGTGATAAAATTCATACGATACCTTATGAGATACTTACTATGATCTCATCAAGGGTACCTAGGATATATGTTGATTAAAAAAATAATGAGGATATTATGATGTCAAAATATTTAGCGGTACTAATAATTATCTGGAGCGTGACGATGACTGCACAGGAAAAAAAACCTTACCTGATCTATAATTCCGATCTTAAACCTGCTGACTATCAGGACATTGTTAAAAAAGCGTCATCGTCAGATATGGTATTTTTCGGTGAAACCCACAACAGCTTTGTTGCGCACAATCTCGAGCTTCAGCTTGTGAAAGACCTGTTAACAACTGCCGGAAATAAACTCATAGTCGGAGCTGAGATGTTCGAGTCTGATAATCAGATGATAATTGATGAATATCTGGCAGGTTATTTCGATGATTCAAAGTTCGAGGCTGACGCAAGGCTGTGGCCCAATTACAAGACCGATTATAAGCCCATTCTTCAGTTCGCAAAGGAAAAGAATTTGAAATTTGTCGCAACGAACATTCCGAGAAGGTATGCGAGCATGGTGAACTACGGCGGTTTTCAAGCTCTTGACAAATTATCGGCCCAGGCGAAATCCTATATTGCGAATCTCCCCGTAAAATTCGACCCGGAAGCTACATGTTACAAAACCATGATCAGAGGAATGAATGAAATGGGCAGTAAAATGGGTCATAAACAAATGGATCCGGTCAATCTGGCCAAAGCTCAGGCTATCAAAGATGCCACCATGGCTCAGTTCATCCTGAAAAACTATTCTCAGGGCAGTATATTTTTTCATTTTAACGGAAGCTTTCATTCATACAATAAAGAGGGGATCGTGCTTTATCTTAATTACGAAAGAAAGGATCTGAAAATAATGAACATTACCGTCGTTGAAGCCGATGACATATCAAAACCTGAATCAGGGGTTAAAGGCAAAGCCGATTTTATAATCGTAATTCCGAATGACTCACCGAAAAGCTATAAATAAAAAAAGGGCGGTTCATTTTGACCGCCCTTTGACTTTTACTATTTTGTTGCTGCATTCTCTCTCAAATCTATTTTTTTAGCGAAATTATTCGCAGTTACGCAGTAGAATTTCTTAGCAGCTGTTGAAAGAACTAAATAGTTTGTGCTTGTTGTTGAAGTCTCAAGCGTCCAACCCGAAGGGAATGAGGCATAAGGATTATTTGAACTGTAAATATTGTAGAAATCAGGTTCAGCTTTTACCGCTTTAATTCCACTCCAGTCTAAAGTTACATACTGGCCGGAAACTGAAATTGTTATATTTGCAGGCGGCACCAGTGACGGGTTAAAAATAAAGCTGTTAAGCTCTGAGTTAAAAGCGGTCTGTTTGGCTGGATTAACATGGTTCGGTTTAACCCTCCAGAAATATTCAGTGTCATCGATCAGGCTTGCAAAGAAATCGAGATCCTGCAGAGCTACGCCTACATAGCCGGTTTTGCTTTCTTTAGCAAATGTTAAAGTCTGACTGTAATAAGGATAGAATATCGTATCAGTCGCCATCTGAACTGTATAGCTTGCCACAGAATCGGACATCACAAACTCCCATACAAGCTCGTCTGTGCGGGTCATATATTCCTTTGGAATAATCAAAAGATCACGGTTGGCAATCAGTCTGTTCGCCTGAGCAAAAGCCGATCCTGAATAAGCTTGATCAACAGATTGAACTTTACACCAGAAATTCATTATTTCCTGCGGTATAATAGCCTCGGGCATTTCTTTTGTAAGTATCCACGAATTCACCTGACCGATATTCCCTGTTCTGACTATTTTTCTATATCCTGTTGAATCGGACATCGATGGCATTCCGGAGAAATCATTTAAACCGAGTTCCATATTNNGTTGTTTCTGTATATTTTTGTAAAATAATCGCTGGTGCCATCTCTACCGTTAACAAGAATATCTAGATCACCGTCGTTGTCGTAATCACCCCAGCTTGCCCGGCCTCTGTTTGAAGGTTTAAGATCAAAGAGACTGTCAGTAAACAATCCGCTGTCGTTAATATAAATTTTTGTTATTGGNNAAACGATCCGCTATCGTTTGTAAAGATTTTAGTACTATATCCTTCCATCATTGAATAACCGGCAATTATTAAATCCGTGTCGCCGTCATTATCAAAATCACCAAAATCGAGGCAACTTCTGTAAATGGTTAAAGGCAGCTGCTGCGACAGTACGAATGTTCCGCCGTTGTTAAGATAAGCATAAGTATAATTATCAATACTGCCTCTTCCGCTTATAACAATATCCAGGTCTCCGTCGTTATCGAAATCAGCCCAGTCTCCGCAGCTCCATACTAGCGGAGAAAGTTCTCCGATATTTGATTCAGTGAATGTACTGTCTCTGTTCTCAAGTATTTTTGAAATTTCGCCACCTGCTCCATCCTGACCTGTGACGAGTATATCAAGGTCACCGTCGTTGTCTTTATCTCCCCATTTAACAGTTCCTAAACCTTTACTGGAGATTCCTGAGTCTATGTAAGTAAATGATCCGGAATCGTTCCTGTAGATAATGAGCTCATTTACTCCCATTTGGCCGATCAGCGCAAGGTCGAGGTCCCCGTCGTTGTCAAAATCGCCCCAGTCAGCGTATGAGTAATTCATGCCAAGCAGGTCTGCATTAATATCATTAAAGACTCCATTTTCGTTGTTATAAATAATAGAATGTTTTTGTACTATTGTTTGATCCTGACCGGTAACGAATGCATCGAGATCGCCGTCGTTGTCATAATCCCCCCATAATGAAGATCCGAAAGCTAATCCAAGCATAGAAGTTGAAATATCTGTAAATTCCGGTAAAAGTACAAAGGTCGCAGGCGTTAGCGAAAATTCTGCTATTCGTGTTAAATTAGTATAATTTGGTCTGACCCTCCAGTAGTAAGTCTGTCCTTTGATCAGACTTGTGAAAAAAGAAAGTTCATCAAGAGCTTTAGAAATGTACGCAGCTTTACTTGATTTCGACTTGTCGACGGTCTGTTCGTACGGTGAAGCAAAATTGAAATCTTCGTCAACCTGTACCGTATAATTTGAAATAGAATCGCTGTAAGAGGACTCCCAAAACAAACTATCGTTAGAGTACATCTCAGGATCGTTTGTCAAAGCAAGCTGAATTCCGTATTTAAAAGTATGCAAAGCAGCGAAACTGGATCCGGCGAAACAATTGTCAACAGTCTGTGCTCTGAAATTCAAATCTATTATTTCCTGAGGCAGAAAACCAATAAGGCAATTCTTTAAAGTCCAGCCAAGATTATGGCCGATATTCCCTGCTTCAACTATTTTTCTATAACCGCTTGTCAGATCGGACATTTCAGGTTTAATGTTTTCATCTTTGATATCGATCCCTACATTATAGGTTAAGCCTGTAGCACCAGTTTCATTATCGCTTCCCTCTATTAAACCTAAAACAAGATCATTTCCTGAAACATTAACCGTAAGATTAGACGGCGGGAACGGATCAGCATTATGAACAACAGAGTTGTTTCTGTATATTTTTGACATCCTTACATTGTAATCACCCTCACCTGTAAGAATTATATCAAGATCCCCATCGTTATCGTAATCGCCCCATGCGGAAGAACTACTGTAAACTCCTGAAAGGGAAGAAGAGATGTCTGTAAAAAAACCGGCATCGTTCCGATACACTTTTGAAATTCTCTGACCTGAACCATTCATACCAGTTAAAAGTATATCTAGGTCTCCGTCGTTGTCATAATTGCCCCAGGCAGCAGAGCCAGAAGAAACACCTTCTAGTGAAGCTGAGATATCCGAAAAAATTCCGGAATCGTTCCTATACACTTTTGAGATTCTTCCGTAAGTTCCATTTCCTGTCAAGAGAATATCCAGATCACCATCATTATCGTAATCACCCCAATCAACTGAACTCGTACTTACACCTTGTATTGAAGCTGAAATATCTGTAAAAAATCCGACATCGTTTCTATATATTTTTGAGATACTTTCACCGGAATTATTTGTGCCTGTCAAGAGAATATCCAGATCGCCGTCATTATCGTAATCGCCCCAATCAACTGAACTCGTACTTACGCCTTGTATTGAAGCTGAAATATCTGAAAAAGCACCTGAATCATTCCGATACACTTTTGAAATAGGACCTGAAGCTCCGCTTCCACTGCCTGTCAAGAGAATATCCAAATCACCGTCATTATCATAATCACCCCAGGCTACGGAACCGTAATAAACATCAACCAGAGAGGCAGAAATGTTACTAAAAATTCCAGAATTATTCCTGTACACTCTTGAAATAGGTACAAGAGAGTCATTAAAACCTGTTAACAAAATATCGAGGTCACCGTCATTGTCATAATCGCCCCAGGCTATCCGCCCTGAGTTTACACCTTCCAATGAGGCTGAAATGTCCGTGAAAGATCCGCCATTGTTTCTATATATCTTTGAAATTCGAACACTTGAGCTGTTAGTACCTGTTAACAGAATATCGAGGTCGCCGTCGTTGTCGTAATCGCCAAATTTGACTGAGCTGTTAACAACTCCTTCTAATGAAGATGCAATTTCGGTAAAATCAGGTGTTAGGATAAAATCTCCCGGAACCTGTGAAAAATCAGAAATTCTTTCGGGATTTGAATAATTCGGTCTGATTCTCCAATAATAACTATAACCTTTGTTGAGGCTGGAGAAAAATGAAAATTCATCTAGTGCTTTTGAAATGTAACCTGCTTTAGCGGATTTTGATTTATCAACCGTCTGCTCGAAAGGAGACATAAAATTAACATCATCATCCATCTGAATGGTGTAATTTGTTATAGAATCGCTGTAAGCTGATTCCCAGAACAAGCTGTCTATTGAGAACATTTCAGGATTGTTTACCAAATTAAGCTGGTACCCGTAAAGACTATCACTCAAGGTAGCGAAAGCAGATCCTGCGAAACAGTTGTCAACAGTCTGAGCTCTTAATGTTACATTCGTTCTTTCCTGAGGTAAAATATCTGCGGCCACATTTTTTAATGTCCAATTTAAATTCTGGCCGATATTTCCCCAATCAACTATTTTTCTATAACCGCTTGTCAGATCGGACATTTCTGATTTAAAGCACTCATCGTTGATTTCAATTCCGATATTATAATTTAATCCTGAAGCTGCAGTTTCATTATCACTTCCCTGTGCAAAACTCACGATAATGTCATCACCGGAAATTGAAGCATTCAGATTTGATGGTGGATATGGAGGTATATTGGTGACAGCAGAATTATTTTTGTAGATTTTCACGAACGCTGAATTAGAGCCGTCTTTCCCGTTTAGCAGAATGTCAAGGTCACCATCATTGTCGTAATCTCCCCATTCAACTACACCTTTACTGCCTCCGGAAATATCAGCAGAGATATCGGTAAAAATTTCTGCATCATTTCTGTAGATCAGGGTTTTTCTGACTGAACCGTCATCTGAACCTTTTAAAATTATGTCTATATCACCGTCATTGTCGTAATCGCCCCAGTCGGCAGAACTGTCCCATAGTCCCGTTAGACCGGCGTTTAAAGCGGTGAAAGAGTGATCCGATTCGTTCCTGAATACATCTGAAAATGAATTCGCTGCAGTTCTGGCACAAAATAGTATATCAAGATCGCCGTCGTTGTCGTAATCACCCGCTGCTCAGGGATGCGTTAAATGGGGTGATTACGACAACGACGGCGATCTTGAT
>DMTS01000224.1 GCA_003477045.1 Candidatus Delongbacteria bacterium
TATTTTAATAACAGCATGCTGTTAATCTGTTTAAAATCTCCTGCTTCTAAACTCACAAAATATAGTCCGCTATTTAAGTTTCTGCCATCAAAAATTACTCTATGACTACCCTGATCTAATATTTTATCTATGATTTTTGCAACTAATTCACCTTTGATATTAAAAATATTTAATTTAACATTCTCAGATTTATTTATTATGAATTCTATTGTAGTAGTTGGATTAAATGGATTAGGGAAATTCTGTTTTAAGTCACAATTCTTAACTAATAACTCATCACTATTTTCGATTCCGGTTTCTATTATTCGAGGAAAAGTTATATTATCGATCGAAGCGTGAACATCTAAATCTGATGATGTATTCTTGTTGAATTCCCAGGTAAATGTGTGAAAACCAGTCGTTACAGGAAACGAAACCGTAGTCCATCTTACCACAGAATTCCATACTTTGATCACTTCTTCATCAATGATAAATTCAAATGTATCTCCAACAGAAATAATGGATATTTCCAAAGCAAATGAAATATTCCCATTTTCAGCAATGGAATCTCTTAATATTAAAGTTGAAGGCCATCCAGTCTCGAAAATCCATCCTGAGCGAGCATAAAATTCTCCAAATCTAGGCATGTATGAAGATATGTACCAATCAAAATAACTTTCATCATAAGACAAATTAAAAGTACTGAAATTGTGATCTTCAAAGTCTTCAAAATTCCCCTGAGAAAGATTGAAATTTAATTCAGCTGTTGTTTCATCTATTATTATTTCTGTATTCTGAGTTATAAAATTGGGTGAAGAAACTTCGAATGAGTTATTACCATAAGGAATATTTATTAGTGTAAAATATCCATCATCATTTGTTGTGGCTGAAGTATATTCATTAATTTCTATCTCAGCATTTTTGATCGGAAGACCAGTGATATCTTCCGCAATATATCCACTAATGTCACGAAATGCAGCAGGAGTTAATGAAATATCTAAATTTGTGATTTCAGATGAAGAGATAGTGACATTCGGGATAGTAACAGGAATATATCCGTATGCAGAAAATGTTATATTGTATTCTCCAGGTTCTAAAATACGATAGTATCTTCCGAATTCTTCATCACTTTTATAAGCTTCTTTAAAAATTCCTAAGTTGTCTATTCCTTCAACATAAGCCTCTGCAACAACAAACGATTTTGTAACTTGATCAGTGACTATTCCGGTTAATGCTGATGAATTAACTCTGTCTAACAATATATAAGCAGCATCTAAATTATCATTACAAACATTTAAAGCTTCTGAATAAGGAGGAATAAATTCGGTTGCTGTTTCAATTGTATAACAAAAAATTCCATGTTCACCATAAGCATAATCGTCTGTAGTACCTCTTGTGGGATAAAGTCCTACACATTGAAAAGATTCATAAGTTCCATATAAATCGGACGGTATTGAAGCTGCCATTTTGTCAGCCAGAACAGAAATAGAATTTATATCAGGAGGTATTGCATTAAATTCGTATCCAAAAGGGTATAAAACCATTTCTCCACAACTGTGATATGTTATGCCGGCTACAAAGTGATGTGAGTCTATCAAATTTCTAACAGCCTGGATCTCAGGTTCAGAGAATGGTTCCTCTCCGATATAACCTAAAGTAAATGGCTCATCTGATCTGCCTAAAGCTCCCCACCAGAAACCGTAATTTCTGTTTGGATCGACTCCGTCAATAGAGTCTGTGAAATTAAGGCTAAGATCGTTATCACAAATATTCTTTCTCCACCATATATCCTGTTCTGTTAAAACAATCTTTTTCCCGTCAGGATTCACTATAGGTACGAACCAAATTTGAGAATTATTGATTCTATTCTGCATATCAGTACCAGAATCATAATTGTCGATCATATTATTCAGAAGTTCCATAACAACTTCTGTACTAACCGGTTCTCTTGCGTGATGAGATCCAAGAAAGAAAAAAGAGGGTTCATCTTCTTCAATCTCTACATTATCAGACAGTTTTAATGCCCATATGTCATGATTGAAGTCATCGTAGAAACTAATCCCCATCTCAGAATACTCTTTTCCTCTGGATTTTCCGATATTATACAATTTGCAGATATCAGGATTGTCTAGAGCGATCTGTTGCAATTCTGCTAAAGTCTGTTCGTAGTTTCTGTAACCGTCAATATCTTTTCCTTTATGAAGGTTAGCCTTAATTTGTTCCTCTGTCTGTAGAATTCTAATTCCAGGATATTCTTTTAACATTAACTGGTACTGAGAAAATTCAATTACCAAGTCTAAATATTTCTCAGGATGATATGATGCTACATCGTAATTTCCGCTTATGAATTTCTCGACAGTTTGTCTGTCAGGTTCATCGAGTCGAATTAGAACCCTCTCATTCGCATAGACATTAATGCAAAGAAAAATTACAACTGAGAATAATAAAATTGAATTCCTGTGAATTATACACATATTTGACTCCATTTTTCTTTGAAAGTACAATGTTATCAAAAAAATTGCAAGACAGAAATTAACTACGTTAATTCAAATAAATATTTGATATCAATTATCCACTCTGTTAACAGTTGATCCTTTGTAGTAGCTATTAATATTCTGAATTGTTATTTCAGCTCTTCTTTTTAATGCCTCTTCAGTTTTGAAGGCAATATGCGGTGTGAGAATAACATTATCCAGTTTTAATAGTGGATTGTCAGGCTGAACAGGTTCGACAGTGTAAACATCCAGTCCAGCTCCAGCTATTTTGCCTTCTTTCAGAGTTTGGATAAGCGCATTTTCGTCAACTATCGGGCCTCTTGCTGTGTTGATGAGATGTGCGGAAGGCTTCATCTTATTCAGCTGCTCTTTACCGATCAAGGCTTTTGTTCCTGAGTTTGCCGGAACATGGATCGAAACGATATCGGATGAACCGCAGAGTTCTTCGAGAGAGTCAACATATTTCCCTCCAAGATCAATAAATTCTTTTCTCTGTGTTCTTGACCAGCCTATAATATTGCATCCGAGAACTTTGAAAATTTGAGCGACTCTGATGCCGATAGTTCCTGTCCCGCAAATTCCTACAGTTTTTCCAAAAAGCTCAATACCCGCTTTGCCAAGGTTCCACTGACCTTTACGGATTATATCGTTACCTTTCGGAATTTCTCTCAAAAGTGATATAGCTAAAGCTATAGTCAGCTCCGCGACTGAATTTGTGGAATATGCAGGCACATTGTAAACTGCAATATTATTATTTCTGCAATATTCAAGATCAACGCTGTCATATCCGGTAAAAGCAACAGCTATGATTTTTAAATTCGGATAGAGTTCCAGTATTTCTTTACCAAGCTTAGTTTTAACTGTAACAATTACTTCAATTTTTGATTTATCAAATTCTTCGTCAAACCAGATAACTTCATTACCGGATGCGGCTGATATAAATTCACTTCTCTGGATACCTAATTCTTCTAAGACAAGAACTTTCATTATATTTATCCTCTATTGTACTTAAATATTATGTCATCAACTTTAACATTCAGATGCCTTGCAACCACCCTGCATTTTGCTTTCAGCATAAAGAAAATATCTCTTTTGGTTTCAGACAAAGACTCATAATTCCCCTGCCCCTTAGAAATTATGATATCAGCTCCGCTTTGTTCATAACATTGTATTCTTCCGAACCGTGAAGTACGCCTACGATCAGGCAGGAAAATCCAAAGTCGGCTTTGAGCTTTGGAGAAATGGAAGTATTATCGTAGAGTATTGTTGTTTTCATACTACCTGAGCATGTTCGTTATTTTTTTAAGCCCAAACTGCCTTCACTAAATATTCTCAATATACTTTTTACCCGGTTCCATTATAGTTGTTCTAAAATTCTTTTCAATAAGTTTTAGCTTCAAAAATTCCTGCGCTTCAGGTTCTCCGTGCACCATGTATATTTTCTTTAATTTGTTTGGATCAAAGCTGCTTAGGTAATCAAGTATTTCGTTATAATCGGCGTGGGCACTGAACGCATTCAAAATTTTCACTTCCGCATTAAGTTTATATTCCACTCCAAATATCTTTACCGTTTTTTGCCGGTCGGCTATTTTTCTGCCGAGAGTGTTTTCTGCCATAAATCCGACAACCAGGATCGTATTGCGGTGATCTTCGATATTGTTTTTTAAATGATGCAGAATTCGGCCGGATTCGCACATGCCTGAGGCGGAGATTATTATTGCAGGTTCTCTTAGCTTGTTAAGTTCTTTACTTTCGTCTCTGTCCTGCACATAATGAAGCTGATTAAACCCGAAAGGATTTTTGTTGTTTTTCAAAAAATTCTCGCGTGTCTCTTCATCAAAACACTCGGGATGAGCAGAAAAAATAGAAGTTGCGTTCGTAGCCATCGGGCTGTCAACATAGATGGGAATATTCGGTATCTTTTTCTGATCCGCTAACAAATGAATTATATAAACAAGTTCCTGTGTCCGTTCAATAGAGAATGCAGGTATTATAATTTTTCCGCCCCGTGCAGAAGTCCGCGTAATAATATCGGCAAGTTTATCAGTTGCAAAGTCAACCGTGTCATGCAGCCTGTTCCCGTAAGTGCTTTCAATGAACAAGAAGTCAGGATCGGGTAAAATGTCGGGATCTCTTAGGATCGGAAGGTTTTTCCTTCCAAGATCACCGGTAAATCCTATTTTGGATTTTTCCCCGTCTTTTTCTATATCGAGAAATACTTGAGCCGAGCCGAGAATGTGCCCTGCGTCAAGAAAAGTTACCGTAATGCCCGGTGCTATTGGAAAAGGACGGTTATACGGGATAGAAATAATCGACGACATTGCTTTTTGAATATCCTCATCATTGTAAAGGGGTTCTTTTATAACGATATTGTTATCCGGATTATGTTTTTTCAGATACTCAATATCGCTTTTCTGAATATGCGCGGAGTCAGTCAAGATAAGCCCGGCAAGGTCCCTCGTTGCGGGAGTTGTGTAAATATTGCCTTTAAATCCCCGTTTTACCAACAAAGGGATCAGTCCGCAGTGATCATAATGAGCATGAGTGAGTATAAGCGCATCAATTTTAGAAGGGTCAAAATTCCATTCGCGGTTCTTTTTATCAGTTATTTCTCTTTTCCCCTGGAATGCCCCGCAGTCGATCATTAAAGTAGTATCACCTATTGTTACAAAATGTTTTGATCCTGTAACTTCCTGTGCCGCGCCCCATGAATAGAATTCGATCTGCATCTTTAAGCTCCTTATTTAGGTACTATGCAATTATAATATTTCTACTTCAGAGCCTCCAAGGCAGCGTCATAATCCGGTTCGCTGGCAATGTCAGCCACCTGCTCGTTATAGATCACTTTACCGGTCTCATCAGCGACTATGACCGCTCTTGAGTGAAGTCCTTTAAGCGGACCGTCAATTATTTCCACACCGTAGTCGTAACCGAATTCGCCGGTCTCAAAATCGGATAAAGTTATAACATTGGTCAGCCCTTCAGCTCCGCAGAATCTGGCCTGTGCGAAAGGAAGATCGCGTGAAATGCATAGAACTTTCGTGTTTTTCATTTCTGAAGCGAGCTTGTTGAACTGCCTAACAGACATCGCGCAGGTAGGCGTGTCGAGGCTCGGAAAAATGTTCATAACGAGCCTTGTGTTCTTATAATCTGAAAGATGAACGCGGATAAGTTTATCTGTGGTGAGAGTGAAGTCTTGAAGCTGTTCTCCGATCTTCGGCAGGTCTCCTACGGTATTCACGGGATTGCCTTTTAGTGTGATCTGTGCCATTATGATTCTCCTTTTTTATATCATTGAATTTTTAATTATCTGATTTTTTCAGCATAAAATCATTAATAATGTTCTCCTGCCTTATTGTAGGTTTTTGCTTTCCTTGAGTTAATTCACTAACTTTATTCAAAACATATTCGCTCAATTCTGATACACTTATGTTTTCATCGTAATTAAGATCAGCTTTATTTCTTGTTAAGGCTTCAATTACGCTATAAGTAAAAACACCATTTTTCCATTTATCTGATTCCAAAGCATATTCTGCGCCTCCCGAGGCGGAAATAATAATCGCTCCGTTTGAATTTCTCAAATCACTGAATAATGCTTTCATGAGTTCAAAAGAGTTCTCAAGACCGAGATACTTATTTTGAACTCTTGTTATTTTGATCGCTCTGCTTTTTACTGATCCTTCAGATGTTGAATAATTTAGTTTAAGTTCTGATTCCGATTTATCAATCTCCCCGGAATGGCAAGTGTCAATCAAAAGAATTTTATTCCGTGAAGGTATGCTATCAAGAAGATTCTCGATTTCAGAATAAGGGATGCCGTTTGTTGAGGGATTAGAAAAATTTGTATCGTATGCTCCGTAATAATAATTCAAATCTTTGTCGAGCATCCCATGACCCGCTATAAATAATATCACCGTATCATCAGGCTTTGAATTTTTAAAAAATCCTTTCGAATATTTTACGCTTTTACCAGTCACTTCTTTATCTGTCAGCGTCATTGTATAGATTTTATTAAACGATTCCTTCATGTTACCGAACATATTAGATATGTCTTGGGCATCCTTCGCAGCATATTCAAGGTTATACTCGGATTCAACATACTTTGAAGTGCCTAAAGCAATAACATAAAGATCATGTTTTGTATTTAATCCGTTATATTTTAAAGAGAAATTCTCTTTAATGCTTTCGGCTCCTTCTACATTTAATGCCGAAACACTAATAATATTTTCACCGTCTGAAAGCTCCAGAAGGAATTTACCTACATATGATTTAATTTCTTTGTCTTTTAGTGAATACCCTTTCGATCCAAAAACAGGTACGGAATTTATATATATGTTGATTCTGTCAAGGTTAAAGAGACTGTCAGAAGCAGATATTTTCAACTCAAACGATTTATTATCAATGTCTATCGGTATATCTTTATTTAATATCTTTATTTCCGGAATTTGAAGCTTGTCAGAGATGGTTATTTCTGAAAATCCAAGATTTTCCAATCGTTTTAAATATGATGCATGAAATATCTGATAATTCTTTTTATCTTCAGGAAAAAGTCTTGCTGAGATTAAATCCGGGCGATTGTAAGAAAGGTCAAAATTATCGAATGAAAAAGTCTTCAATCCTTCGACAAAATTTACTTTATTTATAGCTGTTTTTGAAATAGAATAATAGTTGTCAGGAGTAATGAAAATATAATCTTTAAGCCCCAAGGGAACTAATGTAAGGATTATTTCGCTATCACGAGAATTGCTTATATTGATACGGCCGTCATCTAATTCGTAGATCCTTCCGTTGGAAGATTTAAATTCATAGGGTTCTTTTCTGTTCTTTTCAGATTTCAATTCTGTTGAAGATAATTGTGACATTACATTATCAAGATTTAAACTGAAAGTAAAACTTTTATGACCATAATGGAGCATACGGCTATCTTCTGAAAACGAAATAGACCAATTTAATTTGGAATAACTGTCTTTTTTTGCATGGAAAGATCCCAACAGCTTTAGATTACCTGTTGAATAAATATTTATTTCTCCTGTTTCCTGGCTTGTGGCGGCATATTTCCCATCCGGTGAAATTGCCGCGCATAATATTTGTGATTTTGATTTCATACTTGCAATATTATATAGTTTTCTAAGATCAAAAACCGATAAAGACCAAGGAGAGAATATAATAATTAAATTTTCATTATTATCAATGCTGAATCCTTTGATTTTGAAATATGGAGAGTTTCCTTCAATTCTCTTTTTTAATGCCAGATTTTCAATAGTATAGAAAGAGATATTACCGTTAAAATCTCCAGTTAAAATCATTTTTCCGTTGTTATCAGGTAATAAAACCGATACCTGATGTATATTGTCTGCCCTTTTTAGAAGCTTGCCGGTTTTAATATCGTATTTTCTAATTCCATTATTTTGATCAGTGCATATCAAAAATGTGTTATCGTTAGTAATTATTTTTGGATAAATTTCCGAATCTTCTCCTCGAATTGTTTTAATATGAGAAAAGCTGTTTTTCATATCCCAGATATAAACTGTTCTGTTATCCGGCAGACCTCCAGATGTTCCGTCATATAAAGAAGCCGCCAAAAAGCTTCCGTCTGAACTGGCCGTAACAGCTCTGATCCAATATCCGCTTAGAGGAATTCTTTTTACTACTTCGCCTGTAGTAATATCAATTATAGTTATTTTTCCAAACTCAATCAATACAGCATTTCTAGTATTTTTGACAAAATAATAACTTGATGTGTTATTCACAATCGGAAGTAAAGGAAGTTTTTTTGAGTTGATTATTTCTCGTGCATTAATATCCCAAAGATCGAAATTGATAAAATCTGATGTAGTACTAAAACT
This sequence comes from Candidatus Delongbacteria bacterium, assembly GCA_003477045.1. Lineage (GTDB taxonomy): Bacteria > UBA4055 > UBA4055 > UBA4055 > UBA4055 > UBA12480. Next base: position 8,321 of record DMTS01000224.1, read on the forward strand.
GCATTCTTTTGAAAACAAAGAGCTGTGTATTACAATTTTATCCGGGTTGGTTTTTTCTTTGAGAACTGAACCGTCATCAGCTTTAAAAATCTTGAGTTTACCTTTTCTGTCACCTGCTGCGAGAGTCATACTTTTTTCATCGAAATAAAGTCCTGTAATTAAATCGCTGAAACCCGAGAATGTCCGTAATTCTCTGCCGGTTTTAAAATCCCATAATTTCAAAGTGTAATCTTCTGAAGATGCTGAAACCAGATATTTACCTGAAGGTGAAATCTGCAACTCACTTATATTTCCGGTATGACCGTTATTAATTACGGAATTAAAAGCAAGCAGGTTAAATAAAAATCCTGCAATCAATAAGTTAAGAACTATAAATCTGTTTTTCATAATATATGAAGCTCCCGTCCTCACTTTTATCATAGTAAAAAAATATAACGTACGGCAGAATGAAAATCAATTCATTTATTGACTATTGAGAATTGAAAAATTAAATTTAGCACGATTGTATCACAAGGAGGGCATTAATGACAAAAAAAATGACGCTTCAAGCAGTAATATTTTTTGTAATATTGCATAAACTATTTTCCGCTGAGTTCAAAGATTTTGTATCCAGCTCCGGAATTGATTTAGTGGCAATTGATGGCGGAGTTTTTGATATGGGTTGTAACGACAAAGAGGATCAGAAACCGGTACATAAAGTTTCCGTTGATTCTTTCTATATAAGCAAGTATGAGGTCACCCAGGATCAGTTTAGGAAAATCATGGGTTATATGCCTCAAATCTGGCAGGAGAATTTGGGAAATGATAGACCTGTATGTTTTATTAATTGGTACGAAGCCGTAGAATTTTGTAACAAGCTAAGTGAACTTGAAGGTCTCGAATCGTGCTATATAATTGTAAAGGACAGAGAAGATCCCTTCAATCAATGCAATGGAGATTTATTTAAATATATCGTAAGATGTGATTTTGAAAAAAACGGCTACAGACTTCCGACCGAAGCCGAATGGGAATATGCCGCAAGGGGAGGTAATAAAAGTAAAAAATTCAAATATAGCGGTTCCGATAATATTGATGATGTGGCATGGTGTAATAAAAATTCAACAGTTTCAGGGTTTACATCTGTAAAAAAAATCGGGACTAAGAAAGCTAATGAACTGGGTATTTATGACTTGAGCGGTAATGCAAGTGAATTTTGTTGGGATTGGTACGATCCTGAATTTTACTTGGATAGTCCTGATAACAATCCGAAAGGACCAAAAAAGGGAAGTATAGGCAGAGTATTGAGAGGCGGCAGCTGTAACTACCCGGAAATGCTAAGCAGAAACTGCTTCAGATCAATCTGGGAAAAAAACTGGAAACTAATTTATGGAATCAGGCTGGCCAAATCGAAGTGAAAATATACTCGTATTTACCCACTTCTGATAAAAAAATTACATAATTCTTATCTTAACCGTCTCATTTCCCGGGAATTTTTATCTCTATAAATCTCTCGTGTGATTCTCCGGATCTAAGAGATTTCGCGGTTGTACTTGCTACGATATAGTAGAATTTTCTTGCTTCGGCGCAGGATGTAGTGTATTCCGGCGATGTAACTGATATTTCATATGCAAAACCGTCATAGGGAGAATCTGAGGAATATACATCGTATTTTGTTGCGCCGGAGACACTGTCCCAGCTTATAGTAATGTTCGATCCGGATACAAAGGTCACTACATTTGACGGGCTGT
>DMTS01000185.1 GCA_003477045.1 Candidatus Delongbacteria bacterium
CGATATTAATGCAGCGACTTCCTATACCATCAACAATACTGATACTTATTTCGCCGGCGGGAAAGGCACATACGAAGAGCCTTATCTTATAAGAACTGCTCAACATCTCGACAGTCTCAGATATTATCTGGGCGCAGAATGGGACGGATGTTATTTCAAGCAGATCGCGAATATTGATCTGGGAGTTGCCCCATGGAATTCAGGTTCAGGATGGGATCCGGTAGGTGACGATTCACTTGCTTTTACTTCCAATTATGACGGTAACGGCTGCAGTATTTATAATCTCACCATAAATAGACCGGCGGATGATCATATAGGACTTTTTGGATATATCACTGATTCATTTATACAAAATCTGAAATTATCAGGAATATCTGTTGTCGGGCGTGATTATACCGGGTCTCTGGCGGGATATTTTGCATATAACAGCTTTGCGAATCAGTGTAATTTTTCGGGTTCGGTAACCGGAAACAGTAACGTTGGCGGAGTTACAGGCGGATTAAATTTCTACAGCAGTGTTCAAAGCTCTTTATCGTCATGCAGCGTTTCAGGTAATTACAATATAGGCGGACTTTCCGGAAAAGCAGAAAACTATTCATCCATCACATATAGTTCTTCCTCCGGAACCATCAGCGGGGGTGATAACGCCGGAGGTCTTTTAGGAATGAATGACAATTCCGATATTTATTGCAGTTTTTCAAGCGGTAATGCGGACGGTTCAAATTATATAGGCGGGTTAATCGGATTTGACTATGACGGGAATGTTTCAAACTGTTACTCCTACGGAGATGTTACCGGAAACAACTATCTTGGAGGACTGACCGGGTATAGCTATATGACGATCATAAGCTACTGTTACTCTCGAGGCTTAGTGACAGGAACTGACTTTTTGGGCGGCTTGACCGGTTACGCACTATATTCAAGCTACAATAATTGCTATTGGGACATTGAAACGAGCACTCAGGCGACTTCAGCCGGAGGAGAAGGAAAAACAACTGACGATATGACTTATCCTTTTGACTATAATACTTTTGTAGGCTGGGATTTTATTTATACTTGGGCAGGTAATGCGGTTTTTAACGAAGGATATCCGTACCTATTATGGGAGAACAGGGCTTTTCCGGGATCTCCTCAGAATATATCTGTGAATATAGTTTCAAATAATATCACAATAAGCTGGGATGATGTGGCTGGGGCAACGGAATATAAAGTTTATTCATCAGCACTTCCTTACGGAACATTTCTACCGGATCTTACAGGATCATTTAACGGCGCTGAGTGGACTGCGCCTTTGTCAGGCACAAAAAAGTTTTACTATATCATAGCTGTCAATGGAGCAAAAATTATCAAAACAGAAAGCAGCAGAAAGGACAGATAGATGAACGGTTTTATTTTTGACAACACCCCAATAAAGAATCTCGGTGACTGTAATTACAAATCGCCGATACCTTTATCATTTAAAGACAGCAGTTTATTCGCAAATTTCGTAAAAGACAGCGAAAGAGTTCTTTTCGATCTTGAGCTTGATAATATTAGGGAATATGAGGGGAAGATAGAATCTCTTCCTTCATTTGAACTTGCAGGGCCGAGAAAGCTGCTTCACTTTGAGCCCGGAAAAATTTCCTGCGGTATCGTTACCTGCGGCGGACTGTGTCCCGGAATTAACAATGTCGTTAGAGGAATAGTGAACGCAATGCATTACTGGTATAAATGCGACAAATTCTACGGGTTTAAATACGGTTACAGGGGAATGGTCGAAGGAAACGAGCCTAAACCTGTGCTGCTCGATCCTAAAATTGTCGAGGATATACACCTTAAAGGGGGCACCGTTCTGGGATCTTCAAGAGGGAGTCAGGACACGAAAAAGATAGTTGATTGCCTTGAAAAACTGAAAATTTCAATTTTGTTCGTAATCGGCGGCGACGGAACGATGAGAGGCGCAAACGAAATGTGCGAAGAAATAGCTATAAGAAATCTCGATATGGCTGTGGTCGGGATACCAAAAACCATAGATAACGATATAGTGTTCGCCGAGCACACTTTCGGATATCAGACCGCATTTTCCGCGGCTGTCGAAGCTATAAGCTCAGCCCATGTAGAGGCTAAAGGAGCTTTGAACGGAATAGGCATCGTTAAACTTATGGGAAGGGATTCCGGCTATATAGCTGCCGCGGCTTCTGTAGCATCTCAGGATGCAAATTATGTACTTGTTCCTGAAAGTCCTTTCGAGCTTGAAGGCAAGGACGGACTTTTGAACATGCTTAAAAAAAGGATAAAAGAAAAGCATCATGCGGTAATAGTCGTGGCCGAAGGCGCAGGACAGGATCTGTTCAAAGGAACAGAAGTAAAAAAAGACCAGTCCGGGAATGTTCTTCACAATGATATAGGCCTGCTGATAAAGGATAAGGTCAGCCAGTTCTTAAACAAAGAAAAAATCGAGCACTCGATCAAATACATTGATCCGAGCTATATGATAAGATCATTACCCGCAGCTCCTATTGATTCCATGTTCTGCTCGAATCTGGCGCAGAATGCCGCACACGCAGCAATGGCTGGTAAAACAGAGCTGATGATCGGCTATTGGAACGGCAGATTCACTCATGTGCCTATAATTTCAGTCGTGGGCAAAAGAAAGAAGATCAATGTGGAAGGCGAATTCTGGCTGAGCGTTCTTCTTTCAACCGGACAACCCAGATACATGGGTGACGACATCACGATCAAAGCGAAAATGAGATAAAAAAAAAGGGCGGTTCAAATTTGACCGCCCTTTTTATTTTATTCTACCACCCGTTTTACATCGGCAGAAGGCTGCGAAATAAAGATCGCGGCATCTTTCAGATATTTGTTCGAAACAGCTTTGATCATTTCAGGCGTTACTTTCTTTAAGTCCTTTAATGATTCTTTCAAAAAATTATATCCGAGTCCTCTTGATTCGTAAGATGTCATAAGCCCCGCCATGTTACTGTCTGTAAAATAGCTTTCTAGCATTTTGGAATAGGATTCAACAGACAGGTTGATCTCTTCCTGTGTAATATCGCCGTCAATGAGCTTCTGAACTTCTTTTTTGAGCACTTCCACAAGCTGATCTTTTTTAGCGAGAGAAGTCTGGGCTTCTATTCTGTAGAACCCGTAGTCTTTCGTTCCCGAATAGTAAGAATAAGCTGAATAGACAAGGTCATTATCAACTCTGGTAGCTTTAAGCAGTCTCCCGGAAAACGAATTTGACATTACCTGATTTAGAGCTGTAATAGTATAAAAGTCCGGGTCTCCCTGAAGCGGAGCCTGAAAATTTATCTCTATATTTACCTGCTCGAATTCGCATTCGTTAACAAAAGTCTCATTCAGTTTAGGCACAACGATAGGCGTTTTGGTTCCGCTGATCTTTCCTGACGGGATCTTTGATCTTATCTCGCCGGCGTAAGCAGCGGCCTGCTCTTTATTCAGATCGCCGAATAATGTTACGATCAGACTTTCGGCTTTAAAGTACTTCTTATAAATATTTTTTAGATCGTCTTGAGTAAGTTTCTGAAAAATATCATTTCTTTCCTTTGCGCTAAGGCCGGATTTCTGTCCTTTATATAGTATGGATGACCTGAATTCAGAATAAGCATTATCAGGATCGCTCAGGTTTCTTTTAAAATCCGCATCAGCTCTTTCTTTAGCAAGCTGAAGTTCCTTTGCATCGAATAAAGGTTCATTCATGATGCTGTAAAGTCTTTTGATAAATTCTTTATAATCATCCTTAATGCATTTAAAGCTGATCGTTAAACCAGTCGGTCCGATCTCGGAATTCATTCTTACCGCGTGGTCTTCCAGCCATGAGCTTAAGTCCATAGAGGAGTACTTTTTCGTGCCTCCGGACAAAAGCATTTCTGAAACGAACTGGAATGATCCTGTGTTTTCCATAGTTTCGTAATCAGACGAAACAGGGATAAAAATTACACCCTGGATCACAGGATCTGTAGTATTTTGTTTATGAAGAACTGTAAGATTTTTATCGACTTCTATTTTTTCGACTTCAGTTTTGACGATGTTCTTTTCCGCATTTTCTATCTTTGCCTTTTCTCCTTCGGGAACACCGTAATAGATCACCCTGTTATCCGGCACAAAATATTCGCTGATGGCCTCATTTACCATTTCAGGCGTGAGCTTTTCAAACTGCTGTATCTGAAGATCAAAAATATCAGGCACGCCATAAACTATCATGTTCCAGCCGATCTGCTGCGCTTCCCTGTCGGCATCGGGCGTTCTTAAAATCTTCTGAGCTTTCTCTCTGGAGATAACTTCATTGATCTGCTGCTGAGTAATCCCCTTTTTAGCGACATCAGCTATAATCGCATCTATCCGTTTAACAACATTATCAAGGTTCTGAGGATCTTTGGTTTCGAATCCTATCTGTATCATGGGCTCGGGAAAATGTCCGCCCTCATTAAAATATCCGTAAATCCAGTTAACAGCTTTTTCCTCTTCGACCAGCTTGTACTGTACAGGAGAATTTCTTTTATCGAAAAGTATCTGCGAAGCCATTGTTAACGCTGCGAAATCATCCTGTTCAGCTTTCGGTACTAATTTTGTGATAAAAACTCTGGGCTGCTGAACTGCGAATTCCTCAATATATTTGATATTGCCCGGTCTTATCATTTCTTCAGGCAGATAAACGGGAGTAAGAACACCGCGTTTATAATCCTTGAAAGTGTTTTCGACTTTAGCCAGCATTTGTGCAGGATCAATATCCCCTACAACAACGAATACCATATTGTTCGGCATATATCTTTTATTATAATAATTCATCATTTCTTCGCGGGTGTTCTGCTTGAAAATTTCTATCTCTCCAATAACCTCGTTCTTTACATTCGATTTTAAAAAAGTTGCAGCCCACATTCCGTTATAAAGCTTAGCCATAGGTGATGATACTCTGTAAACGAATTCCTTAACGATAACATCTTTTTCCCTCGCTACCTCGTTAGGATCGAAAGAGCAGTTCATTATATTGTCTGACACAAGGTAGAGAACAGAATCGGAGTACTGCTTGTCAGCCTGCATATAATATACTGTAGCCCCGAAAGTGGTATAAGCGTTCGTTATCGCTCCGATCTCTTTTCTTTTATCCTGATGCCACTGCTCGGAATGATTTTTGGTAGAGCCGCCTGAAACGATATGTTCAAGGTAGTGGGATAATCCTTTTCCCAAATATTCGTCTTCATGGATCGAGCCTGTTTTAACAAAACAGAAAAATCCTACCGATGTGTTGCTTGTGTTCTTCTTAACTACGACCTGCATACCGTTCGGAAGAGTTTTTGTGAGCATTTCCTGAGCTACCAGCGTTAGTGCCAGCCCAAGTAAAATAATAATTATCTTTTTCATTTTTACCCCGTTCTATTTTAATTATTTTTTTTCCGCTGTAAATATATATAAATACTCCGAAATATTATATGATATTAATATGAAATGCAAATTTAAAAGGATAAAATGCAGTTTTAGTCGGATGGTTTTACTTTATAATAAAAACCGAAGTAAACCGCCGTAATTTTGTAAGGGTCTTTTTCATTTTCCCTAGTAGCGCTAAAATTTCTGAATATGATCATATAATCCAGTTTGTCGTTTGAATCAATAAACTTCATTTTCTCCGGTTCGGCTTCTCCCGCTATGTTATTACTTTCAGCGATTATTTTTCGGACATACTTATCAAGATCAACAGATGTAACACTGTCTTTATTTTCCGTTTCGAACACCAGACTGAGATCTTTCGCGTTATATTTTAGATATAAACCGCTGCTTTTGTCCAAGATCCTGTCTTTTATTAAATTATCCCTGCAGTCAATATATGAATCATAGTATGAAATATCTTCGATCTCCGGATCATGAAAATATTTTACCGCAATATTCAGAAAGTTCGATGTGTTCTCATTCTGCCATTCATCAACGAAATCGAATCCCAGCCCCTCTTTCACAAGCATCTTTCGCGACACAGCCTGGTCAAAATCTCGGTAAAAATTATGCTGAGCATCTTTGTCATTTTTATCCTTGCTTTCTGCCGCCAGCTGCTGATATGTCTTTTTAAGAAATTCAACTTTGTCTATGCCGTGATTGTCATAGAAATACGAAATGATCGAAGATATACTTTTTCTGTCTTCAAAAGGTACAGACGCATCAGTTTTCCGGATATCACTGTTTACAAGGATATGATTTTTAGACAGAAGACCTTCAAGTATCGAGAGCTGGCTGTTTTTAGAAACTGAAAAGCAACCCCATGGTCCGTAAAGCGATACAACCGACAGAACTGAAAGAGTGACGGGAAGAAGTTTCAGATCCCTTTTTTTACTGAAGATCATGTAAAGTGTGATGCCTGAGAGCCAAAATGACAGCATTAGGATAAAGTACCGTTTTTCAGTTATGCCATATTCAGAGATCCTTTCTAATACTGCCATAAAAAGCACTATTATAAGCGGAAGCAGAGCTCTGAAGAAATATTTTGAGAAAGAGTTGATCCATTTGAACTCATCCGAATCTTTGAGAGGCGAAAGAAGAATTAACGTAACTATTCCTACAAGCGAATATGAAATGATCAGGTATGAGACAATCCCTTCCGGCCATATTCGGGTAAGTATGATCTTGACCGTATAGCTGTAAAGTATTATAAGGTAAAGCGATACGAGAAGTGTCATAATATACTGGAGAAGGATCCTAAGTGCTTTCGGGTACAAAAAATTTGAATTTGGAGAGTCCCTGTCGTCAGGAAGCCCGGACATGAAGTGAACGGGAGCGAAGAAAGATATTATAATAACCCAGATGTCCCCGTAAAGCTCTTCATGAAAGTTTCCGGCGAAAAAGAGCTGCTGAACCGCGAAAAGGGAGGAAGCGAGCCCGCCAAAAAGGATGGCCGAAAAAACAAAGCTTGTGAATCCGCGCATGAAAAGAGTGATGTTGTATATCCCGAAATATGATTCATCCTTGTTTTTTGTATAAACGAACATAAGGGAGAATACTGATGCCGACAGATATGATGCGAAAGTAATATAATCCGTCTCCCTGAACTCTGCGGGCAGTGTAATGAAAAGATACGCCAGAAGAGTAAGCACTATCGTCTGCATGATAAATTTGATCCTGTCGCGGTTATCCGATCTTTCAAGGAACAAAGTTGATACCAGCGTAAATAAAAATCCGAGGATCGAAATGAAGATGCTCTTAACAAGGATAGGAGAATTGTCAAAAAACGAATAATTTTCGATCTCAATTATCAGGAGAATGCAGGTCAGGATCGAGAACGAAACAGGCAGCGGGAACCTTTTAACGGTTCTGATAAATTCTCCTGTGATCGTCCTTATAGAAATACGCTTTAATAATTCCATGATAATCCTCCATGACATTTTTGCATATTATAAAGTTATAAAAATCTTAAGTTCAAAATCAAGTAAAATAAAGTTTATTATAATATGACTTAAAATACTTGAAGATATTCCTTATTTTGATTAAATTCAGTGGAGTTACTTATAACGGGGGTAAACTGTGCTGAAAAAGATACATCCGACCTATACCAATGCATGGGAGAAGCTGCTCAGGAACTATAAAGAGATAAAGAAAACCCATCTCAAAGATCTTTTTAAGGACAAAAAGAGATTCGAAAAATTTTCGATAAAATTCGACGATATGCTTTTTGATTATTCAAAAAACAAAATTACCGGAACTACTATCGAACTTCTGCTTGAACTTGCAGATGAAATGGCCCTTGAAAAAGCCATTGCTTCAATGTTCGAGGGCGATAAGATTAATGAAACTGAGAACAGGGCGGTACTGCACACGGCTTTGAGAAACTTTAAAAGCAGGCAGGGAAAGCAGGACGGTGTTGACATTCATTCCGAGATCGAAAAAGTCAGAAAAAAAATGAAAATATTTTCTGACGCTCTCAGAAGCGGTGGCTGGAAAGGATATGCGGGAAAAAAGATCACTGATGTTGTTAATATCGGGATCGGAGGATCAGACCTTGGCCCGTATATGGTGTGCGAAGCTTTGAAGTTCTATGCGGACGGTCCCGAAGTTCATTTTGTGTCTAATGTTGATGGTTCGCATCTGGCTGAGACATTAAAGAAGCTGAGCCCTGAAACAACTCTTTTTCTGATAGCATCAAAAACTTTCACAACTCAGGAAACGATGACCAATGCTTATTCGGCCAGAGACTGGTTTTTAAAAAAGGCGAAAGATAAAAAAAATGTCAAAAAACACTTTGTTGCTCTTTCTACAAATACAGAAAAAGTTGTAGAATTCGGTATAGATAAAGATAACATTTTCGAGTTTTGGGACTTTGTCGGAGGAAGATATTCGCTTTGGTCGGCCATCGGGCTGTCTATAGCTGTTTCTGTAGGTTATGAAAAATTCGAGGAGCTGCTCAAAGGCGCAGAAGCAGCAGACATTCATTTCAGGACAGCTGAACATTCAAAGAATATTCCGGTTATCATGGGACTATTGGGGGTATGGTACGCGGATTTCTTCGGAGCCGAGTGCGAAATGGTTCTTCCATACGACCAGTATCTGCACAGGTTTCCAGCATTTCTGCAGCAGCTAAGTATGGAAAGCAACGGAAAATCCGTGGCAAGGGACGGGTCTCAGGTGACACACCGCACGGGCCAGATACTTTTAGGGGAACCGGGAACCAACGGCCAGCATTCATTTTACCAGCTGATCCATCAGGGAACACATATGATCCCCGCTGATTTTCTTTGTGCGAAAAAGCCTTTAAATAAAATGGGCGACCATCACGAAAAACTGCTTTCCAATTTTCTGGCTCAGACCGAAGCTCTTATGGTAGGCAGGACAAAAGAAGAAGTAATAGCGCAGCTGGAAGCTGCGAATGTCCAGCAGGCTGATGCCAGAAAGATATATCCGCATAAGATATTCAAAGGAGACAATCCTACCAATTCGATAATTTATGACAGTCTTACTCCATACACATTGGGAAAGCTGATAGCTTTATATGAACACAAAGTTTTTGTACAGGGAGTGATTTGGAATATTTTCAGCTTCGATCAGTGGGGCGTAGAACTCGGAAAAGAACTTGCCGGCAGGATACTGAAAGAACTTAAAGAAGAAAAAGCGGGATCCGTACACGACTGCTCAACTTCCGGACTTATAAAATATTTAAAGAAAAGGTGAAAAAATGAGATTCAGACCGGGAATAATATTTTTCGTCTCAGCTTTAATAATTCTGATGTCGTGCTCATCTTCAAAAGAGATGCTTGAAAGAGAAAAACTTCTCAGAAAAGAAGGCTTTAAGATAACAGAAAGTTTTGAAAAATTTTATGAAAAATATAAAAAAGCCGACTATAGAATAGGAGCTACAGGTCCAGACGAGTTCGACTGCAGCGGTTTTGTTCAGCTTGCATTTAAGGAAGTGTTCGGAATGAAACTTGCCCGTTCGTCTCAATCGCAGTTCGTGGAAGGTGCTCCGGTGAAAAAAATAAGCGACTTAAAATACGGCGATCTTGTATTTTTTAATACGACCGGGAAGGGAGTATCGCATGTCGGCATTTACCTTTATGAGAAAAAATTTCTTCATGCATCAACAACCAACGGACCGGAGATAAACCTTTTATCAAGAGATTATTATAAAGACAGATATATTGAAGGAAGGAGGGTGCTTAAATGAAAAAAATTATGTTCATAATTATACTGACGCTAATTTTCACTTCGGCCGCGAAGGAATTTTTCTATGTGGATTATTCCTGTTTCAGGTCTGATAACGACAGTAAAACAAGGACTCAGATATATATATCTATTCCGATATATTATCTTGAGTTCGACAGCGTTCTGACCAGCACTTTCAGCATAAAAGTTTTTATTTACGATAAAGATAAGATAATTGCCGAAGATAAATGGAAGCAGAAATATTCGATACTGAACGAAGAGGATAAATTTTCAGGCGCTGAGATCCCGGTCATGTCCGAGCTTATTCTTGCACCGGGCTATTACAAACTGGTTGTTGAAGTGGAAGATCTGAATTCAGGTAAACAGATCGATATGCTCGAAGTCCCCCAGGAATCAAAAATGTTCATGATCGCGGCATTTGAAGATAAATTTTCCATGTCAACTATCCAGATGGCTTCAAGAATAATCACAGATAGGCCCGATGAAAGATCTGAATTTTATAAACAGGGAGTTATAATACTGCCTAATCCGAGCAAGATATTCGGAACGAGCAGGCCGTTTATTTATTATTATAATGAGATTTACGGGCTTAATTCAGATGACGATATCGAATACCAGTGGGAAATATCAAATTCTGAAGGCGGAGAAATAAAAAAAGGTTTGCCGGAGAATAAAAAATCTCCGGGAAGGTCTCTCGTTCTTGCTGACAGGATCCCTGTAGCTACGCTAAAAACAGGAGCTTATAAATTTTCTCTAAAGATCACAAACAAAACCTCGGGCAAGACAATAGAAGGAAATAATAATTTTTATATGTACAGAAAGATCGATTTTACTAAAGACAGATTCAAACCCGAAGAAAATATGGCTATATCTTCAAAAGATTCACTTGAGCTTGATATAATGAAGGACAGTGAAATAGGAATTGAGTACGAACAGGTATTTATCACATTAGAGAAGAAAGAACAGGACAAATATGCCAATCTGCTGCTGTCAGGCAAAAGAGAATTTTTAAAAAGGTATTGGACAGAGCAGGAATCAAAGCAGGAAAATTCACGGGAAGCATTCAGGCAGAGGATACAGAAAATAAACAATGATTTTTCTACCAGTAAAACAGAGGGATGGAAAAGCGACAGGGGGAGAATTTATTTAAAAATGGGACCTCCGAGCAAAAGGGACATCGAAACCTACAACACCGAATATTCAGACCATGACATATGGACATATTTTACCGGGAATTATACATTCGTGTTCGGAGACCCGCACGGGCTTGGAGACTTTAAACTTCTCCATTCTGATTATCCTGGAGAAAAAAGCGATCCCAACTGGCAGACAAAAATAAAAAAGAGCAACTTTTAATTGATAATTGACGGGTTCGAAATACTGCTGGTCAGATCCAAAGCAAGGAAGAGAACAATTCAGGCCAGATTGGTCGGTGACAGAACTGTAAAAGTCATGGCTCCTTTTCATTCAGACGAAAAGTTTATCGAGGATTTCGTAATAAAATCTGTAAAGAAGCTCAGCTCAAGATCAAAAATACCGGAAGGTGTAAGTTCACTTACTGAAAGAGCCGGAATGCTCAGGAAAAAATTCATACCTGAAGCGCCGGCTTTTTCGATCGGATATTCAGATTCATTAAGGACAACATGGGGCAAATGTTTTATCAGAGATAAAAATATAATTCTTAACAACAAGCTGAAAGAATATCCGCTTTGGGTCACAGATCTTGTGATAATCCACGAGATCGCCCATCTGATCTATCCGAACCACGGTACATGTTTCAGAGAACTAGTTTCGAGATATAAATTAAAGGAAAGAGCAACGGGTTACTTAATAGCTAAAGGCATGAAAGCCTCTGATCTGTAAAAAAAAATATTTGGGAAATTGATATGGCAAAAGACAAATGTACGAACTGTAATTCAAAACCGGGAAAAAGGAAATGTCTTCTTAAAAATGGAGAAATGATATGCCCGGTATGCTGCGCAACGATCAGGAATGAGAATTGTGGAGAATGTCAGTATTATCAGGTATCTGCTGAATTTCAGCTGAAGAAGCTGGAAAAAGAAACCGCGACACCGTCCTCATATTTCGGCAGTCCGGTCATGCAGAAGAGCGTGATGGAAGCTTCAATGGATCTGATGAATACACATTCCCAGACAGGCGCGGAATACGACAAGGATCCGGATAAGTTCATCAACGAGAGTTTTGAATTTTTCAATACCGATGAATTTTTGGAATTTACTTTTTCGGATGATGAGATCAGAGATATAGTAAAAGAATTGGGTGAACCCGGATCTGCGGATGGATGGTTCCATACAGAAGAAGGTACTAAATATTATGATAATGCCGTTTCTTTTATTATGAGCGACAGGCGTTTCAGGGAGTTTTCTAAAACCCTCATGGCGATATTTTTGAAATATTACAGGAAGCAGGAGATGAACAAAGCCTGGCTTATCCTTTCAACTTCAAACAGGCTGATGGAAGGCCAGTTCGTTCTTCCTTTCACTATACTTATGTTCTTTAGAGGCATAAGCAGATGGAAACTTGGCGGCAGAGTCAAGTAGCGAGACATAATTTTAGATAAAAGCGATATCCGTCACATTTTCAATTCCGCCGGTACGACACCCGCAATAAAGAAGTGATTGCGATTAATGGTTACAGGATGAGCTTTTAGATAAATTTATGTCGAGTATATATTAAATCACTCGTCATGCTGTCTTCTTAAAAAATGTCGGCATTAATTGCGGAATGATTTGGAGGTAAAACGAACCTACATGATCTTTGACATTTTTTCTCCAGACACATGACTCGTTCAAAATGTCAGGTATATAGTATGACAGAACAATGTCAAAGTATGACAGAATGAACATTTTTCGATATTGTCAGTAGAAATTCAGCTATAAAATTAATTGGCAAGGTTATTGCAATAGTGTAAAGCAAACTTTTAAAATTAAACAAAGGAGAATCAAAATGGCAGTAAATCTAAAACCGATCAAGGACAGAGTAGTTTTGGAAATGATCGAAGAGATCGAGAACAAAACAAAAGGCGGGATAATACTCCCCGAAACATCATCAAAAGAAAAACCTCAGCTCGGTAAAGTTGTTGCGGTTGGAAATGACGCAGAATTAAAAAAAGAAGTTAAAGTTGGCGACAAAGTTATTTATGCAAAATATTCAGGCACTGAGATCACTTTAAACGAGGTCAAATATCTGATCCTCAAGTTCGAAGATGTACTGGCAGTCGTAAAATAAAAAATTTCTGATACAGGAGAATTAAAATGGCTAAAATGATACAATATGGAATAGATGCAAGAACAGAGTTAAAAAAAGGTGTGGATATTCTTGCCGATGCAGTAAAAGTAACTTTGGGACCAAAAGGCAGGAATGTAGTTCTTGAGAAAAAATACGGTGCTCCCGTGATCACAAAGGACGGCGTGACCGTTGCAAAAGAGATCGAACTTGATATCCCTATCCAGAAGATAGGCGCTGAAATGATAAAAGATGTAGCTTCCAGAACTTCAGACAAAGCTGGCGACGGAACTACAACAGCGACTGTAATCGCTCAGGCGATAATTTCAGAAGGACTGAAGAACGTTACGGCAGGTGCTAATCCGATGGACATTAAAAAAGGAATTGATAAAGGTGTTGCCGAAGTAAAAAAATTCCTGATGTCCAAAACAAAAAGAATAAGCAACAACTACACTGAGATATCAAATGTGGCTTCAATAAGCGCAAATAACGATGAAGCGGTAGGAAAAATGATAGCCGATGCGATGAAAGCCGTAGGAACCACAGGCGTTATCACTGTCGAGGAAGCTAAAGCTATGGAGAGCTCGCTTGAAGTCGTAAAAGGAATGCAGTTCGACAGGGGTTATCTGTCGCCGTATTTTATCAACGATTCCGAGACCATGGAAGTCAGAATGGAAAATCCCTACATCCTGATCTACGATAAAAAAATATCTACTATTAAAGAAATGGTTCCCGTTCTGGAAAAAGTTGCTCAGACAGGAAAAGGTCTTATTTTGATCTGCGAAGATGTAGAAGGTGAAGCGCTTGCAACTCTGGTAATAAACAAGATCAGAGGATCCTTAAAGATCGCTGCTGTAAAAGCTCCCGGATTCGGCGACAGAAGAAAAGAAATGCTCAAAGACATCGCAATACTGACCGGCGGTGAACTGATAACTGAAGAACTCGGAATGAAACTGGAGAATGCGGAACTTAATATGCTCGGAAGTGCAAAAACCGTTATTATCGACAAAGAAAATACGAAGATCGTTGACGGACACGGCAAGAAAAAAGACATCGACAACAGAATAGAAAGCATCAAAAAGCAGATCGAAGTCACGACTTCGGATTATGATAAAGAAAAACTCAACGAAAGATTGGCAAAACTTGCTGGTGGAGTAGCTGTTGTAAAAGTAGGCGCGGCTTCAGAAGTCGAGATGAAAGAGATAAAAGACAGAGTTGATGACGCGCTTCACGCTACAAGAGCGGCTGTTGAAGACGGTATCGTTCCCGGCGGCGGCGTAGCTTTAGTGAGAGCAATAGCCGTACTTGACAAAGTAAAAGTTGAAGGCGAAGAAAAAGTCGGAATTAATATCCTGAAAAAAGCGCTTGAGTCACCTTTAAGACAGATAGTTATAAATGCCGGTCTGGAAGGCGCAGTTGTTTTCAATAAAGTTCAATCGAGTAAAGAGTTCGCTTACGGATTCAACGCGAAGACAGAAGTTTACGAAGATTTGATAAAATCAGGCGTGATCGATCCTACAAAAGTAACTATAACAGCTTTAGAGAACGCAGCTTCTATAGCCTCACTTCTTCTTACTACGGAATGCGTAGTTGCAGAAAAACCGGAAGAAAAATCAGCCGCAGCAGGCGGAGGAATGCCAGGCGGTATGGGCGGAATGGGAGGCATGGGCGGAATGGACATGATGTAAGATCATTGTAACTTTCTCTCATCAGCTTTTAAGACGGACTGTCAGAATATACGGCAGTCCGTTTTTATTTTATTGAATATGAGAATAAAATTTCGTATTTTCCATATTAGTAGAAAACTACAGGTACAGAATGGAATTATTCAACTTCGGCGAAGACAGTCTGGAAGATGTTCCGGAAGAATTCATACCCCTTGCGGAGAGAGTAAGGGCTCAGAAAATATCCGATGTGGTCGGTCAGGAGCACATTACAGGCGAAGGCGAAGTTATTGACCGGATGATAAAGAACAAGTCCGTATTCTCGATGATCCTGTGGGGACCGCCGGGAAGCGGTAAAACCACTCTCGCGAAATTGATCGCAAAAGAATGCGGATCTAAATTCTATAAACTTAGTGCGGTGAGTTCAGGAGTAAAAGATCTGCGCGAAGTAATCTATAACGCGGGAATAGCAGCAAGGCGCGGAGACGCGGCAGTGCTGTTCATCGACGAGATCCACCGCTACAACAAAGGCCAGCAGGACGCGCTTTTAAATTCAGTGGAAAAAGGCATAATCAGGCTTATCGGAGCTACGACAGAGAATCCTTCCTTCGAGGTTAATTCGGCTCTGCTTTCCAGAAGCAAAGTTCTCAAGCTGAAACCTTTAAGCGAGGTTGCACTGGAAAATATTCTTCTCAGAGCTCTTGACGAAGACGCTATAATCAAAGCTCAGAATGTATCTATAGATGAAGATGCTAAAAAAATACTTCTCGAAGCTTCGGGCGGTGATGCAAGGAAAATGCTCAATACTCTTGAACTTGCAGTCGAATTTTCACAGGATCAGGAAAATGTCTCAATTTCGCAGGCAGAGCTAAAAAAAGCGCTGACCGACAACAGAAAAAAATATGATAAATCAGGCGATTACCATTACGACATAATATCGGCATTCATTAAGAGCCTGAGAGGTTCAGATCCCGATGCGGCGATTTACTATCTCGCCAGAATGCTCGACGCGGGAGAAAACCCAGAATTTATCGCCCGCAGGCTTATCATTTTCTCTTCGGAAGATGTAAGCAATGCTTCTCCCAACGGGCTGGTAATGGCGCAGGCGTGTTTCAATGCAGTTTCAGTTATAGGTATGCCTGAAGCCCGTATCATCCTGGCGCAGTGCGCGACTTATCTTGCATCCCAGCCGAAATCTAATGCCTCATATATGGCGTTGAACAAAGCTATGGAAGTCGTCGAAAAAGAAGGCGACAACGCTGAAGTTCCTCTTCACCTGAGGAACGCGCCGACAAAAATGATGAAGGAGCTCGGATTCGGAAAGGAATACAAATATCCCCACGATTTCGACGGTCATTTCGTCTTGGAGGATTACATGCCCGAAAAAATAAAAAATGAACAATTTTATTTTCCTACAGAAGAAGGTATGGAAAAACAGATAAAGGAAAGACTGTCTGCAAAATGGAAGAATAAAAAGAAGTATTTATAAAGGAGGCTTAAAATGAAGAGCGTTGCGGTTTTACTGGCCGGCTGCGGCCACGCTGACGGATCGGAGATACAGGAATCTGTATCAGCGCTTTTGGCATTGAGCAGGTATGGAGTTGACTATGAGTGCTTCTCGGTCGATGCGGATCAGTATGATGTTATTGACCATCTTAAGCGTGTAAAATCAAAGGAAAAAAGAAATCTTATGGTCGAAGCCGCAAGAATTGCCAGGGGAAAGATAAAAGATATTTCTGAGCTTGATCCGAACAATTATGAAGCTCTTGTGATCCCCGGCGGATTCGGAGTCGCGAAAAACCTGTTCACTTACGGCCTTGAAGGCAGAAAAGGGATCGTGATCGAACCGGTAAGAGATGTAATTCTGGATTTTTACAGAATGAATAAGTATATTGGAGCGATCTGCATTTCCCCTATGATGGTCGCGATGGCTTTGGAGAAAGAGGCTACCGGTCTCTTGATTACTCCGGGGTATGCAGAGAACGCTGCGAACGATCTGAAAGAAATGGGTATAACACCCGTACTTTTACCTTCCGGTGAAATATGTATTGATAAAATGAACAAGGTGGTGAGCACACCGGCCTACATGAACAGCAATGCGACGCTGTACGAGGTGTATCAGGGAATAGATAAGCTGGTAAAATATTTAGCTGACAACATTTGATTATGAAGAGAAGAAGAAATGAACCTTATTAGAGTTGACGACAGGCTGATCCACGGGCAGGTGGCTGTCGGATGGTGCGGACACATCGATCCCGTCTATATGATAATAGCTGACGATGAGATAGCGGCCGATAAGAACGACTCTGAACTTTACCTTACGGGAGTTCCTTTCGAATGCGAGGGAAAAGCCCTGCCGATCAAAGAGGCCGCGGCGTTTGTAAATTCAGTCGGGAATAAACCTTTTATACTTGTAGTAAAAACTTTAAAAAATGCGCTTGAACTTTACAATGAAGGATGCAGATACGAACATCTTAATCTCGGCGGAATTCATTATACGGACGGGAGAACGGAGATCGCAAGTTATCTTTACCTGAACGGAGATGATATTGAAATAATCAAAAAGCTAAGCGCGCTGCGCATTGATGTTTATGCACAGGATCTGCCTGCAAACACAGTCTTCGGCACAGAATTTATACTTAACAAATGGAATGATCAATGAAAGAGAATTTGAAAGAGATATTCATAAATGTTTCTACGAACGAAACGAGGGTAGCGATAGTAGAGGACGGCAGGCTGGTAGAAATGTTCATCGAAAGACCGGATAACGAAAGGAAGATCGGAAATATTTATGCGGGATTTATAGATAATGTGGTGCCGGGCATGAACTCGGTGTTCGTAAATATCGGCGAGGAGCAGAACGGTTTTTCTCACCTTGAGGATTTCAGGAAGGATCTTCTGCCCAAAAGAGCACTTGAGGGCAAATATATTTTCAAGTCAATTGACGAGGACATTCTTCCGGTCGAACCCGAGAAAAGGGACTGGAAAAAGCTGGAAAAAGCTCAGAAGGCGATGGTGCAGGCTATAAAAGAACCTATCGGAACAAAAGGTCCGAGGGTAACTTCAAATATAGCCATTCCGGGAAGATATATAGTTCTAATACCTAACGACATCGGGGTAAAGATATCCAAAAAGATAACGAATCATGCGGAGAGAAGAAGACTGAACAAAATGGTTAAAAATCTGATCCCGGACGATTTCGGAGTGATCGTAAGGACGGCGGCGGAGAATAAAGAGGCATCTTCCTTTACCAACGATATAATTTCGACTTACAATATCTGGAAAAAAATAGTAAAAGATTATAAAAAAACGGATAAGCCGAAACTGCTGTACAAAGATTATGATCTGGCGGCAAGCATCGTCCGCGATATTTTCAATGATGAAGTCTCTAGGATGGTAGTTGATTCCAAAGAGCTTTTCGAGGAGATCAGGGAGTATGTCAGGAATAACGCGCCGGAGCTTGAGGGCAACATTATGCTTCATGATGAGGGAGAACCTATCTTCGACAAATATTATCACATCAACAAAGACTATTATATCAGTCTTTCGAGGGAGGTTTATCTTAAAACCGGCGGTTCTATCGTGATAGACCACACTGAAGCGCTTGTAGCTATTGACGTGAACAGCAAAAGATTTATCAGAAATAAATCGCAGGAAGATAATATAGTCAGTCTTAATTTGACTGCGGCAAAGGAGATCGCCCGACAGCTCAGGCTCAGAGATCTCGGCGGTCTGATAGTGATAGATTTCGTTGATATGGCCGATCCGGAGAACAGAACAAAAGTACTTAACGAATTTTCAGCGCATTTAAAGGCGGATAAAGCTAAGATAAGCTTGGAAGAAATAAGCAAATTCGGACTGGTGGAAATGACAAGGCAGAGGCTTAAGCCTTCGATAACTCAAACTATTTATGAACAATGCCCGACATGCAGCGGTAAAGGTATAGTGAAATCCAAAGAATCAATCGCCGTACAGCTTGACAGATGGCTGAAAAATTATAAATTCAATACAAAAAATTCTCTCGTTGACATTTCAATGAACGAAGAACTGTATAATTACCTCACAGTCACAGAAAATAAAATGCTGCTTGAAATGCTGATCAAGAACTGGATAAAGATCAACTTTAAAGTAAACAATATGCTGACCCTTTATGATTTCAGGTGTTTTTTGCCCGGTACTGAATCTGATGTGACAAAAGAATATATGAATTGATTTAATTAGCAAAAATGTTGTTGATTATTGATTAAATTTGGTTAAATTTCAAAAATTATGATGAGTGATAAAAAACGAATAGCGATAATAACCGGTGCTTCTTCCGGATTCGGAAGACTGTTTGCCGTTGAACTCGAAAAAAATCTTGATCTCGAAGAGATATGGCTTATTGCCAGACGCTCAGAAAAGCTTGAAGAAACCGCATCAATGCTGGAAAGGGTAAAAGGAACAATTATAATCGCTGATCTTTCAACTCCGGAAGGCATAGATATTATAACGAAGAAGGTTGAATTTGAAAAACCTTCCGTAAGGGTTCTTATCAATAACGCGGGTTTTGGAAGGTCTGAGGAGTTTATTAAGGGGGATGAGAAATACTATTCCGAAATGATAGATGTTAACATTAAAGCTCCCGTGCTTCTCACAAAAAGACTTTTGAAATACATGAGCGAAGGATCGAAGATATTGAATGTAGCTTCATCCGCAGCTTTTGCCCCTCTTCCATATTTTGCGGTTTATGCAGCATCGAAGGCTTTTTTACTAAGCTTCTCTTACGCCCTTGATCAGGAATTTAAGGATAAAGATATTTCTGTCACCTGCGTCTGTCCCGGTCCTGCACGGACAGAATTTTTCAAAACTAAACAAAAGAGCGTAGGCGGCTTGAAGATAGAAGATCCTCAAAAGATAGTTGAAAAAGCACTCAAAGACATGAAGAATAAAAAAAATATTTCCATATACGGCTATCAGGCAAATCTGTTAAGGATGATCTCAAAATTTTTACCGAGAAAATGCCTTGCATGGACCGCAGGCAAGATAAAAATGCCGAAATAATTTTGATTTATAAAACCCGAGCACAAGCCTGTTCAAAGCTGATTTAATCTTAAAAAATAATTAAAATTTTACTTGACAACATATTCAAATTGTAGTAAAATACCTATGAAAAGGGGAATTGTGAATTAATTGTGAATTTAACACAAAAAAGATTTGAAACAGAATTACGAACGCCTTGATATAGCAAAAAAACGAAACGAAGTTTAATTAAAGAAGGAGAGAAAATGAAAAAAATAATGACTATCGCGATGATGGTAGTGGCAATGGCTGCATTTTCACAGATGCAGATCGGCAAAAACAAACTGATGGCCGGAGCAGGTTTGGGTTACGACATGACAACGGTTACAGACATGGCTGGAGATGATGTATCCGCATCTGCTATGACTCTGTATGTTCCCGAAGTAAACTATCAGTTCGAAGCAAAACCGAACGACATGTTCAAACTGTACCTGTATGCAGGACTCGGTTACCAAATTGAAAGCTTCACAGTTGACGGAGAATCTGCTGATGAATCTGCTAAAACAATGGATCTATACTTGAATCCGATGGTAAAAGGTTACTTTGCAAATAATCTTTTTGCAAAAATAGCTTTACCTTATAACTATATGAGCTACACAGCTCCTATCGCTGATGCTGAAGCTGTTGCGCTTACTGGCATGAACATGATACTCAGCGGCGGATTTGACAACAGAGAAATTGAAATTCACGCATTAACTCCATGGAACAATTTTGAAAAAGGTATGGCTTTCTACGGTATCTACGACATGGGAATCATGGCTTCTTACGACGGTACAGCAGCTGAAGAACTTGCTTCATATTTCGGCGTTGCAGGTTATTATGCGCACATGATGGAAAACATGATGGTTAAACCTTACCTTATGTACAAAATGGGAATGAACGACTTAGTTGACGAAAGTTCATACCTTGATCTTGGACTAATATTTGCGAAAGACTTCAACGAAAAAATGAACATGGAAGCCGGTTTAAACTTTAACATGCACATGTTACCTGAAGCAGATGCATTAGACAATGACGCTTACAACACATTAGATGTTGATGCTAAAGTTAACTATTATGTTATGCCCGAGCTTGATGTTTTCGGCGGTTTTGGAGTGAACATGGATCTTACAACAGAAGATGCTAACCCGATTTACTCAATCCTGGTTGGCGCAGAATACACTCTGAATTTTGTGAAGTAACAAAAAGCAACAAACGAATCAAATAGAAAAAGCCTACAACTTAGTTAAAACCCCGAGCCTTCGGGGTTTTTTTATTTTAATTGTATAACATTATAGAATATCAAGACTTTAAATTGACAAATTCGACGGCCTTATGTATATTGCCTTCAATAATGCTATTTAACAATAGGATGAATTATATGAAAAAAATCGAAATAAAAATTATGCTGGCAGTTCTTATTCTGTCAGTTACCTCATTGTATTCTCTGGAGAAAGCCACGATAATATACAAGAGCGGAGATAAGCTGAACTGCATGATAGACAATTATGAGATCGGAAAATATGCGGTTGTGGTTGATGACTCAGGCAACAAAAGGATAATCAGCTGGGACAATATCAACGAGATCGTTTTCATCAAAGAAGAAGTTCCAGTTACGGCAGAAGATGAAAGTTCTCTGCCTGCGATAGAAACCGCACCGGTCGCTCCCCCGGCTACCCCGCCTGCATCGGTACCCGTTCCGGTTGCACCTGCAAGCGGATCTATGCTTGACCAGTTCAAAAACAATAAGACTGATACTAAATCCGAAGAGCCTGTAAATGAAAATGAAGAAAAATTCAAACAGGAGATAAGGGAAGAAAACAAGTATCAGCAGAAACCGGAAGTTGACTTGAATAAAAAAACCGGAAAATTAAGCGTTGATTATTATCAGACGCTTGAATCGGACGCAACAAGAAGGGCATGGATCGAGGACGGCGGGATACTAAAAGGAAAAGGATTTACAGCGAACTATACCTTTGCCAGCATGGAATGGGGTGACACAGATTTTACTATGAACGGTTTTGGTATGACATATTCAGGAACTATGAAATGGGTAAAACCGCCAAACTACGATGAAGGAAAAAACATCTGGACAGCATTTTCGCTAGGTGCCATGGGTTCTTTCAACATCACTTTCGGAAGCATGGANNATGGAAATGAATATGACCATGCTTAACTATGAATTTTCGGTTCCACTCGGATATACTTTCGGACTCGGCAGATATTTTACGCAGGAGGAATGGAAGGGACTTATGCTCGGTCTGTACTGGAAACCGAACTTTGTAATGTCATTGGGTTCTTACGAAGTTGACGGGACATTCTATGAAATGGATCCGACATCTGCATTTAATATGGGAGGATTTCAGTGGACAATAGACGCAGGTTCTTTCGGAGCACTTGCGGATAAACTTGCTGACGAAGCTCATTTTTCAATAAGCGGATTTGTTGTGCCTGAAACAGATGAGACCCCATTCATGCTCAGTGTCGGTCTCGGAGTNNGGCTGCAGCGATGAATCAAGCACTTCAGAAGTGCCTTTTGTAGATCATACCGGAGAAGTTGGAACAGTAACCGATATTGACGGGAATGTTTATCCGACTATCGGCATCGGCGGACAGATATGGATGGCTTCTAATTTGAAAGTTACCCATTACCGGACAGGTGAAGCTATACCTAATATTACGGACAATACGGTCTGGAGTTCTACAACTTCCGGTGCATATTGTACTTATAACAATGATCCGGCGAACGCAGATGTTTACGGGTTTTTATACAATTGGTATGCAATAAATGAAATTCTTCCTCCGGAAGGCTGGCATGTTCCGACAGAGGATGAATGGGAAACCCTGATCAACTGGCTTGGCGGAGAGGAAACGGCTGGAGGAAAACTAAAGGAAGCCGGATTTGATCATTGGAGCTATCCGAATGCAGGGGCCACAAACGAAAGCGGTTTCAATGCATTGCCGGGCGGCATGAAATTTTTATCATATTATATGAACATAAACTCACAGTGTTATTTTAGAACAAGATCCTACTGGAACCTTGCAGGACAGATATGGCCGGTTAATTACAGCCTTCAAAGCGACAGCTTGAATGTTTTCACCTACTCTTTATCATATAAAGACATGGGAATGTCAGTAAGATGCGTAAAAAATAATTAGCGGAGGATAAGAATGAATTTGATCCGTACATTTTTTATTTTAACAGCAGCAATAATGTGTTTTTCAGCAGAATTCGTGAATATAAAAGGAACCGGTGAAGGCGCATCAGAATCCGATGCCTTGAGCAGCGCCAAAAGAGACGCCCTTGAAAAATCCGTGGGAGTTTTTCTTTCTTCCAAGCAGATCACTGAAAATTATGTTATGATAAGCGACAACATCATATCCAAATCGAACGGTTTTATAAAAAAATACAGCGTGAACGAAACAGCCAGAACAGAAGCGGGAACGGTCAGGGTCACGATCACAGCCGATATTACCGATGTGGTGGATCAGATAGTTCAGGATGAAATGGCGCTGAAATTACTTTTGACCGAAATGAAACTTCCTTCTTTTGCGGTGAGGATCTTTGATAAGAACGGAAAAAAGGACGATAAAGCCGAAACATCTGTAAAAAAGTATCTGATCGAAAAAGGTATGAAGCTCAAAAATATAAAAAGCGAAGTCACGGACCCGGATTCTTTAAAAAAACTCGGGATAGATTTCGTGCTTGAAGGTAATACGGATTACGAGTTTATTTCGCTTGAAAATACCTATAACATAAAATCAATGAAAAGCCTTCAGATCACGATAAACCTTGAACTTACAGACTGCAAAACAAGTGAAATAGTCTCAACGCATTCCGTAGCGGGCAAGAAGGCTCATATAAGCGAAACGACAGCTAAAGAATTAGCTTTGCAGCAGATAGGGCCTCAGGTAGCGGCTTATATTATCAATCAGGCCGTAAAGCTCTGGAGCAACAAGCTTACGGGTAATTAAATCGATAAATTATTTGTGAACAATTTGTGAATAGAACTTGACTTTACATTCAAAATGACTTAATTTACGATTGCAATATTAATTGTCTGTACGAAGATTAACTAAAATAAGGAGTCAAAATGAGAAAACTGACGATCATTCTAAGCATTCTTGCAATGATGGGTTTTGCGAATGCCCAGTTCCAGGGCGGACTTACCAATGAAGTTCCTAACCTGAGAGTTAACGCAATGGGCGGAGTTTATTCGCTTATAGAAACATCAAACTACGCAGACTTTCCTCAAAGGCTGCTGACAGGACAGGAAGGAGCATGGCTGGGTACCGATAGAGCCAACTCATGGGGACTTGTAAGATTCAACCTCAATAATTTCTTAAGCTTACCAGTACCGATGGCATGGCAGATTTCCGCAGAGCAGAACACAATGATCACCGTAGCTGACCTTTATGCTTATGTTGGACTTCCCAACTGGACATATTTTCAATATACTCAGATGGGCGCTTCTTATGAAGCTACGAACAGGATCAACTCGAACTTTGCAGTAGGTTTAAGCGACAAACTGCTTCTCGGACTCGGTCTTAAAATGTATTCCAACAGCAACGCTTATGACGAGACGAACGGAGACGATAACAACGAGGATTCATGGGAACACAGCTTCTGGGGTCTTGAGACTACATGGGGCGGAACAATGATCCTTGATGACAATCACTTTATTGACGCAAGCATTGACCTTGATTTCTGGAGCTGGGAAGGCTCTTGGAAAAGATCTGCGCCTGCTGATCTCGATCTTTATGAAACAGGTTATTCAAACTGCGACGGAATAATGAATTTCGGCCTTAACGCAAGGTATTATGTAACGGGCACAAAAGTTGACTATGCTCCTTATATGAAATTCAACTATTTCTCTTTTGAATCTTCAGTTGACGAAGAGGTTGCAGTTGACGAATTCGAGAAATACGGTTACAACGGATCATTTATGAACTTTACGCTCGGTTCAGGCGTTCACTACAAACCTGCTAAAGGCGTTCAGGTTTATAACGAATTTGAATTCAAGTATCAGAACGCTTCTCAGGAAATGACTGACGCATACGAAAACTATAAATACGACAATTTCCAGTCCCGTGTTACGCTTCTTCCAATTTACAGAATGGGTGTTGAGCTTGTAAAAGAAGTTGATCCTAAAATATGGTACGGATTCAACTCTGTACAGCTATGGGGCGGATTCAACAAGACTTTTGACAATGTCTGGACAAGCGAAGACTACGACGATCTGAATGTTGACGACAATGATGAAACTGACGAATATACTGAAGAAACTTTCGAGGTAGTGAATGTCAATGTAGGTGCCGCACTTCAGAACGGAAACTTCAAACTTGAATTCCAGACAACCGTTCTCGGACTCAGATTTGACGAATATGCTCTGAACAATGTTTCGATAGGACTTGTTTACATGTTCCAGGAAAAATAGACCGTTTTACGGCTATATTATATAAGGGAGCTCAATGCTCCCTTTTTTATTTCAGCTTGACAAAACGGAAATCATTTGGCAAATTGTATCTATATATTTTGAAAGTAAGACACAAAAAGCGAGGATAGTTAATAAAAGAGGAGGTTTCTTATGAGGAAAGTTTTAACATCGTTGGCCTTGGTGGTATTATTGGGTATTACGGTATGGTCATGCTCTTCCGACGACAGCGACAGTTCTACTTCGCCGACGAATTATGCACCGGTTATAAGCGAACTTATTTCCACGGCTGTTCAGGTGGCCCCTGACGGGACATCGGATATCTACTGCTTCGCGATAGACGAAGACGGAGACGCGCTGACCTATACATGGACTTATACCGGCGGGTCAATTACAGGTACCGGTTCGATCGTAACCTGGACAGCTCCCGCAGAGATCGGTACTGACACAATAAAAGTTGCTGTAAGCGACGGGACTGATTCTGTTAACAAAAGCGCAGTTATTACGGTGACTGCGACTCCGACAAATCCGCCCGTAATAATCAGCCTGACAGCAAATGATTATTCTATCGAACCTTCCACGACAACAAATCTGATGTGTAATGCTACAGACGCCGATGGCGACTTGTTGTCTTATGTCTGGACATGCACCGGAGGTTCGGTTGTCGGAGCGAACCAGGCAGCGCAGTGGACAGCGCCAGCTGTTGAGGGATCATATATTGTAACATGTACAGTAAGCGATCCGACTGTAAAAACCTCCGTGGAGAGATCTGTGACGATAGTCGTAGCTGAAAATCTGGCTCCTGTTGTCTCAAAGCTTACCGCAGATCCGGTATCGGTAGTATCGGGAGGCTCTACCGTTATTACTTGTACCGCAACAGACGCAAACGGGGACGACCTGACTTACACATGGACCAAGACCGGCGGAACCATAACAGGCACAGGATCAAGTATAACATGGACCGCGCCGAATAATACATCAACATATACGATAACCTGCACAGTAAGCGACGGTCAATTAAATGATGCCGCATTAATTCAGATTACAGTAACATCACTTGATCCCGGCTCAGTGTGGAGAATTATCACTCAAAGTTATACCTGTCCTTCCTATCCTGCAGATAATTCAACTACGAGTTTCACCTATGATCAATATAACAGGATAGTCACCGGCACGGATGTTTCCAGCTATTATACAGATCTGAGCACTTTATATTATGCAGATAATGTAACCAAATTACCTTACAGGCTTACTACAGAGGCAGCTCCAGTTAAACAGCAGGCAGTTATAGAATATGAGACTTTATGGACATATGAGAACGGTAAAGTAAAAACCATGTCAGAAATAGGCTATGACTATTACGGTGAAGAAACGGACAGAGAGGAAAATGTATTTACATACAGCGGTGATCTGATGACCGAATGCGTAAATTCACTGTATTTTGACGGCATACTGGAGGAACTGTGGGTAGAGACATACACTTACAATAACGGGAAACTGACTGAAATTAATGCATCTGTGGCAGGTGAATATTACTATAGAATTAGAATAGCTTACAACGGAAGTTTAGCAGTCAAGTCGGAAACTTCATACAGCCACGACGGTATTACCTGGACTCCTTTATATTCAACAGATTATAGTTACAATAACAATCAGATATACGGATCACACAGCTATAGTGAATACGATACCGAACAGGACAGTACAAAGTATCAATATTCCGACAGCAAACTGATCGAGAAGCTGAGTATGTATTTTGATACTGCTGAATGGACGAACAGCTATAAAGAGAATTTCGGTTACGACGGTTACGAAAATCTTTCAAATGAATCCTTCTATTACTGGGACGAAATGTCAACTTCGTTCGACCTTGAAGATCAGTACCAGTATGCGTACCAGCCGGGTACGGGTAACTTTACTGAGATAATGAAATGTTTTGAACCGAGATATTTTTATACGGGCGGTTTTTATCAGATGATCGAACCTATGCCGCTGCCGACAAAAGACGGAAGTAAGACCGATGTAAAGAGAAAATTCAGCCAAAAGTTCTTAAAGGATAAATTCAGATCGCTAAAAGAAAGATTGATCAAGAAGTAGTGATTCAGGCACAAAAAAAAAGGGAGCTTTGTGCTCCCTTTTTTATTTCAGCTTGACAAAACAAATAAAATTATGCAAATTACTAAACGAGAGAAATACTTCTTAAAGAATAAAAACAAACGGAGGGTAAAAAATGTACAAAAAATTACTATTTCTATTTATCGGGATCGCGATCACGGGATTTGTATTCATGTCCTGCAGCGATGACGACAGCAGCACAAACCCGCCTCCTACACCGGAGTGCACGATTCTATCGCCCAACGGCGGCGAAGTTCTGCAGATGGGCAATGTTGTAAAAATCAAATTTGAGAACGATCTGACTGATACTGTTGCAATGCATCTTTACAAAGGCGGAAATTTCCTGATGGATATTGAGGCGATGATAACTACAAATGATTCATTGGAATGGTACATTCCGACCACGCTTGATGTAGGCACAGACTACAAAGTTAAGATCGGAAGCATTGAGGATTCGACCAAATACGATTTCAGCGATAATTCTTTTGCGATCGCACCTGCCGGTGATTACATAATTGTTACATCCTCGAATGGCGGGGACATCTGGCTGAAGGGTTCAACAAAACAGATAACATGGTACGATAACATATCTGGTAGCGTGAACTTATTTTTATTGAAAAACGGTGTTCCTGTTATGGATATATTCGGAACTCCACAGGCGAGCAACGGCACTAAAAGCTGGACTATACCGAACGACGGATCTTTAATTGACGGAGCGGATTATACTCTTCAGATAGTCAGCGTCGATAACCCTGCTGTGAACGATATCAGCGACAGTTACTTCTGTCTTGCTACGAATGACAATACTCAAAATATTGTCGGGGAATGGGACGCTGTAGGCACTTGGACAAAATGGGCTACAGAATGGAACTTCATCGCAGGTGGAACATTCACTAACGGTTATGGAGAGCCGGGAACATGGTATATGGTGGGTAACGGTTTAAAGGTAGAGTTTGATCTTGATACGCATTCTTTCCTGGCAATAGTAAATGGAAATCATCTGGATGGTACTATGTCTAATGTGGCAGGAGC
>DMTS01000084.1 GCA_003477045.1 Candidatus Delongbacteria bacterium
GGAAATACTCGAAAGATATTCAGGAAATATCAAGATTCAATTTCTAAAGTACTATTGGATCGCGGAATACAAATTAAGGAAGGTTTAACAAATGGAAGAAGTTAAGAAGATTTACTCGTGTTACGGCGAATATGAAAGGCTGATCCGGCACAGAATGGAATTTTATATAAATCTCAGATATATAAAGGAAAATATTCATGATAAGAGCCTGAAAATTCTTGACTTGGGCGGGGGACCGGGCAGGTATGCTGTAGAACTCACAAAAGCCGGTCATAAAGTAACTTTGATCGACCTTACTGATTTTCATGTTAAAGAGGCTAAAAGATTAAGTAAGGAAGAAAAAATAAAACTTCACAAGGTACAGCAGGGAGACGCACTTGACCTTTCATCGATTAAAGACGATTCCTTCGATGTTGTCCTCGCGATGGGGCCATTTTACCATATTAAGAAAGCAGCTCAGAGAAAGCAGTGTATAAATGAAATTAAAAGAGTTTTAAAGAATGACGGTATGCTCTTTACCGCACATCTGTCTAAATGCGCGTTTTATAAATACATCGTCAGGGAAATGCCGGAAGTTATTGATCGCTTTTATGAAAATCTTATACATATTCATTCGCACGGAGTAAAGAAATATTCAGACGGTGATTTGTTTACTGACAATACATACTGCGAAAACGCTGAGGATATTCTTGGTTTTATGAAAAAATCAGGATTTGTTAACGGGGAAGTTATAGCTTCTGAAGGTCTTGTGGATCAAATTGAGGATAAGTTAAAGGAACTTGAGAAATCAAAATTCGATATGATCGCTGAGCTTAATTATATGTTTTGCAAGGATCCCCGCATTTTAAATGCGGCAAGCCATTTGTTATACAAAGGAGTGAATAAGAAATGAAATGTAAGAAATGCTATCAAATAAATAATTGTCCTTTTAATAGGGGTAGAGTGCCGGCTTCGGCGAAATGTCCTCCTTTTGATCTTAAGATCGGCTGCTGGGAATATGATTGGGTCGCTTTCTATAGTAACATGCCTGATGGTAAAGAAAAATCAGAATGGCGTGAAGGAATGATAAGCAGATGTAAGCAATGTAAAGTCTATGTTGAGCATAAAGCTGAAATGGATGTTGTTTTGAATAAACTTGGAAATAGTTAAATAATGAATCAGTATTACGCAGAAATATTGGGTTCTTTATCTTTTTTTGTGGTTTTCGTGATCTTTGTATTTAGAAGATCAAAAGGAAATTTCAGGGAATACGGTTTTAATTTATGCGCTGTTAAGCCCATATTAGTTAGTATTGCCATAGGCGCAATTCTTGTCATTTTAGCTTCTCTTATTTCTAATCAGATTGTAGGAAAGGGACATCCTCTTAATGATAATACTTTAATTGTGCAGGTATTGATCTACTGGCTGCTAAAACCGATTACGGAAGAAGTATTTTTTCGCGGCTGGCTTCAGACTATTATTTCAAAAAGAGTTCACTCGTCAATTTCAATAGCGACAATCAAAATCTCTTACGCGGTAATTTTTACTTCTTTGATCTTCGGAATTTTTCATGGAACTCTATATTTTTCCGGCATGAACGGCTATAAAGTTATAAATACGGTGTTTTTTGTTACGGTTCTTGGGCTATTCACTGGATATTACAGGGAAAAAACGAACAGTTTGCTTCCTTCGATAGTAAATCATATTTCATACAATGCATTGGGAGGAATTATAGCTAATGTCCTATAAAACGGAGAATAACGGAAGCTGGGAAAAAATATACAGTGAGCAGGGCGAAGTTCAGCACGAAATACTTAATACGGTCGTCGAAGCTGTCAGGATATTTAAGGATAAGAAATATCATCATATTCTTGATCTCGGATGCGGAACTGGCAGGAATACATTTTACCTTGCTCAGAACGGCTTTCAAGTTACTGCCTGTGACATATCTGAAACAGGTGTAAATATAGCTAAAAAGAAAGCTGATGAACTCGGATATAAGAATATTTATTTCGGTATTGAGGACATGTACGATCTGAGTTATCCGGACATATCTTTCGATGCCGTTCTATGTGTATGGACTCAGGGACACGGTATGCGATCTGATATGCAGAAAAGCATCAATGAGATTCACCGCATACTCAAACCGGGAGGTATGACCGTTACAGATTTTGTTACGATTGAAGATCCGACTTTCGGTGTTGGTGAAAAAATAGCAGACAATACTTTCATTGGCGGAAGACCGGGAGAAGAAAATATTCCGCACTATTATACAAATGAAGACGATTTAAAGAGTATGTTCAGGAACTTTTCATTTGTCAGCTTCATAGACAGAACTTATAGCTTCAAAGATGATAATAAAATTGAGCACATTATTAAAGCTATAGTAGTTCAGGCTGTAAAATAGGAACAGATTTAAAATGAAAACAGATTATTTCAGTCATGACAGCGCATACAAACACCGTAAGGCTCAGGGAAAAGACGGTTGGGCATCTATGGTATAATTTATTCTCTTGACAAAGCGTACGAAATTCCGTACTTTTATCTTTAGAAGGAGGTATTTGTATGACAACTATCAATGTTACTGAAGCCAGAAAAAATTTATACAATCTTGTTGATCTCGCCAACGAATCGCATGAAACTATTCTTATATCAGGCAAACGCGGAAATGCTGTTTTAATATCCGAAGAAGACTGGTCAGCCATCAATGAAACACTTTATCTTCTGTCAATACCAAAGATGAGAGAATCAATAAAGGAAGGGCTTGAAACACCGATTGATGAATGCGATACGGATCTTGACTGGTGAAGTGGAAATTAATATACACCAAACAGGCACAGAAAGATGCTTTAAAGCTGAAGTCTGCAGGACTTAAAGATAAAGCTGCGGAACTGCTAAGAATTCTTTCGGATAATCCTTTACAGAATCCTCCTAAGTATGAGAAGCTTGTCGGCGATCTTGCCGGCGCATATTCACGAAGAATAAATATTCATCACCGTCTAGTGTATCAAATTTGCGATCAGGACAAGATCGTAAAAGTTATCAGAATGTGGACCCATTATGAATAGGATATTTAATGAAATGACGCTTCAAAAGTGATTTGGAATTTTGAAGATAAACTGTGTTATTTAAATAGGGCGTAAATAGAAATGAACATTAAACATTTTTTGATTATTCCGGTATTTTTAATAAATATTTCGTCTTTCAGTGAAGGTATAATAAAGAAAGAACTGGAAAAGTGCTATTCATTTTACGAAACAGTTGAAAATGACCTTTCAATAAAAAATTTAGTCCTGCTTGACAGTACTTTAAAAAAATTTATCAATAACTTGGACAGCTATGAAGAAATCGAAAGAGCTGAAGGTACTATAGCAGATTATGATATTAAATATTGGGAGGACAAATACCGTAAGATTGGCATTGAACGAGCCTATTCAGGGCCGTCTTTATATTATTCCAACAAATTTCTTGCTGATGCTCATAAAATTGACCCTAACTCAAGATACAGAAAATATACATATTTTTCAACTATTTTCGGCATAGGTGACCCTTCGGGATTAGGAATGATGCCTAATGTGAAAGAGGCATATAAATATCTCAAAGATTTCCCCGACGGACCTTATATTGACGAAGTATATTTGATCTTAGCGAGATTTCATACGGATCTTTTCATGGTAGTAAGAAGCCTTAACAATTCCGAAAAAGATATATTAGATTATAAATATGATTGCTATGAATCTTATATTGAGAACAAACCTTATGCCGTTCAAATGAAAGACAATCAGCGAATTGCTGTAAAATTCTTAAGAGAATTTTTAAAAATTCATTCCAATCATAAATTCAGATATCCCAAAAACTGGCTGGAAGACTTGGAAAATGGTACGATTGACTGCTGGAGTTATTGCTCAGACTGAGGCATGGAAGTAGCAGATAAAAATTTTGATTTCTACGGATCGTTAAAAAGTGCCATGAAGTTTTATTCGGAGCAATTTATAAAAGCAAAGAGTAATAGACAGAAACTCAAAGTTATCGAAAAACTGGAAAAAGAGTATTTATAAGGAGAATCAATTATGACGAAAATGACAACAACTTACACAGGCGGGCTGAGAGCCGAATCAATTCATCTGCAGTCCGGAACAAAGATTATTACTGATGCTCCAACCGATAATCACGGTAAAGGCGAAGCGTTCTCACCGACAGATCTTTTTACGATCTCATATACGACATGCATCCTGACTACGATCGGGCTTGCTGCGCAGACTCAGGGGTTTTCAATTGACGGAGCGACAGCCGAAACCGAAAAGATAATGTCATCGAACCCCAGAAAAGTGGGGGAGATCAAAATTGAAATTATTTTTCCACACGATAATTATTCAGACAAAGAGAAAACGGTGATCGAACGAACGGTCAAAGCATGCCCGGTAGCGGAAAGCCTTAATCCTGATATCAAAAGAACCGTTTCGATAAGCTATAAGAAATAATTTTCTTTTTAATCTTTTATGATTTTTTTCACGCTTGAAACAGCATAAAGCGGAATATTGATAAATTCTTTTTCTCTGCTGAATACTCTGGGTGAGACCCTTATGACTCTATCTGGTTTATATAATCCTTCGTAAACACGAAGACTCTTTAGATTTCTGCTCGATCCGCTTTTAACTTCAACGGGGAATATGCTGTTACCGGATTTTATCAAAAAATCAACTTCAGCCTTTCCTTCAGATGACCAGTAAAACAGTTCCTCATAACCTGAAGAGATAAGCTCGGAGGCGACGAAATTTTCAATAAATGCGCCGTTGTATTCCATGAATAACTCATCGGGTTTAAGAATAATGTCGGATGTAAGTCCAAGCATGGCACCAAGTAATCCTGAATCGAGTATATAAAGCTTAAATTTCGATTTGTCAGAATAACCCGAAAGCGGAATTTTTGGAATGGAAACATTATAGGCGGGATATACAAGTCCTGCATTTTTTAGCCATGTTATAGTCAGCCCATAAGTAGAACTTCTGGCGTTTTTTGAAACATCGCTGAATTTAAATTTCTTATTCTCTTTTGACAGCTGATATGGTATCGAATCCCATACCTCTGCGGTTTTCACAGCCTGATAGGCATCCGCATATTTAGAAAAATCATTTTTATATGCTTTTATTATTTCTTTCTGGATCTTTCTTGCTTCAGCTATATCCTGATGAATAAGATATGATTGCAGCACTTCCGGCATTCCGCCAAGATAAAGATAAAGCTTCAGCTTATCGGCAAGTTTATTGTGAAAGATCTCTCCGACATCATCAAGCTTACCTTCACGGATCAATTCTGACAGAAGTTCGTCATTGTAAGCATTTAGAAATTCAAGAAATGACATAGGGTATAAATTCATAAAATTTACTTTTCCTACAGGAAAGCTGCTTTTTTTGCCTACACTCACACCGAGTAGTGAGCCTGCAGCAATTATGTGGTATTCGGGAGCTTCTTCGCAGAAATATTTCAGGCTGGTTATAGTTCTCGGAGAAATCTGTATCTCATCAAAAAAAATCAGAGTGTCTTTAAAGCCGATTTTTTTGCCGGTAAACATACCCAGCTTTGCTATAATAATTCTCGGATCAAGGCTTTCGGTAAATAATGGAATCAACTCTGGAGTTTTTTCAAAATTAAAATAAAAATACTCGGAATATTCTTTTTTCGCGAATTCATCAATAAGATATGTCTTACCGACTTGCCTTGCTCCCTGAAGTAAAAGCGGCTTTCTGTCCCTGCTCTCTTTCCATTCCATCAAATCATAATAAGCTTTTCTTTTCATAATTATCCTTAGAAAATTATAAAAGAAATATAAGAACTCGTTCTGAAAAATGCAATATCAATGTAAAAACTCGTTCCAAAAAGTGTAATATAAACGCGAAAACTCATTCCGAAAAATGCAAATCGGCTATAAATAAGTGTAAAAANNTTAAAACAGACTTTTCAGAAGTTTCTTGCCCTGTTTTTCGCCTTCTTCTTTGGCCTTATCTTCGATAATTGATCCGGCCTGTTTCTGAATGATCTTTGTTAATGAAGGCGGAAGCACGGAAACTTTTACATCGGGATCGGAAATATCGCCTTTAGATGAAAAATCTATGCTCACTCTGCCGTCTTTGACAATACCTGAAAGCAGGTCTTTTTTAACCTGCGCTTTATCGATCTTGACACCTTTCGCTTTACTGATCTGCTCGTCAATGTATGAATCAACATTTTTCAGCAGCTTATCAGATTCAGATTTTGATACAAGAAGGTTGCCTTTGAATGAATGCTGATTGTTAAGAACATTGAACCAGCCGTCTTTCTGAATTGTAATATCGTAATCGTCCGTCTCGACTTTGAGCTCCTCTTCAAACGATATCTTTCCTTCTTTGTATCTGATCTTCGTGTTCGCGTCTTTTTTTACAACAGCCTTCTTGCTCAGCAGGCTCATATCAAGTCCCATCTGATCAAGTGTTGAGAGTGATGATCTGACTTTTTCCATCGCAACGAGAGCCACGAGAAATGAGCCTTCTCCTATCGTAAGATTATAAAGAGCTTCAGGCTCGATCTTCCCGGTCTTCGGATTCATCGGTCTGATATCGGCGTGTGATCTCAGGATCAGCTTAGCCTGTTCCTTATTATCCTTGTTCGATATCAAAAGATCGGTATCGATCTTTATATGCGCTTTATTATGCTGTTCCAGATTTTTCGGATCAAAATCAATCTGGCTGATCACG
>DMTS01000212.1 GCA_003477045.1 Candidatus Delongbacteria bacterium
CAACAAAGAGACGATCGCAAAGCTAAACAGTAACGAAATGTATGCCGTAAAAGGTGGAGACATTTCTGTCACATGCAGATGTTTAACTTACGACCCTGAAACTGATTGTCCAGGTTCACAATGCATGACTATAGCTGGATTGTCATGCCTTATACCTTGTGAAACTGATGTGTGTTCAGTAGGTACTGGTGCCTGCTGTTGATTATGGTGGGGGTGTCCCCACCAAATAATGTAGTTAAAATATTTGTATTTTT
This sequence comes from Candidatus Delongbacteria bacterium, assembly GCA_003477045.1. Classification (GTDB taxonomy): domain Bacteria; phylum UBA4055; class UBA4055; order UBA4055; family UBA4055; genus UBA12480. The sequence continues at coordinate 255 of DMTS01000212.1, forward strand.
ATCAATAAAGCTTTAAATTGAATACTAATGCTAACTTGAGATTTTTTTATGCAAAAATATTTAGAATTGGTTACTTTAGCATTATTTTTTCTTATTGTTGATTCTGAGTCAAGAACAAGGTTTTTACCTGTATATTCGAAAGAGTTTATAGTAGATTCTACAATGGCTGGTAATAAATATTTTGACTCTTATTTGATCCAAAACCGTACACATAGAGTCGGTTATATGAAAATGAATTTAACAAATTTCGGATCAATTATAAATAATAGGCCCGTATTAAACGGGTGGTCAGGAAGAATGGAGTATTTTGATGATGAATGCACTAGAAAAGTTTCACACAGTTTAGAAATGCCTTCTAACTCGGGAATAGATTATTTGTGGTGCGCATCAGTTTGGTGCGGTGGTTACTTAGACTCCGCTCAAGTTAAAGTAAATGGCTTTCTTACAACTGTATTTCAAGGCCCTTTAGTTTCAACTTCTAACGACATGACAAATATACTATCATACGAAATGATGCCGAGTGATTTTGAATCTGATACTTCAGGTTTGGTTCTAGGAGAAATAATAGAAAAATCGAATATCGAAGGGCGAATGAATTGCCTGTTTCAGGATGTTTACGACCCAAAAGCAACAGCTTATGAGCAATTTCAAGTCTGGTTTTCTGACAAATCAACTAAACAATACACTTGGGATTATTTTGAAAATAGATCTCATAAACCACTAGGAATAGAAATAAAACAAAAAAGTTATGCTTGGCCTTACGACTATGCTAAAAAATTTATAATAGTTGACTATACTGTTTATAACCGTAATACCGATAAAAAAGATATTTACGATTTTTTTATTGGTATCGGTGTTGATTCAGATATCAGAAATACTAATATCAATAAAGCCGGACATTTTGACGATTTATGCGGCTTTATAGACAAGTGGGACGCTTATATAGACCCAGCGACCGGTATACAAAAATCAGTCGAAATGAACATGATGTGGACGGCTGATAACGACGGCAGAGAGTATGTATCTTTAGACTCAATGGGCTATTTTAATGACCAAGAACCTGGGACCGGAAACTCTTTAAACGGTGCGTCTGGTATATTTTCTTTAAGAATTTTACGAAACCCGAATCCAAATCTAAATTATTCATTTAATATTTGGAGTACAGAATATGCAAATGAAAGCACAGATTGGAGCCCTCACTGGAAAACCGGACTACATTCAGATTGGCAATACGACTTGTCACAAAAACAAAAAGGCTACGACGATACAAACTATGACAATTTAGTTGGTTGGGATAATTTGTTTTTGTATAATGGTAGAACCGAAGGCACTCCAATGGGTGATAAAGGTCGTTATATGGTGATGTCGAATGACGAATTTGATTATAATCTTACCAGCATCCGGGAGGTTTATCTCAGAATGAACAATCAGGCAGACGGCACACCTATTCCACAGTCAGATAAATGGCAGCCATGGATCGTAACAGGTACAGAGCAGATTAATGAAGTACCGGACGGATCAATCAAAGATATGAATAATCTTGCAAACGGATTTGAACAAATATTCGTACTAGGATTTGGCCCGCTCGGTAATGAGAGCTATGTTAATGTAGCTGTAGACAGGGATAGCGACTCTCTCGGTATTCCCGATGATTTTATAAATAAAAAGGTATGGAAGTTCGCCTATGGTGACTCACTTAAGCTTACTTTAGCTTTTATGGCAAGCGAGAACTTTCATACTTCACTGGATCAGGATCCGAACTATGCTGACAGCACGATTGTTGATCTGAATGACGGGCTTGATGTATCTCTGTTCGATCAAGGCTGGTACGATGCATTCAATAATGTCGTCTGGGCTGAAAGAGTATTTGACACTCCAATGTACGATACGCCTGTAAAAAGGTGGGGCGCATCAAAAAAAGACGGATGGTACGGCGAAGATGTAGGTGCTGATGCCATTTTCGGAGATCCTGTAAGCGATCCGTTCTGCTGGTGGTTGCAAACAAATTATCCCGGACCTGACAATGGCGAAGGCGATTTTGAACTTACGGCTTTTACTACCCCAATCACGGATAACTACGGTAACATTGCCGAAACTGAAGATGAACTTCTTCGTTACGGCCGACAGCACGAATCTGATGATTATGGCATAACCGGTGATCTTTCTACTGGCGAAGGTTACGGGTACATGGTCAAGTATGATAAACTTAACGGTTCTGTCCCACAAGGTTCATGGATCAGATACGGTTATGATAATGGAAGACTTGATGCCGGTGATGGTGTACCTGATTTCACTTCACCGCCTCCACCACCTTCTCCGAAAATCAAAGTTTCAGAACTTGATAACGACATTATCGTTGAATGGACAAGTCATGAATTCTATACCGGTGATGACGGCTCTGTCGGTGTGTCAGGCCCTGAGTTCACTTACGACCCCTACACAAGGCTGTACGATTTTGAAGGATATTCAATAGAATTATCACCTGACAGGCAGTACCAGAACTTCACTACAATATTCAGCATAGACAAAGTCAACTATTCTTATCAGAATGTCGGTAATGTTAATGATTATCTTGATAATCCCATTCCTGCAGATACTTTGTATGCTCATCCTGAGGATTACCCGTCAATGATAACGACAAACGGTAAAATATACCGGCTTGTTCCATACGGAGACAACAATGACCTTTCGCAAAATTATACAAAACCCGAACTTTACTCATATTCATGCATCACAGCTACAAGTCCGTATCCGCAGTGGGATTATATCAGAAATTATAAGTTTACTCTTCATAACCAGACTTTGGCAGAAATGAAATATATCGCTGTTACGGCAAAAGATTTTGGCGCACCGAAGATGGGCGTACCCGCGATCAAGTCCAGCCCTGAATCAAATGCAACAGCAACTGTTACATCCACGCTGACTACAACAAACGATGTCGTTGTTGTGCCTAATCCCTATCGCGGTGATGTGAAGTACACAGAAATGGGCTGGGAGAACATTGACGGCAATTACACTTATGCTGAAGAGTATAGAAAGATAGCGTTCCTGAACATACCTGAACGCTGCGTTATCAGGATTTACACTTTAGCAGGCGACTTGTGCAAGGTCATTGCGCACAACGGCAACTCGGAAAGCGATACACCTTATTGGTACGGGAAAAATGGTGCGTACTGGAACCTGATCAACGATAATCAGCAGGCTGTTTACTCAGGTGTTTACCTGTTCAGCGTTCAGGATGTTGATAAAAAGAAAGATGATTTCGTAGGAAAGTTCGTGATAATTAAATAAAGTTCTCATCAAAACTCTTCTTGTATTTTAACTGAAGTTTGTTTAATTTACTTACAGGAAAATTAGAAGGTAAATTGTGTTAAAACGAAACGAAATTGCAGTCATAAAGAAGCTTGCGAAAAAATATAAACTTAAAAGTGTATTTCTTTTTGGATCGTCTGCTGATAACGAAACCTATAATGACATTGATCTGGCTATTGAAGGAATCGAAAGCGGTTTGTTTTTCAGTTTTTACGGAGAACTTTTCAAAAATCTCTCCAAACCGGTTGATCTTGTCGATTTGAAACATAAGACGGCTTTTAATAAGCTGATCAGAGAAATAGGATTAAAAATATATGGATAAATTAAACATCCGAAAAATTCAGGCAGAGATTGAAAATGTAGAAACAGTCATAGCTGTTCTCAATAAATACAAAGGAATAAAAAAACATTCTGAGCTGGAGCTTGCCGGAATTGCTACCTATATTCATAATTTTTATAACGGAACAGAAAATATCTTAAAACAGATGCTTTTAAATAAAACTATTAAAATTGAAGACACCCCGTCATGGCACAGAGAACTGCTTTTAAAGGCTTTTGAAAATCAAATTGTCAGCGAAAAACTTCACGATAATCTTTTAAAATTCTTATCTTTCCGTCACTTTTTTATTCATTCATACAGTTTCATCTTGGACGAAAAAGAACTCAAATCACTTTTGGCTATAATTTCTGAGACATGGAAAGAATTCAAAGCTCAAATCAAAATGTAATAGCAAAAGTGCAAACTTATTGAGGTTTGCTTGAGCAAGTTAAGAACAATTACAATACTAGCTTTTCTTACAGGATGTTTACTATTCTCCCGCCCGATGTTTAATATTCCCGGTATCGAAAAATCAATTCCTGACTCAATAAAAAGCAAAAATACATCGCTTCAATATATGGTGCAAAACCGTACGCACAGAGTCGGTGCATTAAAAATGAATATGACCAATTATGGTGCGATAAGTCCTATGAGACCATATTATTTCTCTGTCGAATCTGATTTCACTGATGAGTGCACCGGGAAACGGTCTCTCGGCGCTGAAATGCCTGCGGGTTCGGGAATTGATTATCTTTTACATGCAGGATTGTGGGTTGGAGGTTATTTGGATTCAGCTAATGTTGTAATAAACACAGCAAACGCCTCATTGTTTCAAGGGCCTTTAGTTTCAACAGCATTTAATGATTTCTACGCTTTTTCTTACGAATTCGCTCCAGTAAGCTTTGACGAAGATAAAACTGGAATGACTTTAGGACTTTTTAATGAAAGCTCGAATATAGAGGGCAGATTAAATTGTCTTTTTGAAGATGTTTACGACCCCAAAGCAAAGGCTTATGAACAATTCACAATTTGCTTTACGGATAAATCTACAGATCAAATAACATGGGATGGGTTTGATAACCGATCTCATTTCCCGCTTGGTGTAGAAATAAAACAAACGAGTTATGCGTGGCCTTACGAATACGCTAAAAAATTCGTTATAGTCGATTATACTTTTTATAATAGAAACATCGAAAAGAAAGATATCTTCGATTGTTTTGTCGGGATACTTGTTATGTCCGATGCTTATAATAGCAATTTAGCAGGTGATCTATACTACGGATTTCACGATGATATAAGCGGATTTATTGAAAAGTGGGATAAATATATTGATCCGGCCACTGGAGAAAAAAAGAGTGTTGATCTTAATCTTTTATGGTCTTCAGATAACGACGGCAGGAATGTGAGTTTGAGCAATGAATACATAATCACCGAACCGTCAAACGGACCCTTAAACGGGGCTTCAGGAGTATTTTCTATCAGAGTATTACGCAATCCAAATCCAAATTTAAGATATTCATTTAATTTATGGACTACAGAATGGGAAAATGAGATTACCGATTGGGGACCGCACTGGAAAACGGGACTTCACTCGGACTGGCAGTATGACCTTACACCAACTCAAAAAGGATATGACGACAATAATTACGATAATCTCACTATTTTCGATGGCTTCCAGATGACTGGCGGCAGATCAGAAGGTACACCGATAGGCGACAAAGGAAGGTTCATGGTGATGTCGAATGACGAATTTGACTATAATCATACCAGCATAAGAGAAGTATATTTAGGCATGACTAACCAGTCCGATGGAACACCAATACCTCAGGCAGATAAGTTGCAGCCTTGGATTGTAACCGGGACTGAACAGGAAGGAGAAACTTCAGATGGTGGTATAACGGAGCTGAATGACATTGCCAATGGAAAACTATCTGATTTCCTATTAAGTTTCGGCCCGCTCGGAAACGAGAGTTATGTAAATGTAGCGGTTGACAGAGACGGAGACTCTCTCAGCGTTTCCGATGATTATATTAATAAAAAAGTCTGGAAATTCGCTTACGGTGATTCATTAAAGCTTACTCTTGCATATATGGTCAGTGAGAACTTTCATACTTCACTGGATCAGGATCCGAATTACAATGATTCAACTATAGTAGATTTGAACGACGGACTTGATGTTTCTTTGTTCGATCAGGGTTGGTATGATGCTTTTTATAATGTTGTTTGGGCAGAAAGGGTATTCGATACTCCCATGTTTGATACTCCTGTAAAAAGATGGGGAGCTTCAAAGAAGGACGGATGGTACGGCGAAGATGTAGGTGCTGATGCCATGTTCGGGAATCCTGTAAGCGATACTTACTGCTGGTGGTTGCAAACAAATTATCCCGGACCTGACAATGGCGAAGGTGATTTTGAATTGACAACATTCACCGCTCAGATAACGGATAACTATGGTAATTCTGCCGAAACTGAAGATGAACTTCTCCGTTTCGGCAGGCAGCATGAGTCTGACGATTATGGTATCACAGGTAATCTTACTGATGGCGAAGGTTACGGTTACATGGTCAAGTATGATAAGCTTGACGGTCCGATACCGCAGGGATCATGGATAAGATACGGATGGGATAACGGAAGGCTTGATGCCGGTGATGGTGTACCTGATTTTACTTCACCACCTCCACCGCCGTCACCGAAGATAAAAGTTTCAGAAAGAGATAACGACATTATCGTTGAATGGGCAAGTCATGAGTTCTACACAGGCGATGACGGCTCTGTAGGAGTGGCTGGTCCTGAGTTCACTTATGACCCATACACAAGGCTGTACGATTTTGAAGGCTACAGCGTTGAAATATCACCTGACAGGCAGCTGAGTAATTTTACAACACTATTCAGTATTGACAGAGTAAATTACTCCTATCAGAATGTCGGTGATGTTAATGATTATCTTGATAATCCTATTCCGGCAGATACTTTGTATGCCCATCCTGAGGAATACCCGTCCATGATAACGACAAACGGTAAAATATATCGTTTAGTACCGTATGGCGACAATAACGATCTGACTCAAAATCATATAAAGCCAGAGCTTTACAGTTACAGCTGCATCACAGCCACCAGTCCGTATCCTCAGTGGGGCGATATAAGATACTATAAGTTTACTCTTCATAACCAGACTCTTGCTGAAATGAAATATATCGCCGTTACCGCAAAAGATTTCGGAGCACCGAAAATGGGCGTTCCGGCCATCAAGTCCAGCCCTGAATCCAATGCAACTGCTACTGTTACTTCCACGCTGACAACAACAAATGATGTCGTTGTTGTACCTAATCCGTATCGCGGTGATGTAAAATATACTGAGATGGGCTGGGAGAACATTGACGGCAATTACACTTATGCTGAAGAGTATAGAAAGATCGCTTTCTTAAACATACCTGAACGCTGCGTGATCAGGATCTACACGCTTGCAGGCGACCTCTGCAAGGTCATCGCGCACAACGGAAACTCGGAATCCGATGTTCCTTATTGGTACGGAAAGAATGGCGCTTACTGGAACCTGATCAACGATAATCAGCAGGCTGTTTATTCAGGCATTTACCTGTTCAGCGTTCAGGATGTGGATAAAAAGAAAGATGATTTCGTAGGTAAGTTCGTGATTATTAAGTAAGATAAATCGGAAATTCCGATTTATTTTTTTTTGGATTTTTCTTTTAGCTTCTTCAGGAAATCTGAGTCTGCAAGGTCCTGTGGTCTTGCAGAAGTATCTTTAGCAGTGATTAAATCATCTATAGATAAAAAATTGAGCTTAACACCATCTATTTCATATACATTTTTTTTTGCATAAGCTTCATCAAAATTCAAACCATCTACGGACACAAGCAGATCAATCCTGTTTGGTTCATATCCGAGCTGAACTATATTTTCTGTGTTAAAGAAATCTTCTGCTTTAAGCCCGAGACTTCCAAATCCGAATCCGTTCAAAGCTGAAAGTAATTTATGGATGTTAGCTTCCCCGATCATAATCCAAATGTCAATATCTTTTGTATATCTCGGATAGCCATGAAAGTTTACAGCGAAACCGCCGATTATAAGATATTTAACTCCATTCTTTTCTAATAATTCTGCAAACTCTCTGAAATCTTTGCTGATCAGGATAGTATTTTTCATTTATTTCTTCCCGCAATTTATTAAGTTCAGCCAACCTTTCAGCATAACTGAGCGACAGCCAATAGATTATATTGCTTTCATCCTGTCCTTTTTTTACAATTCTTACAGTCTTTTCCATGTTTGAAATATAACTAAATAACTTTGGTTTTTCAATATAAAAAAAGGCAGTTCATACTTAAACTGCCTCTGATCTTTATTGCTTAAATTTTTAGCTGCATTTTGAATAACCGCAGGTCGGACAGGTCATACAGCCTTCCTGCATTGACATATTGCCGTTGCATTTTGGGCAAATTACTCCCCTCTTAGCAGTAGTATTCTTCGTCTCGTCTTTTTTAACTTCAGCCTTGCCTTCGCTTTTATTATGATCCAGATAATATTTTTTCAGCACTTTTCCGATCGCATCAGGCGTGGAAAGTATCTGCTCGCCGTTATGCCATACCGGAGTAGGGCTTCCTATGCCTATCAGCTGCTTGATTATCACATTCAGATCGATGTCGGATCTTAATGCCAGCGACACCATCCTGCTTATAGCCTCGCTCTGCGCTGCCGCGTTACCGCCCGCTTTTCCGATAGATGCGAAAAGCTCGAAAGGCCTGCCGTCAAGCGTGTTCACCGTAACATACATAATGCCTTCGCCGGTATTGACCTTATAGGTCTTCCCTTCCATGATGTCCGGCCTTACCTTAGGCTTATGCGTATCTTCCTGCTCAGCCGCTTTTCTGTCCTCGTTGGTCTTCGTGCCTGTGTTCATAACCTGATACGGACGGCAGCCGTCTCTGTAAACGGTAATTCCTTTGCAGGCTGAATCGAACGCCTGGATATATGCGTTTTTAATATCTTCTTCGGTAGCTGTATTATCAAAATTAATAGTTTTTGAGATCGAGCTGTCAACATACTCCTGGAAAGCCGACTGCATAGCCACATGGTAATACGGATGGATCTCCTGCGCGGTCACGAACACCTTTCTGATGTCTTCAGGTATCTCGGTTATATCTGAAAGTTTGCCTGACTGTGAAATTTTTTCCATAAGTTCTTCTGAGTAAATACCTCTTGCTTTGAGGGTTTCTTCTAGGATAGGATTAACATAAAGAAGTTTTTTGTCGTCCATTACCTGTTTGACATAAACAAGCGCGAAATTCGGTTCGATACCGCCAGAAGCTTCAGCGAGCATTCCGATAGTGCCTGTCGGAGCTACGGTTGTGACATTTGAATTTCTCATCGGGAAAGTATAGACCGACTTATCGATGTTCGGGAATGATCCTCTTTCTTCCGCGAGCTTTTTTGATGCTTCGATCGCGTTCGAGTGAATGTAAGCCATCAGTTTTTTTCCGAAAGTCACGCCCTCGTCGCTGTCGTAAGGGATGCCCAATTTATATAGAAGGTCTGCGAATCCCATCACTCCGAGTCCGATATTTCTGTTGGCTCTGGCCATTTCATGAAGCTTTTTAAGCGGATATTTTCCGACTTCGATCACGTTATCAAGGAAAAGAACGCTGTCAGCGATCACTTCTTTTAATCTTTCCCAGTCTAATGTATTTTCGTTTTCCATATAAAAATTGCAGACATTAATTGAACCGAGGTTACAGCTTCCGTAAGGCAGAAGCGGCTGTTCTCCGCACGGATTCGTAGCTGCAATTTTTCCCACTCCCGGAAGAGTGTTCTTCGCATTGACCTTGTCAATAAAGATCAGTCCCGGCTCTCCGGTTGACCATGCGTGATGAACTATCGAATCCATTACCATTTTTGCGCTGGCTGCCCCGATCGGCTTATCTTTATGATAAAGAATATAATCCGTTCCGGCCTTGTAAGCCTTCATGAAATCGTCCGTTACCGCTACTGAAATATTAAAATTCGTGAATTTAGAAGTGTCTTCTTTGCATTTTATAAAGTTCATGATCTCGGGATGATCCACTCTCATGATGCCCATGTTAGCGCCGCGTCTTACCCCGCCCTGCTTGATAGTCTCGGTAGCCGCGTTGAATACCGACATGAATGATATCGGTCCGCTTGCGGTGCCTGCTGTTGACTGAACATTCGAGCCTGAAGGTCTTAAGTTGCTGAAATCAAATCCCGTACCTCCGCCTGATTTATGGATCAAAGCAGCTTCCTTTACCGCATTGAAAATGCCTTCCATCGAATCCTCGACGGGAAGCACGAAACATGCGCTCAGGTTCGGAAGCTCCCTGCCTGCATTCATTAATGTAGGCGAGTTCGGCATAAAGTCCTTATTGGCCATCAGGGCATAAAACTTGTCCTCGATCTCCATAACTTCCTCATCCGTTATGTTCGGATTGGCCGTTCTGCTTCCGTCCGCTATCGCTTTCGCGACCCTTATAAAAAGATCGCGCGGAGCTTCTTTAGGTTTTTTTGTATCAAGATCCTTAATAAGGTATCTTTTTTCTAAGATCACCAGCGCGTTATCTGAAAATTCGATTTTCGGGAATCTGTCTTCGGGATTTTCGTATTTTTCTGCGTTTTTTGTCATTTTTTTAGTTTTTTCGGTCATAAATTCTTCTCCAGTAGGGTTTCAATTCGGTCGTATTTATTCTGTTTTTGTGACAGTGATTCAATATAACTATTTTTAAAATCCCTTGTCAAGTCATTTTTAATAAAAAACACAACATATTGTGGTTTTCTAAAATTCATAACACTATATAATGTGTTTTTGCTCGTTTTCTCAGTAATTATTTTCTTGCACTTTAATAATTGATTTCTCATATATTTCTAATAATTTGCAACTTAGAAAATAGAGAAAGTTTATAAACCTGTAAAGTGAGAAAAGGAAGAAAAACATGTTCTTGTAAATAATACATAAAATCCTTATCTTTAGGTCTTTCTATAATGGGAGGTTAAATTGAAGCACGACAGGATCTTAATATTAGATTTCGGAAGCCAGTATAATCAGCTTATTGCGCGCAGAATAAGGGAAAATAATGTTTACTGCGAACTGAGACCTTTTTTTACTCCCATTGAAGAAATTAAGAAATTCAATCCAAAGGGAATAATTTTTTCCGGCGGACCA
>DMTS01000217.1 GCA_003477045.1 Candidatus Delongbacteria bacterium
AAATAGATTACTCGATATATTTAAAAATATGTAAATTTGCACTTGCAAAGAATATCTTCAATAATTATATTTGCAGTCTGTTTTGGCGGTATAGCTCAGTTGGTTAGAGCAGTGGAATCATAATCCACGTGTCCGCGGTTCAAATCCGTGTACCGCCATTGTTGAAAAGCCTCGGATTTCGGGGCTTTTTTATTTGCTGGCTTTTAAAACAATAAATATCCTGTTCTCCATGTTCGTAACTCGGGCGAAAAGCCAGACGAAGGGTAAAATGATCTTAAGTATTATCTTGTTCTTTTTTGACATGTAAGCTGTTTTCCCAAGGATTTCTTTTAAAGGAGAGCCGATCTTTTCTTTATAAATTATATCAAATCCCATTTCAGTAATCTTTTCAAATGTCCTTCCGCAGAATTTATAAATATGGCCGTTCGTGTTTATTCCGTAATTATTCATTCTATAGCCTGTAAGAATATCACCGATCCGTGCAGAAACGTGGAACAGGCTCTCCTGGATCGGAGTTTCCATGACCAACAGGCCGCCGGGTTTTAATATTCTTCCGCACTGCTCTATGAATTTTTTAGGATGAGGAATATGCTCAATAAGGTTTAGAGCAAAAATAATATCGAACGAATCGGTTTCATAAAATTCGTCAATAGTGCCCAGCCTTGTTCTGTTTTTGTTCCTGTTCGAATAATTTACAGCCTTTTCATTAATGTCACAGCCTTCTGAACTCAAACCTTCTTCTTCGCATACATCAAGAAAAAAACCGAGTCCGGAACCTATGTCAAGTATTCTGATACTCTTTTTTTCAACTGCCGGATCGTATAATTTAAGGACTTTATTTATCTGAGTACGGAAGCGCTCTTTCTGACCTTTTTCTTTGCTTAAGTAAATGTCTTCTCCGAAATAATCAGAATTGATCTGATTTTCATACTCTTCGTTGATTAGCGGGCTTGACCATAAAAGATCACAGTTCTGACATTTCAAAACTGTATAGTTAGATCCTTTGCTGTAAAACTTCCCTTCGTATTTTTTACCGCAGAACTCGCAGTATTTTTGCTCTTCTACCAATTATTTTCTCTGTTTTTTCTATTTTACTTTTCCCAATATCATGTGACCCATCTTGTCTCTTTTTGTTTTCAGATATTTTAAATTTTCAGGATTCGACACGACTTCAATAGGCACTCTTTCCACATTAGACAAACCGTACCCTTTTAAACCTATTATCTTTTTTGGGTTGTTCGTCATAAGCCTGATGTTCTTTACTCCGAGATCAACGAGCATCTGCGCCCCTATGCCGTAATCTCTCAGATCGGCTGGATATCCGAGCTCTTCGTTAGCTTCAACCGTATCAAGACCGTTGTCCTGCAGATGATAGGCTTTTAATTTCGCTCTCAGACCGATCCCTCTCCCCTCCTGGCGCATATAAATAATCACTCCTCTGCCATCTTCAGCGATCATTTTCATCGCTGCGTGGAGTTGATCGCCGCAGTCGCACCTTGCGCTTCCGAATACATCTCCTGTAAGACATTCGGAATGAACTCTGACCAGTATCGGTTCGTCAGTGTTCACATTGCCTTTTACCAGCGCAACATGTTCCTGTTCATCGGTTTTTGAAAGATAATACCTGATCTCAAATTCGCCGAAGGCTGTCGGAAGCTTTGCGACAGTATCGCATACTACAAGTTTTTCGCTCCTTCTTCTGTATTCGATCAGATCCTGAATGGTACCCAGCTTAAGATCGTGTTTCTCAGCAAAAACCACTAGCTCGGGGTATCGCGCCATGGTTCCGTCATCATTCATAATTTCGCAGATGACGCCTGAAGGCATCAGTCCAGCAAGTCTTGCAAGATCTACTGCCGCTTCTGTGTGTCCTGCTCTGACAAGTACTCCGCCCTCTCTTGCGATAAGCGGGAACATATGCCCCGGCCTTGCGAAATCTGAAGGCTGCGTTTTTTGATCTATTATAGCTTTAATAGTTTTGTATCTGTCGAAAGCAGATATGCCTGTTGTTGTCCCGTGTTTGTAATCAACCGATATAGTAAAATTTGTATGCTTCGAATCTGTATTCTTGTCAGTCATGAAATCAAATTTTTTCTCTCCTGCAGTTTCTTCTGTAACAGGCATGCAAATCAGCCCTCTGGCGTGCTTAGTCATAAAATTTACATCTTCGGGAGTGATCTTTTCCGCAGCTATAAGCAGATCGCCCTCGTTCTCCCTGTTCTCATCGTCAAGTAGGATAATCATTTTACCGGCTTTGATATCTTTCAGTAGTTCTTCTATCGGGCTGAACATTTCTAATATCCTAATTCACTTAATTTTTCAATTGTAATGTCCGTTTTTACCGGACTGATAAATTTCTCTATATATCTGCCTATAATATCAGTCTCAATATTTACTATTGTTCCTGCTCTCCAGTCTTTTGCAGTTGTATTGTTTTCCGTGTGCGGGATCACTGCCGCCCTGAACTCATTTCCTCTGACATCAGCTACTGTCAGGCTTATACCGTCAATACATACTGAACCTTTATTTACGATATATCTCAATGTCTCCTTTTCAGTTCTGATCAGAAATTCCTTTCCAATGCTCTGGGGGATCACCTTCAATACTTCGCCTGTGCCGTCAATATGTCCCTGAACTATGTGCCCTCCGAGTCTGTCATTTGGTCTAAGCGCAGGTTCAAGATTTACTTTCATGTTTTCAGCGAATGATTTTATATTTGACCTTAAAACAGTTTCCCTGACAGCCTGTACGGTAAAAGATGCCGCGTTTTTTTTAGTAACTGTCAGACAGATGCCGTTTACAGCTATAGAGTCATCAACTATAGAATCGCTGTTCACTAAAGATGAACCTACAGTGATCTCAATGACGCCGTTCATATTCAGAACCGATCTTATTATGCCTATTTCTTTTATTATTCCTGTGAACATTATGCTGTTGTCTCTATTTTTTTCAATCTTCTTCGATCTCCTCATCGTCCCTTTTAGCTTTCTCAATAACATTCATAACAAGACCCGACAGAACGAATATTACCATTACAGGAAACAACAGTGACATCTTTAACTTTACGATGAGAACTACAAATAATACGACTCCCAGTATCTTCAGGTTCCTTTTTACGAAATTTTCGCCTTTTTTAAACATGATCGGAAAACCCTGGTACTCGATCCTAGATATCATCAGATAAGATACTACGAGAGATGTTATCGTAAGCCATCTGAAATGCTTTATCTGTCCGTACTGTTCAAATTCGTAAAATACAAAAGATACTATGGTCAGTGCTGCCGCCGGTGACGGAAGACCGCTGAAAGCTCCTTTTACCGTCGGATCAACAAGCTCTGAATTGAATCTGGCCAGTCTGATACCCGCGAAAAGAAGCGGGAAAAATGAGAAAAGCAGAGTAAGATGACCCAGATCTTCAAGCCCGGGATATCTGTTTATATAAACATTTTTGTAAAGCATATACATCATAACCGAAGGCGCGGCTCCGAATGTAATTACATCGGCCAGTGAATCGAACTCGATCCCGAAATCTGAAGTACTTTTTACCAGCCTGGCCACCTTGCCGTCAAAAGCGTCGCAGATTCCTCCCATCATCACAAAATAACACGCCCATAGATACTCTCCGTGAATCGAGGAAATTATTGACCAGTAGCCGAAGAACATATTGCCGATAGTCAGAGTATTAGGAAATATTGCCAGTTTTTTACCCATCGGATTTCCTTATTGAAAAAATTCGCCCAGTACTGTTTGCCCGGCTTTAACCCTGTCGCCGACTTTAACCTTCAGGTCGCAGTTTATCGGCAGTATTAGATCGACCCTCGAACCGAATTTGATCAGGCCGAGTTTCTGTCCCTGTTCTACATCATCTCCTACATCTGCGAAGCACACGATCCTTTTTGCTACAAGGCCTGCGATCTGTTTCACAGTTACCATATTATTGCCTGATCTAATCCCTATAACCGTCTGTTCGTTGAACTCCGATGCCTTATCATTCCAGGCAGCCATGAATTTGCCTTTCTTGTAATTGACATACTCAACTTTACCTTTTACGGGATACCTGTTCACATGAACATCAAAAACATTCATGAATACCGATACTATCTGAGACTCTTCCATCCTGTATTCCTCGTCAAGGAAATTCTCCACTTTTATAACTTTCCCGTCTGCAGGAGAAATTATCGCTTTGTCATTCTGAGTTTCCATATCAATGAACCTTTCCGGATCCCGGAAAAACCAGAAAGAGAAAAGGAATACTAAGCCCGAGAAACCTGCCGCGATCATGATCATTACAGGTATGAATTTTGGGAATGTCAAATCCAGAACGAATAGTAAAACCAGAGCCAGAAGAACAAAAAACAATTTTTTAATTACTTTTCCGCTGCCCTGCGCAAGTTTATAGCTCATTGTTTTCTCCTTATTTTACTGATTGTAAGCTTCAAGTATCATTTGTAATTTCTTAAATTCATCTTTTCTGTGCACAACGAACTCTATTTTATCGCCTACTTTATAATCCTTAAGTTCGAGCAGCGCTTTTCCCATATCATTGAAATTATTTATTTTAATATTATCCACAGCGATTATTATATCACCGGCTTCAAATCCGGCTTTTTCAGCAGGACCGTTCTTTTGGATCTCTACAACTTTTACACCTGTGACATTTTGCGCGTCTGATTTTTTATTTTCAAGAAATGCGGGATCGATAAAGTCTGAGAGTTTGAATCCGAAATAGAAATTCCTGTCTATAGCGCCTTTTTCTATCAGAGTCTGCGAGATATTTTTAACCTTGTTAACTGGAATGGCAAAGCCTATCCCTATACTTCCTCCGGAACCTGTAGAATAGATCATCGTATTCATTCCGATAACTTCGCCTTTTGAATTAACGAGAGGACCGCCTGAATTTCCGGGATTGATAGAAGCATCCGTCTGGATCATGTTCTCGTAAAAGTGCTTATCTGCCGTGTTATAACCGAAATTGATCTTAAGTCCTGATACTACTCCTACAGTTATGAGTGGGTTGTTGACATATTCAAAAAGCCCGTAAGGATTACCGAAAGCTATAACCCATTCTCCTCTCGTAATTTCTTTTTCGTTTCCGAGTTTTGCGAATGAATGGTCGGTAACATCGATCTTAAGCACCGCAACATCGCTCCTTTCATCCGCACCTATTATCTTTGCTTCGTACTGCTTACCTTCAGTTGTAGTAATAATTATCTGCTGTGCATCTTTTATAACATGATCGTTGGTTATTATATAGCCGTCCGGAGTATATATGAATCCGCTGCCCATGCTCGGAACGACTCTGTTCTGATACTGGGGAGGAAAAAAATTCGCAAAAAAAGGATCATTGTCGAATAATGTTCTGACCTTTTCTTTTTTTACCTTGACAACATTTATACCTACTACTGCCGGGCTTACCTCTTCTACAGCTTTTGTTATTGCGCTCTCCCTGTCTGAAACTATCTCTTCAGAAACTGAAATTGACTGAACTCTGCCCGAATCAAGCAGCCCTCTGCTCAAGCCGATATACAGCATTATCAGCGCAACAAGAAGACCGGTAAGGATACCGTGTATGAAATATTTTAAGGCATGCATATTATTGAATCGCTTTTCCTTATTTCAATTAATGCCTAAATATAAGCTTTAGACTATAATAAAACAACATTAATATTTTCTAGATTTATTTTAGAGGTTTCTTACAGTCAAGGTAATATTGATAATTCCCTTCATAAACTGTGATCTTTCCGTGATCGACTTCAAATACACGGGTGATCAGTTCTTTCAAAAAATATCTGTCGTGACTGACCAGAAGTATCGTTCCCTCGTACCGTTTTAATGCATCGAGCAATATTACCCTCGATTTGATATCGAGATGATTGGTTGGTTCATCCAGTATCAGGCAGTTATGAGGCGTAGAAAGCAGATAGGATAGTATGACCCTTGCCTTTTCTCCACCTGAAAGGTACTTTACTTTTTTATACACTTCATCTCCCCTGAACAGAAATGAAGCGAGAAGATTTCTAACCGTCTGTTCCTGTAACTGCGGCAGCTTAGACTGAACTTCTTCGAGGATTGTCGCATCTGCGTTAAGCTGTTCCAATGTGAACTGCCCGAAATACCCGATCGAGATGCTCGGACCTATGACAGCTTCCCCTTCGGTAGCCGGTGTCTGATGGCTTATTACTTTCAGAAATGTTGATTTACCTGCTCCGTTAACACCGACCACAGCTATCTTGTTCTGTCTTTCGACCATAGCTGTTAGTCCTGAAAAAACAGGTTTCACTGTTCCGTCCTGATTTGTCCAGCTCTTACCCAGATTTTTAAATGCTATAACATCATTCCCGCCCCTTGGTATTTCTGTCAGCTCGATCTTGATCTCGTAATCTTCGGGGACCAGCTCAACTTTCTCTATTTTATCAATTTTTTTCACTCTTGACTGAACTTGAGCAGCGTGACTTGCCCTCGCTTTGAATCTGGCTATGAATTCTTCCTCTTTCTTCAGCATGCTCTGCTGGCGTGTGAATTCAGCTTCGTTGTTTCTCAGTAAGATCGCTTTTTCACGCTCATAATAATCATAATCTCCTGAAAATGTAATAACTTTTCCGTGCGACACTTCAACGATCTTTTTGACCACTCTGTTCATGAATTCGCGGTCATGAGTGGTCAGAAGAAATGCGCCTTTGAATTTTAAAAGCCATTCTTCGAGCCAGATTATAGTTTCCATATCGAGATAATTTGTAGGCTCGTCCATCAGAATGAGGTCTGGATTCAGAATAAGAACCTTGGCCAGCGCAATACGCATTTTCCACCCGCCTGAAAAATATTCAACCGGCTTATCGTGATCTTCAGGGAATATTCCGAGACCTGTGAGAATTTCCTGTGCATTCGTTTCAATCTCATAACCGCCCAATGCCTCGTACTCGCCCTGATCATCGCCCATTTTTTCGAGTATCTTCGTCATTTCATCGGGACCAAGATCCGGCTCGGAAAGTTTTTTATGATATTCATGCATCTTATGTGATAATACGCATAACCTTTCATTACCTGCGATCACTTCTTCTAAAGCAGTTCTGCCTGCCATTTCATCCACGCTTTGTGAAAAATAAGCAATTTTTATGTTATTCTGGATTATTATCGATCCTTCATCAGGCTTTAGATCCCCTGTTATAAGCCTGAAAAATGTGGTCTTACCCGTCCCGTTAGGTCCTACAAGTCCTATCTTTTCACCCTCATATATCTGGAAACAGGCGTCTGTGAATAGCGGAACACCGCCCATAAATTTTGTAACATTCGAAACGCTGATCATACCACTCCCGCACATTTTTTTAAGCGGTGCAAATTTAACAAATTATTTTGGTAATTCATAAACTTTTTATTTAAATTTAGTGCAATTTAAAAAACGGAGCAAAAAATGAAGAAGGATTTTAAATCACAGATACTCGAAGGGATACCGAAAGAGCTTCCCGAGCCTCAGCTTTATGATAAAACTATAAATCATGCGCCTAAAAGAAAGGACATTCTGACTAAAACCGAAAAAAAACTCGCGCTGAAGAACGCTCTCAGATATTTTGATAAAAAGCATCATAAAACACTTGCCCCCGAATTTCTTGAGGAACTTAATAAGTACGGAAGGATCTATATGTACAGATTCAGACCTTTCTATAAGATCACCGCCCGTTCTATAAATGAATTCCCGCACAGATCGGTTCAGGCCGCAGCTGTTATGCTCATGGTATCGAACAACCTTGATTATGCGGTCGCCCAGCATCCCCACGAACTTATCACTTACGGCGGCAACGGCGCAGTATTTCAGAACTGGGCGCAATACAGGCTCACAATGAAATATCTCGCCGAAATGACCGATGAACAGACGCTTGTCATGTATTCCGGACATCCAATGGGCTTGTTCCCTTCACATAAAGAAGCTCCGAGGGTCGTAGTGACCAACGGTATGGTGATCCCCAACTATTCAAAACCGGATCACTGGGAAAAATTTAATGCGCTCGGCGTTTCGCAGTACGGCCAGATGACCGCGGGTTCATACATGTATATCGGGCCGCAGGGTATCGTCCACGGCACGACCATCACGGTGCTCAACGCAGGCAGAAAGATCGGGAAGGACGGTCTCGGCGGAAAGCTGTTCGTGACTTCCGGACTGGGCGGCATGAGCGGCGCGCAGGCAAAAGCTGCTGTGATCGCAGGTGCTATCGGAGTGATCGGAGAAGTAAATCCCAAAGCTGTTAAAACCAGGCATTCTCAAGGCTGGGTCGATGAGGTGTATTCAGACCTGAATGAACTTATAAAAAGAATTAACAAAGCAAGAAAAAATAAAGAGGCCGTTTCGCTGGCTTATCAGGGCAACATTGTTGACATGTGGGAGAAATTCGCGAAAGACAAGATTAAAGTTGAGCTTGGTTCGGATCAGACTTCGCTGCATAACCCGTGGTCCGGCGGATATTATCCTGCAGGGCTGACTTTTGAAGAATCTAATAAGCTGATGGCTTCCGACCCCGATAAATTTAAAAAGAAAGTACAGGAAAGCCTTAAAAGGCAGGTCGCCGCCATAAACAAGCTTTCCGCGAACGGGATGTATTTCTTTGATTACGGCAACGCGTTCCTGCTCGAATCATCAAGAGCGGGAGCTGATATACTTAAAAAGGACGGCAGCTTTAAATATCCTTCGTACGTTCAGGACATAATGGGGCCGATGTGCTTCGATTACGGTTTCGGTCCTTTCAGATGGGTCTGCACATCATCCGATCCCAAAGATCTTGATAAAACCGATATGATAGCTATGAAAGTACTTGAAAAAATAGCCAAGACGGCACCGACTGAGATCACGCAGCAGATGAAGGACAACATCAGATGGATCAAAGAGGCTAAAAAGAACAAACTTGTAGTTGGTTCCCAGGCAAGGATCCTTTACGCGGATGCGGAAGGCAGATCAAAGATCGCCGAAGCGTTCAATAATGCTATCAGAAAGGGAGAAATATCAGCTCCGATAGTGCTCGGAAGAGATCATCATGATGTTTCTGGAACTGATTCTCCTTACAGAGAGACCTCAAATATTTACGATGGTTCGCAGTTCACAGCCGATATGGCCATTCAGAATGTTATCGGCGATTCATTCAGGGGAGCGACCTGGGTATCTATCCACAACGGAGGCGGAGTCGGCTGGGGCGAAGTTATCAACGGCGGTTTCGGAATGGTCTTAGACGGATCGAAAGATGCCGAAAGAAGGCTGAAATCCATGCTCTTCTGGGATGTGAACAACGGTATTTCAAGGAGAAGCTGGGCGCGAAATGAAGGCGCGATCTTTGCCATAAAAAGAGCCATGAAGAACAATCCTGGCCTGGAAGTTACGGTTCCCAACTTTGCTGATGACAGCCTAATCGACGGTCTGCTAAAGTGAAATATAATTTCGATAATGTATAGACAGGTGCGGAAGTTCATGCGTAAAATGGGAGGAAAAGCAGCACGGATGGAAGATAGAAATGAATGGATAAGTTTTGTTTCAGGAATAGTTCCGGGCATATATTACATGATCGACTGCTTTACGGAGAAAGGCGACGGGATCGTTATTCAGACACCAGTCTATCCCCCTTTCATCGACAGCGTATTAAATCAGAAAAGAGAGCTTTTGACCTGCCCCTTCATCAGGAATGGAGATAAATAAGACATAGATTTCGAAGTTCTTGATTCGAAACTGAAAGTTGCAAAAATATTCATAATCTCGAGCCATCACAATCCGATGGGCAGGTGCTACAGCCGAAAAGAGCTTGAAACGATCGGGATCTTTGCATAAAACACAATGTGCTGTTCATTAGCGACGAGATACATCAGGACATAACTTTCACCGACGGAGAGCAGTTCGGAGAAGAAGGCAGAGGATTTATGAGACTGAATTTTGCCTGCCCGAAAAGCACGCTGGTAGAAAGTTTGAACAGGCTTAAGAAATTTTTTGTTAACAGCTTCCATAAATCTCCGATTATTTCTAAATAAATTTATTTCAAAATTTTGTTGACTTCAGTAACCTGTGAAATTAAATTAAGATATTGAAGAATCTGATCTTGTGAATTAAAAATGCGAGGGTGATTATGAAAG
>DMTS01000082.1:0-2999 GCA_003477045.1 Candidatus Delongbacteria bacterium
AAAATCCATACATTCAGCTAAAGCAGAATAATTGATTTTCTTTACGACAAATAACACTTACGCCTTATTCGCAAATCTCTTTATGGTCAGCTTACACAATCTGCGAGAATAATTAAAATTGTTAGAAAAAAAAATATCACTTGACATCAGATTTTAATTACTGTAAATTACTTTAGAATTTAAAGTTCTTTAAAGTGACGCAAAATAAAACAAATGATAAAACTTAAAAAAAGGGAGAAAAAATGGAAAACAAAAACGCGGCGCAGGAAAATCTTGAATACATCAAACAGGTGATCCTCGATTCAAAGAATATAATTAAAGACAGGGGCGACGTGGCTATACTCTGGGGCGTAGTAATAATAACCGCTCAGCTGCTTAGTTTTTTTCTAATAAGAGTAAAAGAATATCAGTACATCAGCTGGATGTGGGTCGTTCTTATCGGTCTAGGCTGGGTTTTATCAATCATCATGTCCAGGAAAAAACATCAGCGTGGAGTGCGGACAAACGCGCTCAAGATAGATTCGGCAACCTGGATAGCGACAGGTATAACTATGACGATCGTAGGATTCGGCGGAAGTTTCAGCGGAATGATATCCGGATATTCGATCAACGGTCTGATGGCTATGTTTCTCGGCAACGCTTTTTTTATCACAGGAATGATTTACAGCTCAAAGATATTCAGGAACGCAGCCTTCGGATGGTGGATAGGCGGAACAATTCTATTCTGGATCAGGAATGAATACACTTTCATAGTTTTCGCTGCTATGATGCTCTTATTCCAAACGATTCCGGGTATTATGCTGTACATTAAATATAAAAAAGAAGAGGCTAAATAATGACTGAATTCGACTCAAATCTTCTGGATGAATTAATTCATTCAAAGCTCAGACTGGGGATTATGAGCATGCTTATCAGCGTCGAATATGCCGAGTTCAGTGTCATTAAGAACAAACTACAGGCAACGGACGGCAATCTGAGCGCGAATTTACGGAAACTTGAAGAGGCAGGGTATATCGGGGTCGAAAAGATCTTCGTCGGAAGGAAACCTCAAAGCAGGTATTCGATCACCGATAAAGGCAGGTCAGCTTTCGAAAAATATATCTCAAACCTGGAAAAACTCATAAACAACTGAGAAAAGTTAAATCCTACTCGTCTTTAAGTATCCATTCTACAGCTTTTTCAGCGTGGATCCTGATAGAATCAAAAACGGGGATATCAACATATTCTTCAGATATCAGCATCGGAATCTCGGTACAGCCCAGTATAATCCCTTCAGCGCCGTTTCTTTCAAGCCTTTTAATGATATCAATAAATTTATTTCTTGACGATTCCTTTATCTGACCCCGCACAAGTTCATTGAAGATAATATTATGGATCGTATCCCTGTCTTTTTCGCCGGGTATGACAACATCTATTCCGTACTTTTCTTTTAGAACATCCTTGTAAAAATCTTTCTCCATTGTGAATTTAGTGCCGAGCAGGCCTGCTTTTTTTATGAATTTCTTTTTAGCCTCCTCTCCTACGGCCTCACCAATGTGAAGATAAGGTATCGAAACGCTGTTTTTTATCGCATCTGAGCAGATGTGAAGCGTGTTGGTGCAGAGAACTATCATATCGGCTCCCGCAAGCTCAAGCTTTCTGGAAATATCAGCTACAATTAAATCAAGATCATCCCATTTCTCTTCATTCTGAAGCTTTACGATCTCATCGAAATCAACCGTGTACATAATGCTTTTACAGCAGTGATATCCGCCCAGGATGTCGTTCACTCTGTTGTTGATCAACTCGTAGAAAAGTTTTGAAGATTCGTAGCTCATTCCGCCGATAATTCCAAGAGTTTTCATGACAATCTCCTTAAATTTTAGTTCTACTCAAATAAATATAGACTTCATATCCTTTCAAAACAAGGATTTTGTTAATTTTATTGATATTGCGCTTAATAATTCATAGATTTCATACAAGAACAGGAGCGCAAAATGGAAAAAGGACTAATACTCATAAATACCGGTGACGGTAAAGGTAAAAGCACAGCCGCATTCGGAACAGCTTTCAGAGCCCTCGGACACGGGCACAAAGTGTGCGTGATCCAGTTCATAAAGTCGCCTTCGGAATACGGCGAAGTAATATCTGCCGAAAAATTCCAGAACCTCGAATGGTACACGGAGGGCAGAGGTTTTACATGGAGCTCCGACGATCTCGAAAAGGATAAAGCTGTGGCGCAGAAGGGTTTTGAGCTGGCTAAAGAAAAGATCAATTCAGATAAATATGATCTGATAGTGCTTGACGAAGTAACATACCTGACGAACTATAATTTTATTGAGATAAATGAACTAATTGAAGTTTTAAAAAATAAGCCTGAAAGACTCAGTATTATTTTAACCGGCAGAAATGCCGACCCGAAGCTAATCGAGATAGCAGATACAGTCACGGAAATGAAAAAAATAAAACACTGTTTCGATGACGGTATCAAGGCTAAGAAGGGGATCGAGTTTTAAAGAATTTTACATAAACAGCATCAGACTGGCTGCCATTACGACCATTCCGCCCACAAGACCGTATATAGCTACATGATGCTCGCCGTATTTTTCGGCAGTAGGCAGAAGTTCATCAAGAGATATAAAAACCATTATGCCTGCAACTGAAGCGAAAATAATACCGAAAAGCGCAGGTCCGAAAAACTGTTTAAGCAGGAAATACCCCAGTAATGCACCAACAGGTTCGGATAATCCCGAACTGAAA
The DNA here is from genome assembly GCA_003477045.1 of Candidatus Delongbacteria bacterium. Taxonomy (GTDB): domain Bacteria; phylum UBA4055; class UBA4055; order UBA4055; family UBA4055; genus UBA12480. The sequence goes on from DMTS01000082.1 coordinate 2,740, forward strand.
GAGTACCAGAAAGCTTTTTTTCTGTTCTTTGTGGCGTAGTAAATAGGCACGGATACCGCGATGCCTTCAGGGATGTTATGGACAGCTATAGCAAAAGCGATGCTTATACCAAGATGAGGATTATCAATTGCGCTGATGAAAGTTGCTAGCCCTTCAGGGAAATTATGGATCCCGATAGCCAGTGCGGATAAGACACCCATGCGCATCAGCTTTTTATTCTTCATCTCATTCTCGCAATCCTCTACGCAACGCGGTTCATG
>DMTS01000082.1:3048-11448 GCA_003477045.1 Candidatus Delongbacteria bacterium
GCCATTACACTTCCGATCCCGGTTGAAAGTCCGGCAAAAAGCGTTAGTGCGAATGCGAATAATAAATTGGATTCATTCATACGCATAATATAAATATTTACTCCGGGAATAAAAATATATTTTTACTTTTTTTAACCGATATTCATGTTATATTACTGTCTGACAAATAATTAAAACTTGAGACTCGTTATGAGCGAAAGCGAAAAACTGAAAGAAATGATCAGACTTGGAATTGAACTGAACAACATAAACGATATTGACATTCTTCTTGAACGGATTTTGCTTGAGTCCCGAAGAACTTCATGCGCGGATGCGGGAACTATCTATACCAGAGAAGGCGATGCTCTTTTATTCCGCCAGGCTCAGAATGACTCGCTTCAGAAAAAACTGAACAAAGGCGATAAGCTCATTTATACTACCTACTCCGTTCCGATAAGTAAAAGCTCGATAGCTGGTTATGTGGCCTCGACAGGAGATGTTTTAAACATAGAAAATGTTCACGAAATATCGTCATTAAAAGATTACAGGTTTGACGGGAAATATGATGACATGTCAGGATATTTTACTAATTCGATGCTGACTGTACCTATAAAGAGCGATACCGGAGAGGTCCTCGGCGTAATTCAGATAATCAATAAAAAAGATGAAGCCGGAGATGTGATAAGTTTTTCAGATAACGATGAGCTTTTCGTTAAGCATTTCGCTCATACAGCAAGCTCGGCACTGCAGAAAGCAAGAATGACCAGAACTCTTATTATGCGTATGATACAGATGGCTGAGCTACGTGACCCTAAGGAGACGGGAGCTCATGTTAACAGGGTAGGCGCTTACTCGGTGGAGATATATGAGAGGTGGGCGACCGAAAGAGGGATAGATAAAGCTGAAATTGACAGGAACAGAGACATCTTAAGAATGACGGCCATGCTTCACGACGTGGGTAAAGTGGGAATTTCAGATACTATACTCAAGAAACCTGCGAGATTCACTCCTGAGGAATTCGATGTGATGAAGACCCATACGACTTTAGGCGCAAAATTATTCTCTGACATAGAATCCCGATTTGACAGTGCAGCTTCAGATATAGCGCTTTCCCATCACGAGAACTGGGACGGTTCAGGCTATCCTTTAAGACCTGACGGTAAAGCAATATCTATATTCAGCAGGATCGTAGCACTGGCGGACGTTTACGACGCACTATCGTGCAAAAGAGTTTATAAGGAAGCCTGGGAGGAAGATGCGGTTCTTGAAGAAATAAGGAAATTGTCTGGAACTAAATTCGATCCAGAGGTAGTGGATGCCTTTTTTAAATCGCTTAAGGTAATAAAAGCTATTGGTGCGAATTATCCCGACACAAATTAAAAAACCCCGTATTAACCGGGGTTTTTATGTGAGAGAGGCCGGATTCGAACCGGCGACCATCGCCTTAAAAGGGCGGTGCTCTACCTACTGAGCTACTTTCCCATCCTTATCTAAAAGCAGTGCCAAATATAAAAATTTATAGTTTCTATGTCAAGTGATTTTTCAGATTTTATATTGAACAAGTCGGCTGTAAACGGGTAATGAGTAATAAAAGACTTGTATTTTACTTATTCTAATATTAGATTATTCTATAGTTAGGATAATAAAGGAGTTTATATGGCAAAAATGTTAACTTTAATATTCTTGACTTGCCTGGTGTTTATCAGTTGTGAAGAGTCAGGACCGACTGAATCAAATACTATTAAATGTAATTGGTTTTTGGATAGTTCGGGTGCTTACGATATTTATTATTATGTAAACAGCTATCCCGAAGAAGCATCTGAAAGCTCTGCGAAATATCCCTGCAAAAATATAATAATTTATCCTGACGACGGATTTTATATTATTTATCATTTACCACCAGAACCTTTTGAATTTCCTTATACTACTGAACAAAAAGATTTACCGTTCTTATATTCATATGAAGAAATGTAATCCATATTGAGTAATAAAAATCAACGATCACTAAATTTGATCTCGAATACCTTCGGCCAGTTTTTACCGGTCACATAGAAGCTCCCGTTCTTATATGCGATTCCGTTAAGGACATTAGATTCGTAATATTCCTCGGCAGTAAGAAGATCAGCAAGATTGAACTTATTAGAGACCAATCCTGTAACAGGGTCAATGGCAATTATATAATCTGTCTGCCAGATGTTGGCATAGATCTTACCTTCAGCAAATTCAAGTTCATTCAGCTGAGAAACAGATATATTATTCGAATCTTTTACTGCGATCGTTTTGAGTATGCTGAAATCAGCAGGATCTCTATAGTAAAGTGTACTTGATCCGTTACTCATTATCAGATTTGTACCGTCATTACAGAGCCCCCATCCGTCTCCCGCATAACTTAATTCGTTGATCTTTTCAAGATCGGAAAAATTGTAAACGAAGCAGATCTGTTCCTGCCATGTAAGCTGATATATCTTTCCGTTTAAAACAGTGATCCCTTCTCCAAAATAGTCGGAAGAAAGAGAGACTTCTCCATAATTTTGAGAATCTGAAATTTTATACTTTATCAGTTTTGAATTCCCGTAGCTGCCCGTGCCTTCAACAAGAGTATCGCCGACAAACTCGAATCCCTGAGTAAAATATGATGTGTCGTGCGGGAAAATATTGATTATTTCATAATCTGGTTCGGAAGGAACATCTGCCGAAGGTTTGTCCTTGCTGCATCCTGAGATCAGGATCAGGTAAAATAAAATTAAATATAATGATCTCATTTTATCCTTCGGAGTTCATTAAGCCTATCAATTATCTTCTCGAGAATATCAAAATCATTCATTTTTGTAGCCAGTCTGATACCGTCAAGACCGGGGTTTGAATTCACTTCCAAAAATACAGGACCTTCTTTCGTCCTGATAAAATCAACTCCGGCAATTTCAAGTCCGAATGATTTTGTAATTAAAAGACACTGTTCTTTTTCGGTATCTGTCAGCTCTGCTTTTTTCACTGACGCGCCTCTTTTATAGTTGGCTCTGAAATCTCTGTCGGAATTAGTTCTTTTCATCGACGCGATGATCTCGTTTCCGAGTATGAATACTCTGAAATCGGATACGGTTCCGTCATCAGACCCGATGAAATCCTGTATAAGAAATATCTCATTTCTGTTAACATTCCAGATGTAATCTGTCATGGAGACAAGCTGCTTGACATCATAAGCAAGCAGCGTAGAACTGCCGAGAGATCCGAATATGTTCTTGATTATCAGGGGGAATGAAAATTCTTTTAAAACATTATCGATATCTTCTGGTCGCCTTATAACAGCAGACCGTGTTATTTTTATGCCGAGTCCCGACATTATCTGAAGCGATAGCAGCTTGTTTCTTGCCTTCATGATCGCGTCAGGCGAATTTACAACAGGCACTCCCTTTTTCAAAAATTCTTCAATAGCATAATATTCCGCATTGCTCTTTTCCCTGACCGACAGCCGGTTTAGAATTATATCGTAATCATCCGGATCGAACGGTTTACCATTGTATCTGAGCTCTGTCCCGCCGCTATCAATAAAAAGATTGAATTCTCCATTCTTGAATAAGTCAACTTTATGCCCTTTTCTTTCGCCAATGATCTTCAGCTCGATTATATTCGGAAAGAAATCGCATTCAGAAATAGTGGCTGTAAGAATTCCAAGTCTCATGGTTTATTTCTTCGGCATCGTCAAAGTTCTCTGGGAATCAGCAAACTTAAATGTACCTGATGAGATTTTTTTGCCGTTTACTGTACATTTCCATATATAATTGCCGTCTTTTACGCCCGGCGGAAAATCCTGCGGAAACAGCACGAATCCCCAGTCATCTTTAGCGACTTTAATTTTTGCCTCATAGACTATTCCGAATTCTTTATTTTCCGCAGAAAATACAGCTGTATAGCTTTCCGATAAAGCGTTCTTATCCCTGACGCCGAGCTGAATGCTCAGAGTTTCGGACTGCTGCCATAATGCTGAAGGGTCATTTTCAGGAGCTTTTGTACCTCCGAAAGCGAACAGCGAGAAAGCGATCGTTAATATTATATAAATTCTCATTTCTTTTCCTCCTGTTTAATTTTTCTTACAGCTTTAATTTTATCCCTGATCGCTGCGGCCATCTCGTAGTTTTCAGTTTTTACCGCATCGGCAAGTTTTTTATTCAGATCGGATACGATCTGTTCATCTGTTCTGATTTCGGGTACAGTTACTGCCTGAGCTATTCCGATGTTTTTATAAATGAATTCATTTATCTCATTTTTAAAGAAAGAGTAACAGTTGGGACAGCCTGCCAGACCTTCTTTTTGAACTTTAATCGATGTTGTAGAGCAGACCGGGCAGTGTTTTACAGATGTGATGCCTTCAGATGTTTTTTCGTTCTTCAGACTGAAACCGGAGTTTAAAAGGTTCAGCGTTCCCAGAAGAAATTCATTCAAAGATTTTCCCATCGGACCCTGCTTTATCTCCGGATGGTCATTTACGAATGTCTTTAAGCAGTTTGGGCACAGGTTAAGCTCCTCAGCGTTTTTGGCACCCTGAATAACGATTTTCGTTACAACATTCGGCGATCCGCATTTATCGCATTTCATTTCAGATTACTCCGTCGATAATGTTCACGGTTCTGTCTGCTTTATCGGCAAGGTTTTTATCATGGGTCACAACAATAAAAGCAGTTCTGTTTTCCCTCGCAAGACTCCACATTATATCATGAAGCTTTTCGGATGAAACATTATCAAGGTTCCCTGAGGGTTCATCAGCCAGTATCAGTGAAGGTTTGTTGATAAGCGACCTCGCGAAGGCTATTCTCTGCTGTTCGCCCCCGGACAGCTCTGCGCTTTTATGCGTTCTTCTGTCGGAAAGTCCGATTATCTCAAGCAGTTCATCGGCTCTTTTTATAAGGTCCTTTTTTTCATCGCCTTTAATAAGTCCCGGCAGCATTATATTTTCGATCGCGGTAAATTCCGGAAGAAGATAGTGGAACTGAAATACGAACCCGAGGTATTTGTTCCGGAAATCAGCCAGCTTTTTATCGTCGAAATCAAGGATGTTCTCGCCATTGAATTTAATTATTCCGCTGTCAGGTTTATCCAATGTTCCGATAAGGTTCAGCAGCGTGGATTTACCTGCCCCGCTCTTACCCATAACTGCGACGATCTCGCCCTCTTCAACAGAAAAATCGATGCCTTTAAGAACAGGGATATCCTTTTTCCCGATCCTGTACTGCTTATATAATTGTATTACATTTACCAGCATTTTTCTCTCTTTAAATTTATTCGTCTCTTATTATCTGGGCAGGGAGCATTCTGCTTGCCTGCATTGATGGATATATTGTTGAAAGGAATGTAAGAATTAATGAAACTGCTCCTATAATAAGAAAGTCATTATGATCCATTCTTATAGGCATAGCGTTTATAAAATATATTTCACCGGGAAGTGAAACGAGCTGATATTCAAGCTGTATAAAACAAACGGCCGTTCCGATTATCAGTCCCAGAACGGTGCCTATTACACCGATTATCATGCCCTGTATCATAAAAATACGCATGACAACAGATCTAGAACATCCCATCGCCATAAGTATTCCTACTTCCTGCTTTTTTTCCATGACGATCATTATCAGGCTTGAGAGTATATTGAATGCTGCAATAATAATTATCAGGCTCAAAATGGTTCCCATCATCATTTTTTCTATCTCCATCCATGCGTAAAGGTTTTTATGCATGTCTTTCCATGAAATTGCATTTTTTGGATATTCAAGCTCGGAATTCAGCACTTCTTTTACTCTGTCGGTATGACTGATGGAAGAAAGATTAACATAGACCCCGTTGATCCTGCCGGGCATTTTAAACAATTTCTGTGCAGCGTCTAATGAGACATAAGACAGGCTTCCGTCAATCTCTGCAAGCCCGGTTTCAAATATGCCTGTTACTTCAAATCTCATGACAGGCGGCTGTGACAGCGTGCTGCTTATGGCAGGCGAAATAATGAACAGTTCGCTTCCGATTATAGAGGCTGTCTTATCTGCCATTCCTTTACCAAGAATTATTCCGGGTAATCCTGATTCGGTATTGATGAAATCGAGCTTTCCCGACACTATCTGGCCTTTCAGCAGCGATATCGATGTTATTGTGCTTTCGTCTATACCTCTGACCAGCGATCCTTCGGTATAATCACCTTTTATCATGCCGTATGATTCGATGAAAGGCGAATGCCCGATTATAAGGGAATCAGAGAGCAGCATATTTTTCAGGTCGTCGTCATAGGTGAAAGGACGGTCATTAAAAGACCTGATCCGGATGTGTGAATCGTTCGAGATGAACCTGGTTCTGACTTCTGATTCAAACCCGTTCATAACTGACATCACGATAACCAGTACCGCAACTCCGAGCGTTATTCCGAGGAATGAAATGTAGGTGATAGTCGAAATAAAAGCTGTTTTTCTCTTGCTCTGAAGATATCTAAGCGCTATGAACAATTCGAGTTTCGGCATTTTTTGCACCTTATCCTATAGACTATCAAATATAATATTTATGAATGTAAATCACAAGAGCATAAAAAATGAAATATCATCCTCTGGGGTGGTATTGCCTGTAAACCTGCTTTAAATGCTCCCTGTCTATGTGTGTATAGATCTGAGTAGTAGTAATGTCAGCATGCCCGAGCATCTCCTGAACAGATCTGAGGTCAGCTCCTCCTTCAAGAAGATGTGTGGCGAAAGAGTGTCTAAAGGTATGAGGGTGAATATCTATAGACAAGTTTGCCAACTGTACATATTTTCTGACTATCTTCCAGAATCCCATTCTTGACATTTTATTTCCTCTGGAATTAAGAAAAAGAACGGATTTCGTTTTACCTTTTGAAGCGAGACCGGGCCTGACTTCAGCAAGATATTTTTTCAGGCTGTTCAATGCGCTGGTGCCGATCGGAACGACCCTTTCCTTATCCCTTTTGCCTATAACCCGGACTATTCCTTCGGGGAAGATAACGGAATTGTATTCAAGCGTCAGAAGTTCTGAAATTCTAAGTCCGCAGGCGTACATTATTTCAAGCATTGCCCTGTCCCGTTTGCCAAGATCAGTATCAGGATCGGGAATAGAAAATAATCTCTCGATCTCGTCAACGGTCATTACAGCCGGATAGGTATGAGGTTCCTTCGGAGTATCGATGTGCAGAGAAGGATTATTGGAGCTGATGTCTTCATTTACTACGAATTTATGGAAATTCTTTATTGAAGAAAGATTTCTTATAACGGACGATATCATCAGGCCGGTGTCTCTCAGGACAGTTATAAACTCTCTTAGGTGTTCCGGTTTTATATCGTCAGGCGAATTTATTCCTTTCTGTTCAAGAAAATCAAAATATCTTCTCAGATCATTGCCGTAGGATTCAAGTGTCAGTTTGCTCAGGCCTTTATCGAAAAGCAGGCTATCATAATAAAGTTCAAGTATCTCGTTCAACGATCTCATCAGACCGCCCTATTTAGACAACTGATAAACGGTTGCTGCGGATAAGCTGAGCTGATATAAGATAGTAGTGACATCCTTGGTTAATTGAAGGAAATCTATTCTGTCGTAATTATAGGGAACATAAACCATGTCTCCAGGCTCAAGATCATGAGACATTATGTCGTCGAACCATCCTTTTTCTTTAACAAGCTCTCCGTTTGATTTGATCACATAAATATTGTCCTCGTCCGCTGCGCTTGTGATGCCTCCGACCTTATTCAGATAATACTCAACTTTAGTGTGTTTTGAATTGTAGGTAATGGCGGTCTGCTGATAGACTTCACCCATTACAAGTATCGTTCTTGAAACAGGGGGAACATATATTGAATCTTTATCCTGAAAGAAAAATTCTTCATGGTTTCCCTTGTCGTCGATATCCAAAATCACCCTGCCGGAAGCTTCTATCGAATCGAATTTTGCAATATTTAAAGCCCCTGCAAGATCTTTATCCCCTGACAGGATCATCTGAACCTGAAGCTTGTTATTCAGCTCGTCTCTCAATTCTTTGATCTTGCTGGACTGCTTTTTCTTGATCTCATCCCTGAATATCTGCGTTGATTTTATCTGTGCGTTCTTGGTAAAGCCGCCGCACCTTAGAAGAAGATCTGCAAGTTCTTCATTTTCGCGTAATGCGTACATTCCGGGAAACTGGATTTCACCGATTATTTTAACATAATTTACTTTCGCATAATCCCTGATCCTTCTGACGAATACAATGTCGTTCGGTTCAAGCATGACATTATCCAGCTCGTAAGAAGAGTACCAGGAAGTTGTAAGGATTTTATTTTTCTTATTTATTCCCGAAACGACCTCGACTGAATCGGTAAGGGCATCGTTCTTGAACCCTCCGGCAAGGCTGATAAGGTCGTATGCGCTCATCCCTGTCGAATGAATGTAATTTCCCTGTTTTTT
>DMTS01000164.1 GCA_003477045.1 Candidatus Delongbacteria bacterium
GCGCGACTTTATTCGGAAGATACCGAAAGTGCTAAACGTGGAGGGGAACTGGGTTTCATGGGCAAAGGACAACTGGTTCCTGAATTTGCCAATGTGGCATTCAACCTGACTGATCCAAAAAGAGTTTCGCGCGTTGTTGAAAGTGAATTCGGTTTTCATATCATTCAGTTGATTGAGAAAAGGGGAGACCGAATCAATTGCCGGCATATCCTTATGAAACCAAAAATTTCCCTTGTTGATAAGCAAAAGGCTATTCATACACTCGATTCGGTGACAAACCAGATTCGTGGCGATAAAATGACTTTTGAACAAGGCGTTATGTATTTCTCTCAGGATAAAAACACTGCGATGAATGCCGGTTTGATGCTGAATCAGCGTTCCGGAACTTCCAAGTTTGAATATCAGGATCTACCTCAGGAGGTTGCTAAGGTGGTATACGGAATGAACGTTTCAGAAATTTCCAAGCCGTTCACGATGATTGATCCAACGTCCAATAAGGAAGTGGTAGCAGTTGTGAAAGTTAAGTCTAAAGTAGAAAACCATCAGGCTAACTTAATCGACGATTATCAGTTGCTGAAGAATTTCTATGAAGAAACAGAAAAGAATAATTTTCTGAAATCATGGATAGCAAAGAAACAGAAGGAAACTTATATCAGTATTGATCCTGCATGGCAAAACTGTAAATTTCAATATCCTGGTTGGGTTAAAGAATAATGGTGTTTACACAAAAATATCACGGATCAAGAGGGATAATTATTTGCTCTTTATTGTGCCTGATGATAGTTGGTTCTCAGGCACAAATTCAACACAAACAGTTACGTCAGGAAATTCTCGAGAGCCAGAAAGCTCCGCAGAAAACGCCCGATAAAAAGAAAAAATCATCGCGTCAGACTCAAAAGGTCAAACCCTTAGCTGTTCCACCACCGCTGGCGCCTATCAGAACTCCATTCGACCAAAAGAATGCAAGGATAATCTATATGGAAAATGCTGATCTTATTTCCTTTGATCAGCTTGCGATGCCTGATGTTCAGATACTAAAGGGAAGAGTAAGATTCAGACACGATGATGCCACCCTTACCTGCGACAGTGCCTATTTTAATCAACAATCGAACTCACTCGATGCTTTCAGTAATGTAAAGATTGTACAGGGCGATACGCTTTTTGTGTATGGAAATCGCCTATATTACGACGGAAATACCAAACTGGCCCGGTTGAGAGGTAAAGTGCGCCTTTTAAACAGCACCACCACGCTGACCACCGATAGCTTAAATTATGACCGCACAACACAGCTTGCATATTATTTCACAGGCGGTAAAATCGTTGATGCGGAGAATACGCTGACTTCTGTGTGGGGACAGTATTCGACCGCTACAGAGGATGCGTTGTTTAAAGATAAGGTCAGGATGGTAAATAAGAATTTTACCATGGATGCCGATACACTTAAGTATAACACAAAAACAAATATTGCCAATCTGGTGGGGAAAACTCATATCGTTTATCATGATGAAACCGATATTTATACCAACAAAGGATGGTATAATACCAGAACAGAAAGGTCTATGTTGCTGGATCGTTCTTTCTTAATCAATAAAGAAGGAAGATCGATCACCGGTGATACCATCTTTTATGATAAAGCCACTAAATACGGTGAAATATTTGGAAAGGCCATCCTGAATGATACGGTTCAGAAGTCGACGCTATACGGAAATTATGTCTATTACAACGAGGACAAAGAGCTGGGAATCGCAACCGATTCAGCATTGCTGGTCGACTGGTCGGATGCGAAAAAGCACATGTTTATTCACGCAGATACACTTCAAACGCTGAAAGATTCAATATTCAACGAAGCCAAAGCATGGCGTAATGTCCGGCTTTACAGAGAAGATATTCAGGGAATTTCTGATTCGCTTATGTATTCCTCAAGAGATTCAGTGATTAACCTGTTGAATCAACCGGTGTTATGGCAGGAAAATCAACAATTCTCGAGTGATAAAATTCAGGTCTTTACAAGGAATAAAGAGGTTGAAAGGGTTCATATGCAGCAGGCAGCGATGAGCGCTGAAAAAATTGATTCTGTCTATTATAATCAATTATCAGGAAAAGACATTATTGCACATGTCGATAGTGGTCAGGTCAGGCGGGTGGAAGTGAATGGAAATGCCGAAACGATATATTTTGTACGCGAAGATGCTGATTCAACACTTATTGGAGTTAACAGAACTGAAAGCAGTTTCGTGGTGATGCATTTCCTCGATAAGAAAATTGACAGAATCATCCTTACACCTTCATCAAGCGGTATTTTCTATCCGATAGAAAAGGTTTCCGACGATAAAATATTTTTATCAGGTTTCTTTTGGTTGTCAGCACAACGGCCTCTCTCCAAGGAGGATGTTTTTCTCAAATTTCCGGAAGGACAAAGAATTAAGTTTTCTGCAGGAAACGCGGCTTCTTCCGGGGAGTCAGCATCGAAAGACAATACAGGTAACGGGGATAAGAAGTTCAAATCACCTTCATCAATCAGGTAGCCTGCTGAACTGATTTATTTCCGGAACCGAATCTACTCTCCTTCTTGTTGATAATGAGCGTTGAAGGTATATTCTCTAATTTACTACTGTCATTTTCTATCAAATCGTTCCAACACTGGTAGCTAATAAGCATGAGACTGTATTTTGATAAGTTAGGACTTCCGTTTTTTGTATTTTTGATGACTTTAACGGAGTCGGGATGACTGTTTATCAGGTCTTTGTAGGAATCGATGAAACTTTGCTCTTCGTTCAATAACCTGTTGTCATCAATAAAGCTTATTTGTATGCTGGAGTTATTTTTTAATAAGCGGTGAGCATATCTGACCAGAAAATCATCTTTTTTCTCACGTAAAAAGATCAATGCGGTAGAAATTCCCGTAAAATTACGGTTAACAAATATTCCAACACTACAATGGCTTTGTTCTACAAAGTATTTAGTTTTGTCTTTAATCAGGCTTCCAGGGTAAAATATTTCCTGCGATTTGTTTACCCTTTTTATTAATTTGTTCACCCATACAGATGATCTGAAAAAAGACTTATCTTTCACGAAAGAGATACCTGATAAAGAGACCCCGGCTCCTACAAGCAGAAAATCGTAGTTCTCATAATTGACAGTTTTCACAACTCCTGCCTCAATATTGTCGGTAACCTTGTAGTCATTCTCGATTGGAATATTAAGCTTTTTTGCCTCTTCATTGATTCCCTTAAAGCTTTCGCGGGCAAATTCTTCTCCATACAAAGGATTCATATCCGATCCGGGAGTAATATGAAGGGCTGTCACTGCAAGTGTGTTTTTATAACCATTCAGGGCATTCTTGGCGATGTTGAGCAACACTTTCCCGTTCTCAGGATTTCCAATGGCAATCATAGCTTTAAACACGCCTTTTGCTTGTTGTTCCCTGTACTCTTTTTCCAGATTCTTAACCGGGAATAGCAAATTAATCAGACTTAGTAATGGTGTGGTCATGAAGGTTGTAACAATAGCCATCAGCACGAGCATAACAAATATGGGTTTTGGCAGGATCCCCATCTCAAAACCGATATTAAGTACTACAATCTCCATCAGTCCCCGTGTATTCATCAAAGCACCCAGCGATAAGCTGTCCCGCCAGTTTTCGCCTGCTATTTTTGCAAAAATTGCACTTCCCAGAAACTTTCCGGAAACGGCAAAAAGTATCAGGATAGCAGTTATTGTCCAAAGATGAGGAGTGTTCAATAAGCCAATTTCAGTTCTTAGACCTGTGTATACAAAGAAAAGAGGTAGAAGCAAGGTGAGGGCAACATCCTCAATTTTTTCAATAACTATTTTTCTAAACTGTGGAATTTCAGGCATAATTACTCCAGCTAGGAAAGCTCCAAAAAGAGCATGAATACCAATGAGTTGCGTTGTGAATGCTGATAATGTAAGGAGTAAAAAGATGAATGCGATCACATTCTTATTCATTACCTCGATGTTACTGTAAATGGAACCTATTCTTTTCATAAAAGGCTTGATTACATACATCATGAAAAGAATAAAAAGAATAGAGAATCCTATGGTATAAAGAGAGCTTACAATACTACCTGTTTTAGCAATCGCAATTACCGCCGCGAGTAAGCACCATGCAGTAACATCATTAAAGGCAGCGCTGACAATGGAGATATTACCCAGGTGAGTTTTTGAAAGACCTTTTTCCTGTACAATGCGCGCTAAAACAGGAAATGCAGTTATACTCATTGATATGCCTATAAACAATGCAAAAGATAAAAAGTCGGTTTGACCGGCTGCAAATTCTTCGTAAACAAAATAGGCAAACAACATCCCTAAAAAATAAGGAATAATAATGCTGGCGTGGCTGATTACAAAAGTGACACCCATTTTATTCTTTAGCATGCCAAGGTTGAGTTCCATGCCTATAACAAACATGAACAGCACCAAACCCACCTGACTAAGAATATTCAGATTTCCAAGTGTTTGGGCAGCAAAAAGAAAATTATAGGTTTCAGGATAGAAATAACCGAGTAAAGAAGGTCCGAGTAATATACCGGCAAGAATTTCCGCAATGACCGTCGGCTGACCAATCTTAACAAAGACAAATCCAAGTACTCTTGATACAAGTAGTATAGCGATGATCTGGAGGAGTAACATAGCGGTAGGTTCCGCGATATTGTGAAAAATAGAGGTCTTGAAGGAATCAAAATTGCTCAGGGGCAATTTCTCAACACTTTCAGATGTCTGCTGATAAACGTCAAACTTAACTGCATCTTTAAAAAGGACATAAGTGAGGATGATGAACGATGCCACCATCAGTATATAAAACATCCAGGTCCTGATGTGTTTTTTTTGCATATAGTAGGTGGTTGGAGATTAAAGGGTTATTTTTTGCAAAATTAATTTTTTTTGCCGGAAAATTTATTCAATAACCGATTTAATTTCATCCAGCGTTATTAATTTATTTACAATGGCATAGATAGTCAGACCGGCCGTACTGTGGATTTCCAGTTTCCGGGTGATGTTGCGGCGATGTGATATGACTGTATGGGTAGATAAAAACAAATGCTGAGCAATTTCTTTATTGGTCATACCTTTGACAACTTCAACCAATACTTCTTTTTCACGATCGGTCAGGTTATCAACTTTTTCTGTCGTCGAGATTTCATCCTTTTTCTCATCTAAAGTTTTCTCGAGAGTTTCGGTGATGGGAACGAAGAAATAATCTTCCACACGATTGTGTTTTTCTAAGTCCTTTTCACAATCAGAAAGATCAAACAACACCTCGTTGAGTAGATAGTTAGGATGCTGTGCGGGAAAGTATTTTATCAGGATGTTTTTTAAATCGGTAAGTTTTGAGTCGATACTTTCGTGATTTTTTTCGAAAACAGCGATATTATATCTTGGATCCTTCTTCCCTTCTACAAGCTTCAGTACATAAGGAAACACAACCTCATTCTCATAGTTCATATGTTTTTGTACCTCGGCGACATAATCATTGAAGAATTTCATGATCATTTTTCGGTACGGTTCTTCCTGCAGGGTGTCGTCAATGGCTTCAATCAATTTCTTTTTTATCAGAGGAAGTTTGAAATCAAGAAAGAAATGGTGTGCGTTTTTTAAATATAAGACCACCGAATCAATTGAAATATCGTGATGATTGATATTTTCTTCGTTGTTGCCGTCGGAAATAAAATTTACTACTGCCAGAAAAGTATAAACATCCACATTGTTCGACTGGCAGACTTCCTGGACGGTTTTATCTCCGAATCCCAACGAAAAACCGAACCGGGTTATGGTAAGCAGCAAGGAGGTATCTTCTTTGATGAGTTCGTTCATCTTGCTTGAAGGTGAAAATTTTCTTTGCATACAACCTGAGTTTTTGGAGAGTTTATTTCAATCATTGATAATGAGTTGAAATGATATTGTCACGCAAAGATACAAAAAAAGACAGTTTAAATATGTCTGTTTCTTTTTCTATCTTTGTATTTGTATTACCAAACAGTGATAAAACCAAAAATGTTCGCAGGTTCTCAGGAATATTACTATTATCTAAAATTTGAAAAAGGGCTTTCCGATAATTCAATCGCTGCATACATAAGAGATTTGAATAAATTAACGGAATTCCTTTCGGGGATTCATATTGATGTTGAAAAAGCGGAAGCAAGACATTTGAGCGATTTTATCATAGAAATAAGTTCGTTGGGGATTCATCCGAGAACACAAGCCAGAATATTATCTGGAATAAAATCCTATTATCATTTTCTGATCTATAAGAATAAACGTGATAGCGATCCTACCGACCTACTCGAAAGTCCTAAAATCGGTCTTAGACTACCCGAAGTGCTTTCATTGACAGAAATAAATAAGATGATTGCTGCGATAGATCTATCAAAACCGGAAGGACAACGCAATAAAGCCATTATTGAGGTGTTATATGGTTCGGGCATCCGGGTTTCTGAATTGCTTAATTTGTGTATTTCCAATTTATATATTGAGGAAGGATACATGCTGGTGGAAGGAAAAGGGAGTAAACAGCGTTTAGTGCCGTTATCACCGCCATCGATTAATCAGATTATGCTGTGGAAGATTGATAGAAATGCTTTGGTGATCAAAAAGGGGAATGAAGACTATGTGTTTTTAAACAGAAGAGGAAGTAAGCTGACAAGAGCTATGATCTTTACTATTGTTAAGGAATTGGCAACGCTTGCAGGCATAAGGAAAAATGTCAGTCCCCATACTTTTCGTCATTCATTTGCCACCCATCTGTTGGAAAACGGAGCCAACCTGAGGGCCATCCAACTGTTACTCGGGCATGAATCCATTACGACGACGGAGTTATACACCCATATTGACATTCATTATCTGAAGAAAACGATACAGGAATGCCACCCCATGTTAAATAAAAAATGAGAAGATTAATAACTGGAGTAAGTATATTTTTATTTTTTATTTTTTCTGAGCATCTGCATGCACAGGAAACACTCGTTGTAGGCCATGTTCGCAGTAAAACAGATAAATCTCCGGTTTCAGCGGTTAATGTTTATTTTAAGGGGACAAACATAGGTGTACAGAGCGATGAAGAAGGTTTTTATGTAATCAGGAACAAAGGTTCCGAGTCGAAGCTTGTGTTTTCTTGCATCGGCTATAAAACTCAGGAAATATCGGTGCGACCGGGTGAAGTTACAGGTGTGGAAGTTGCTTTGCGTGAGGATATCAATATATTGCAGGAACTTTTTGTCCTGCCGGGTGCCAATCCGGCACTGGATCTCATGCGTAAAGTTCGTGAGGAAAAAGTAAAAAATGATGTTTATAATTTGCCTCTGACGATTTCGTGTGATGAACAAAGCCTTGTTTTAATCGGGAAAAGTTCTTCGACGAAGAAACTGTTTAAACAACTTTCCGAAGGGTTGGTGTCATCGCAGGATACTACCCGGTTTCTGCCTTTGTATATCGAAAATGTAAAATATCATGTAAGCGGGAAACAACCACGGAAAATCATTTCAGAAGAATCCAATGCATCTCCCCCCAATACCA
>DMTS01000131.1 GCA_003477045.1 Candidatus Delongbacteria bacterium
CCATGTAAAACTGCAGAAATGACAGGTGGGATCGTCGCACAAAAACGCTGAAGGTTCTTTTTTCAGAAGCTCCATTTCGTATTCAAGAGTATCTTTCATTGAAGTAATGATACACTCCGCAGCTCCTGCCTTACCTTCGGCAAATATCTTTCCGTCAGCCCTGAACCTGTCTATCAGGTTGTTAAATCCGACCGGACAGCCGTTAGCCCAGTCAGCCTTATAAAGCTTTTTATTCCCTTCCCTGTCTATATAATAAATGCCCTTACCGATCCTTCTCTGTTTGAGCTTGAGTTCACAGATCGCAATATGTGTAGTTCCAACGCCTACTACTTTATCTTTCCCTCCGATCCTGATGTTTTTTGCTCCCATCAAAGCCATTTCTTTCAGAAATCCGTACGGTTCGCTCTCAACTGTGAAACTTTCTGTAAGATGTTTTGCCTGTTTTCCGATCGCGGCAAATCTCTGAATGGGATGCGATGCTCTGCATACTCCGGGTTTTTTCATAATGGCGTTTGTTATAGCGCCGGCATAAGATAATGAATCATCTGAAGATATTTTATTTTTATTCAGGAAGCTTAAAAACACCGGGAACGGCTCTACAAAAGAATCGGTCACTAATGTTCCTTCGTCGCCTACAACATCCAGAAGCGCATCGATAACTGTTTCAGCCCCGCCTTCAACGTTGCCTATAGACTTTAAAGATATTTTCAAATTTAGAATATCGCCTTTTTGAATCCCGAGTTTTCTAAGATCTTCAGCGAGTCGGGTTCTGGTAATAACGGAATTACTTTCCATCAGATATTGTCCTTTTAATCCTTTCAAGTTTCTCTATAACATTAAACGCTCTCGTCCTCATCGGCGGTCCGATCAGTTTACCGTCAAGAAGCGTAACGGCAAGCCCTTTTTTCTTGCTTTCATTCACAGCTTCAATGATCCTGTTCGCTTCTTCGATCTCTTCATCGGAAGGGGTGAAAGCCCTGTTGGCAATTTCTATCTGAGTGGGATGAATAACAAGAGTTCCGGAAAATCCCAATTCTCTCGCAAGAGTGACTTCTTTTGTGAATCCTGCTTCGTCCCTGATATCGAGATAGGGTGTATCTATCGCTTCGATCTTAGCTGATCTGGCGGCGATCACAATTAAGGATCTGGGTACAAGCAGACTTGTACCATGCTCTTTGTGAAGTCCGTCAAGGTCTGTAAGATAATCTTCTCCGCCGAAAGCGAGTGCGACTACTCTTTTTGATGCTTTGGCTATCTGATATGCTCTTAAAACTGCCGATCCAGTCTCTATCAGAGGGCAGATTTTAAACTTTCCTACCGGGAAACCTCCATCTATCTCCAGCTGTGTCAGAAGCTTATCATAGTAATCTATGTCTTTTTCATCGACTGATTTTGAAAACATAAATCCGGTAGTGTTTTCATGGAGAGTGAATTTCAGGTCTTCCATCAGCATTCCAGTATCGATTGCGTTTGTTCTTATATAGATCTGTTGTTTAAATATACCTTTTTCCAGATATTCTCTAATATTTACTCTCGAGTCTTGCTTGTAGGCCTCAGGAACTGAATCCTCAAGGTCAAGTATCAGAGCATCAGAAGCAAAATCAACAGCTTTATCAAGGAATTTTTTCATGTATCCGGGAACGAATGTCATAGTTCTCAGGCTTTTGTTTTCGGGGTTCATTCATGCTCTCCTTTTATGTAATTCAGTATTTTTTTTGCTTTGATTATTTTTGGCGGAGTAATAACCTCTCCGGAAGCGGCTCTGACATATCCACTATTTATAAAACCCGTTTCGGCTTTTATAAATTCCGCCCATGAAACAGATTCTTTTGAAGGGTAGAAATTATCATTTATAACTTGGATATGTGACGGATGAACTGAGAATTTACCCGCATATCCTGATGCTTTTGCGAAAACGCATTCTTTTTTCAGCTCATCTATATCGAAGATATCTCTTGCGATACCGTCTATCGGCAAAATTCCGTTCATGCGGCATTTCAGAGCGAATTCGGCTTTGATCGAGTCGATCAGCACCGGCAGATCATCATTATCGAACGGCATATCGGCAAGCATGTCCTCAAGACCCAGACCTGCGCAGAAAATATCCAGTCCTTTAAGATCATTGATCAGTTTGAAACTCTCAAACGATTCGATCAGAACGATCGTTTTGTGTGCTTCTGTCAATTTTTGAATCTCGGATATCGTATAAATCGAATCCGCTTTGGGGATAACAATATTTCTTATCTTCAGACTTTTTAACATTTCAGCGTCTTTTATATAATGAGATGTATCCTGTGAATTTATCCTTACAAAATAATTTACTAATCCGCTGTTTTTTAGAAACGAATTCACAGTATCTCTTGAGTAATCTTTTTTGTCTTCCGCAACCGCATCTTCAAGATCGAATATGTACCAGTCAGCTCCGAGCGAACTTATCTTCTCAAAATAGTGCGGTTTATCACCGGGCAGAAAATGAAAGCTTCTATTCATTTTCTTTTCCCTTTAATTTTGCGTATAGATTAGCCATACCTAACAGCATCCATGCCTGATTCCATCTGATAAATGAGATCTTATTCGTGTGAAGGGGGTGCTTTAGATAATAATAATATCCTTCCTTTTCGTTTCTCATATTTTTATCTGTCCATTCAGCTATAACTCCTGCAAAATTCAGATACTCTTCAGAATACTCCGAGAGTTTTGAAAAAGTCATTATACCCACACCCTGATTATGTATATCTACAGGATGTTTTTTTGGAACTCTCCATACCGACGAGCCGTCATCGTAGAACTGGTGCTTCCGGTAATAGCTTAATCCTTTTATTATGGCTTTTTCGTACTTTTCATCTTTCAAGCTTAATATTTTTATAATATCATAAATCGAATTCAGTATAAAACCCTGATGAAAATCAATTAGTTCGCGCTCACCTCCGGTTTTGGAATTCATGCTGTATGTCCATCTTCCGTCGTCTTTCTGGTGGAAGATATTAAAATCAAGACATTTGATTGCTTCTTCTTTTAAAGTTTCATTTTTTGTCAGCGCATAAGTCTTTGCAAATGTTTCAGCTACAAAACTGTTTGCGTTGAAAACAATATCTTTAACTTTAGTTGTATAGCTGTAACAGCTACCTTCGGGTCGCTCGGTTACCGGAACATGAGTGAATATAAAATCGCATATACCTTTCATGACTTCAGTAACTTTTTCATTTTTTGTACTCAAATAATACTCGTACAGGCTCTCTGCGACAAAAGATGCAAGGACCGCTGACGGATCGAATCTCACTCTGCTCTTATCTTTCATTGCAAGAGGAAAATGAACGGCCCAGCATGAACCTTTCCAGTCTCCCTTGAGTCTCATGCTTAAGATCCATTCAAAGAGAAAATCCATCTTCTTTTTGAGTTCTTCCGAAGGGTTAACTCTATAATAAACAGACATTGCCTGAAGAATGAGAGCGATAGATTTAACTCCTCTTTCCTTTTTGATGCCCAGAAGCGGTCTTATATTAACAGGATTTCTAAGCTGAAACTGAACTGCGGCTACCTGTCCCCATCTTCCTCCGAAAATGTTGAACGGGAACCACGAATTGAGCGTATCATAGGGATCATAACCTTTGTAATCTTCTTTGTGAAGATAATCAATAAGACTTTCAATATCGGTTTGTACTTTTTTAATTTCACTGCTCATCAAATCTCCCCAAAATTCAATTCGAACTTACAAATATATACAAATCCAAATTGTTTTTCAACAATATCTTTATAAAGGCAAAAATAATTTTTGAGAATTATTTACACATTAATATTTCTTTATAGATTAGATCAAGCCGACAAGCGACTTTAGAAGCTGAAAATCTTTCCTTAGCATAATTGTAGTTATATTTTGAAATCATGCCCATTTTATCTTTGTCGCTTAATAATTTAAAAAGCAGGTCTGCGTATTCTTTCGGTTCCAGGCTTTCAGTTATATAACCCATTTTCCCGTCCTGAAAAAAATCTTTGATCCCTCCGACCGGCCTGCTGATTACCGCAAGCCCGAATGCCATTGCCTCAAGCATTGAAATGGGCATGCCTTCGCTGTGGCTTGGAAGGATAAATATTGAACTGTTTTTCAGAAGTTCTTTTTTATCATCGCCTTTTACATATCCTGCAAATGCTACACCCCGTATATTGTTTTTTAAAACATAATCTTTAACTTTATCAGTCTCGCTCCCGCTTCCTGCTATCGTAAGACGCGCGTCGGTTCGTTTCAAAAGTTCGTTAAAAGCTTTAAGGACAACATAAATTCCTTTTGCTTCCTCCACTCTTGAAAGGAACAGAATATTATTATTCAATTCCTTTTTATTTAATACAAAATCAGCAATTAAATTATCGTCGTAAAGAGTTGTTTCAATCTTTATCGGACACTTGATACCCCAGGAAATAAGTGCGTTTTTGAAATCAGAAGACAATACGGTCATCAATTCAGCTTTACCAAAGAATAATCTGAATAGTTTTATATGTTTTTGTGTTATATTATTCTCTGTCTTTTTCTGCCAGCCGTGCCATGATAACATATACTTTCTGAAAAAAACTCTGCATATCATAATAAAAACAGCGTCCCTGATAAGAGATTTCTTATCCAGAGACGGATTTAAATGAACTAAACCTGGCCTTTTTCCGATGATCAAAAATATGAATTTCGTATAATCCATTGCCATATTTACAGCAAAAAAAGATTTTTTAGACTTACCGCCTATATAATTATATCTTACATTACTTTTAAATTTGCCTATAAGTCCAAGATAAAAATTAGCAACCCCGCCGGGTCTGTTAATGTCGGGAGTATTTATAATTATCGTTTTATTGGCCATTATTTTAACCTTATCAATTATTGATTTTTTCTTTATAGAGATTGATATAATCAACAACCATCCTGTCTATTGAAAATTTTTCAACTACTTTTCGTTTCCCTTTTTCACCTGCTTCTTTCATAAATCCGGTATCGTTAAGCATGTAATCTATTTTTACCGCAAGAATCTGTGGAGATCTTTGAGGAACAAGAAGTCCAGTAACTCCGTCTTCAACAATTTCTTTCGTTCCGCCGCCATCCGTAGCTATAACAGGCTTGTTTAAAGCCATATATTCCATAATAGAATTTGAAATTCCCTCGGTATAAGTTGATAAGATTCCTATATCAAAAATATTTATAATTGATTCTACATCCGATTGCCTTCCTGTAAAAATTATCTTATTAAAATCTTTAGATGAATTCTTTGATTCTTCAAGTGTTGGTCCGTCGCCCACAAATATGAAACTGACATCATCTCTTTTGGAAATAATTATTTTTGCAGCCTGAATTAACGAACCGTAATCCTTATGATAACGGAATCCCGCCACCATTCCGCAAACAAACCGGGTTGTAATTCCCCATCTGCTTTTCACGGTGTCTTTATCTGCGAGCTTCAGTGATCTTGAAAAATCATATCCGTTATATATTACTCTTCCCTTACTATTTTGTACTCCGTATGATTTTAATCCTGCATTTGAATTTCCGACAATTATATCTGAAAGAGGAAAAACAATGCCTGAATAGAATCTGGTTTTCATATCAAGTTTTGCAGGCGCATTGACGATCATTGAATTCACGAATACGATTTTTCTGAATTTAGCTACAGGAGCGCCATAAACACTGGGCATCAGACCCCAGCTGTTGATTATATCGGGTTTAAATTCTTTGCATATATTATTGATCTTAAAAAAGATCGAAGGATCCTTTTTAATTTTTCTTTTAAGTATATGTATCTTTAAATTGAGATCATAAATCTCGTCAAATTCGATCTGGTCGGTTAAAAGTATTAGTTCAGTTACTATATTTCTGTTCTTCAAACCTTTTAAAAGTTCCAGAAGCCTTCTTTCCTTTCCGCCTTTGCAGAGTGAATCTATGATAAAAAGAATTTTCATTTGATTAGGACTGTTTTAAATGTTCAATTTTTAACAAATCCGAAAGCTGACAATACTGAGGCCAAAAATGACCTTCATTCCAGTTTAGCTTATCATCCCAATAACCCGGACAATTATATACGGCTTTGTCCTGAAAAGTATAGGATATCTCACAAATTTCAGGCTCTTTTTTCTCGTTGTATAAAAAATCATAAGCCATTGACTGAAATTTTAATTTTTTCGAAATATCAAACGCGATTTCGACACATTTTAAATCGACTTTTTTCGGGTCATGATCTATATTTCCGCTTCCTGATGCTCTGAAATCATCTTTCCTTGTCATTCTTCTAAAACCGAAGGCTCGGTTGCCTATAATAGTGATCCTTGTATCGAATTCATTATCAGGCAAAAATTTTTGGAAAAGAACATAATTTTTATCCTTCTGCCAGAAAGGACTCGAATCCTTCCCCTGAATAAAATTAACGATCTCCCTTGCTTTGCTTCTAAAATATTTATTTAATGTTAGATCTTTATCTCTAGTCGAATTTTTAATTGGGAGAATGCCTGACGCAATCCCTTTTCCGAACATAATATTGACCATTTTTTTTGCATAAATACTGCTTTCTACCTTTACAATATTTGTTGATCCTGCTCCTGCCTTTAATTTAAATATTATAGGGTATGCGGCTGCTTTTACCCATTCCAAAGCCTTTTTCCTATCCCAGAATATCCAGCATTTAGTAAATGGAAAACTAAAACTTGAAAGCAGATAATATTGTTTTATTTTGTCATCGAAATGCCAACAGGTATTCTGATCTGGAAACACATTCATTTTAAGTTCTTTCTCTATAATCGGAAGAATTGACTGGGCTGTCATTTTATCATTGTCGAAATGCCGGAACCTATAAATAAAAAGATCAAGTTTTTTAATTTCGTCCCAAAATGACTGTTCATTTATATCAACCCAGACGCATTCAATATTATTCAGCTTGAGTATTTCGAAATACTTTAAAATAAAATCACATTCGAAGTTATAATAATCTTTCTGTATCCCTACTTTCACAATTAAACTCCCTTCATATCTTTGATTATTACTATAGGATTGCCGCCTGCTATCACCATAGGAGGAATATCTTTATGTACAACACTGTTGGCGGATATAATACTGCCTTTCCCTATCCTTACACCGGGGAGAACTACGACATTTGTTCCCAACCAGACATCATCTTCTATATAAACCGGATTTACAGGCCCTTGAGTATTTATACTGTTTTCTACATCCGGAAAAGAAAGATCATGCCCGTTACCATCAATTATCTGACAATTTGCAGCTATCAGACAATTTTTACCTATGATGATTTCTTTATACGCATGAATGCAACTTCCATGAAATCTTGTGTTGTCACCTATCTCGACCTTTGCTCCGGGTCTATCTATCAGAATTTTACATTTGCCGTACATATTTAGATGATAGCCTTTATTCTCAGAATTAATAGTGACATTGTTCCCAATTATTAGTTTAGATTCAGGATGAATATCAAACAAAGGTATATTATTAAATATTACTTTGCCCCTTAAATAAATATTTTTGCTTCTGTTAATTTTGTATAAATAGAAAAGTAATTTAATTTTACTGAATATTTTATTTACGATCTTCACAATATTTTATTTACGATCTTCACAATATTTTACCTTTGAATATGTTTTTGATTTTATTTAATATTAATTCAGGTTCTTTCAAGTAATATTCCAAGCGTATTATGTTTTGTTTTACGAAATTGTATAAAGAAAAACATCTTGATCCGAGAACTATATTATTTTTAAATTTTAGCAATGAGCTTCTGTATGGAAAAACTTTATCTTTATCGTGGTAAAGAAATTCGCAGGATACATTGCATGTCTCTGTATCATGACATACTTTTGAAGATATACGGCTTTTTTTGGGAAAATTCCAAATAAAACTTTTTGTAAATTCTTTACCGTTAAAACATGATTCTTGGTTTACATTATGAAATAAACTGTTTCCTAGAGAATAAAATATATATCTTCCTTTATAAATTTCCATACTTTGAAGTTTATGAGGATGATTTCCGATAATAAGTCCAACACCCTTATCGATTAAACTTCTTGCCTTAATAACATCATCAGGCTTTGGAAATGAGTAATGCTCTTTACCCCAATGTATATTAATAACAACAAAATAATCTCTAAGATAAGGCTTGATGTCCTTTTCGACTTTTTCAAGTTCAAAAGGAGCAGCACCCGTATTCTCGTTATCCCCGAATACCCCGTTAGTTGATTTGCACGTATAACCGAATAAAGCTATTTTATTTTCGATTATAACAGGATTATGAAAATTATCCTCAATTTTACCCGCACCAAAGAATGGGATTTTATTTTTTTCTAATATGTTAATTGTATAATCAAAACCTTCTTTGCCATAATCCATAATATGGTTATTAGAAAGATTGACAGCAATAATTTTCTTTTCTGAAAAAGTTTTGAATAAAAATTCGCTATTCATAAATAAATTAACTTTATTCAA
This sequence comes from Candidatus Delongbacteria bacterium, assembly GCA_003477045.1. Taxonomy (GTDB): domain Bacteria; phylum UBA4055; class UBA4055; order UBA4055; family UBA4055; genus UBA12480. The sequence goes on from DMTS01000131.1 coordinate 8,459, forward strand.
TGCCGGATTACCGTTATTAGTAAATGGGGCTTCAACTGATAAAACCAAATTATCTAAATGTAATTTTGGATCAATTGTTACACAACTTGTAAGATATATATCTCCCAAAAAATTAATTATCATTTCTATATTCTTTTTTTTTATTCTGCATAATTTATATTTTTATGTTATGAATTATATCAATTATTTTCTTGGAAATTTTTAAATAATTGAAGTTCTCAATGGCTATTTTCCGTCCTGCTTCTCCAATTTTTTTTGATTTATCAGGATTATTTAGTAATTCCCTCAATTTTTCAGTAAAAGATTCTCCAGAGCTGGGTTCAGCTATATAAGCATTAATCCCGTCTTTCAAATACAGAGGAATTTCTCCAGTACTAGTAATTACTATCGGATTTGAGCTTGNNTTGCTAAATATTCTCCTAATTTTGTTGGAAAACAGCTGTCAGATTGTTCACTGATCGGTTTTGCTAATACCAAAGCTAATGCGGAATTTAATAATACAATCAATTCTTCCCTGGAAACAAAGCCTTTGAAGCACATTCTTTCTTTAAATGGACTATTTTCAACTAATTCTAAAATTTTCTCCCGGTCTGATGATTTTTCAAGATTTCCTGTCATAATAAGATTTATATCTTTATATTCATCCGCAATTTTAGTAAAAGATTTTATTATCGTCAGTATTCCGTCTTTTTTTTGATTAAGCGGTCCTGTATAAACCAGATTTCTCGTTCTTTTGACTTCAGGTTTATATATTTCTTTATCATCTACTATAACAGGGATCAAATATACCTGAGCTTTTTTTGATACAACTGTTTTATACTTTTCCTGCAGAAAATATGAAATCGCAAACAATGCGTCAATCCTTTTGTATGCAGTTCTCTCAAATATCCATTTTCTGACTTTATATATTCCATGTGTCTTTTGATTATGAAACATTGATTCAGTTCTCTCAACAATGAACTTTACACGAAATAGGCGAAACATGACTGAATAGAGAAGAGGGTGATAAAATGAATTGCTGCTTAAGATTGCAGCATTATATTTATTCCTGATCACATGAATTGCGCCTTTAATAGGTCCTAGAAAGTCATCTATCCTTCTCAGGATAAAATATCTGCTTCTGACAGTTTTATTTGTGGTATAAAAAAATGGAATATTTTTGTAAACACCCTTTGATTCAAAATTTTTAGTATCACTACAAAGTTCTGTTGGCTTGATGATTATTACTTCCGTATAAATTCCGTTCTCTAATAAACCTTTTGCGTGATAGAATACTCTGTTGGAAGCTGCTAAACCTTCAGGAAATCCAGCTATTGTCAGAATTGCAATTTTCATCTTTGACCCGGTTAAATTATTTTAAAGAATTTTCAGCAGTCACTTTATAAAAATAACGTATTGATTGATTAATTTCGCTGTCAATGAAGAACCTATCTGGAGTACTGCCTATAGGGGTAAAACCTGAATAAGGATTTGTTGATCTGTAAATATTATACAAGTAAGCACCTGCTGATTGATCCCATGACAAAATAATTGAGTTTACATTATAACCTATTTGTAAATTCTTAGGTTCAGTCATTAATTGAGAGATCTGATATTTAATCCAAGAATATACAGAATATGCTATTTGTCCATACCCGTATAAATTCGGGTGTAATGCATTTGTTGAATAATATCCGTTAAATGTGTCTATATTTGGATAAATGGGTATCATTGAGAAATTCGGTTTAGCAAGATCTTTGTAATAGTCAATATATCTTTGAATAAGCCTGTGCTGACATTGTCTATATTCCCAGCACAAAGTACTGTCTCCATAAAGAGTGTACCATGTTTCTTGTCTTTCATTAGCTACTGGAATTAAACAAATCCCGATAGGTACATTCGGAAGTGTTTCAGCAAATTCATTTATAAGAAGCCCCATACTTCGATCTTTAAAAATGTTTGTAATAGTAGCGTCAATTGTTTCTAGAGATGAAGCATCAATTCCAAAAACATCATTTATTCCTAAAAATATCATAACTATATCAGGTACTTCTCCATTTAATTTTTCGTCAATATACTTTTGGATATCCACACCCGGGTAAACTGAATATACAAAAGGGCTTAAGGAATCTAATGTGTAATTTGCCCATTTCCATCCTCCTCTACCTTCATGAAATATGCCATCGATACTATCTTGGGTTGTATAAAACTGTGTTCCGAGCAATTTTATTGGATAGTCTCCGACTTCATCAAGAAGTTCTTTTGCGTATCTTTCATATTTGCCTGCTTTAGTAAGGCTGTCACCAATAAAAAGCAATTTTAGAGTGTCATTATGGGTAATATTATTTTCAGTTACCATAAGTTGGCTTTCATCTGTTTCAAGTATATTCCCGAGAGAATCAAGAACTTCAATCTGAATACTGTAGCTTCCTGAAGTTAAAGAGTCTAAACTATATTTATTACCATCATTATAACCTACAGGACAATTTACGATAAATGAATAATTATCCGGAGTTTCTGATAAAATTAAATTTTTATAAAATACCGAATATTGACTTGTTGTTGTTGTATATATGTAATCAGGTAGTCTAAGAAACAGAGAATCTGTTTGTGAATAAACACTAATTGCAAAAAAAAGAGCCGCAAAGTAAATTTTATTTTTCATATATCACTTTATCCTTTGTTGTTATACGATAATATAAATGTAAATTAATTATTGTCAATTGTTTTCTTGCTGTCATTGTTAGTATATTTTTTATAATAGAATAGCATAGAAACAGTAAATACTATGCCTGAACTTAATTTTGTAATTGCGGCACCGTTAGCGCCAAAAAAAGGTACTAAAAAAATAAAACCTGCGATATTAGTGATCCCGACTGAAATCGCTCCGTTTCTTAGATAAGCCCCCTGACCTTTTGAACCTAAGAATCTGTTATAATAATTACCGAATCCGTGAAATATCTGACCTGCTGCAACTATATACGCAAGATTTACGGCATTGACAAATTCCTTTGAGTACAACAATATTATGACCTGCTTTATTATTATCAGGAATATTATCAGTGAAAAAATAGAAATTAGCACTGTAAATTGCGTAGCTTTTTTTGGAATTACTTCTCTGTTGGCAAATTCCTTGAACATCGAAGTTCCGATCACGGTCGGTATTAAAACCAGAGGCATAGTAATTGTCAAAGCCAGCGAATAATAACCCACATCAGTATTATTTACTGAAAAATAACTTATAGCTATAGGACCGAGCTGAGTAGAAGCCACACCAATAATTGAACCTAGAAATACCTGAAACCCGTATTTTTTGTTTTCATGAAAAATCAGCCTATACACTGTTCCAAGATTTGAATACTTAGGTTTAAGGTTATAAATTACTATCGCAGAAGATATACCGAACGAAAGTAACTGAAGAGCTACAGCAGTTACTAAATTAATGTAATCAAATTTATACAAGACTATAATTCCGGCTAAATATATAAAATGAGGGAACAGTCTGTAAAAAGACAATTCATATATCCTGTTTTCGCCCTGCAAAATACTTTCCAGACTTTGAGTGAACGGTACAATAAAAAATAATGGAGACAATAATAAGAATACAGCACTAAGATCCGTTGTAAAAAAACGCTTTTGAAAAAAAGCAAAAATAACAATTGCAATGACAAATATTATTCCGAGGATTACTGTAATAATAACCGAAGCTCCAATGAGTTCTTTCCTAACAGCGTCATTTTTTTTCTCTGCCATTAGCTTACTGGCTGTAACAACAAATCCGAAAGAGATAATTATTGCAAAAAAAGAATAAACACTCTGAACGAATTTGAGATCTCCGAACGCTTCAGCTCCCAGAAATCTGGTATTAAATACGCTGACGACTAAGCCCAAAACAATTCCGAGAATCATTGATCCGTACAGAGCAAGTATCTGCTTAACTTTTTTATTTTTCAGATCACTTCGTTTAAACAATTATTTTCCCGGTTTTGATAGTTGAAATTGCTTTATAACTCTGCATGGATTTCCTGCTGCAATTACATTCTCGGGAATGTCCTTAACAACTACGCTGTTCGCACCGATGACCGAATTTTTCCCTATGGTAACTCCTTTGAGAACTACAGTATTTAACCCTAACCAGACATTATCTTCTATAACGACAGGTTTAGGTTCGGCTGAAATATTCCTTTTGTCAGGTTCAATACCATGCCAATCATAATCCGTTATTGTAGTGTTAGCTCCGCAAAGAACTCTGTCTCCAATTTTGATACTCCCTGCAGCAGCAATAACAGTTCCGCTGAAACCTGAATTATTGCCTATCTTAATTTCAGCTTTACGCCTTAAAGTTGTTATTATGCATTTTCTGTTTACACCGACAAGATTTGATGTAAAATCAGATCGGAAAGAACATCCGTTCCCTATCTCAATTTTGCTGTCAACCATTCTGATCGCAACTGGAATACCGTAGAACCTTAACTTTTTACCTGCTTTAATTCCCCTCAAATTAAGTAACAGCTTAACCCAAGCGGAACAGAAAAAAGAATACACTAAAAGCCTGACAAATCTTAACCTTACAAAAATATAACCGCTTAGATCTTTCATTTATTCTTTATTCTCCACTATTTTTTCCAGATAATTTCTGTAATACGAATTCGGTATTTTATCGATTATGTTATTCAATCCTTTTTTATCTATAAATCCCATCTGATATGCTGCTTCTTCGACGCATCCGATCTTGAGTCCCTGTCTCTGCTCAATTGATGCTATGAAAGTGCTGGCATCAAGCAGAGAATCGGGAGTTCCGCTGTCCAGCCAAGCTATCCCTCTTCCGATTTTTGCTACGCTCAATTTATTCTCATCAAGATAAGTCTTTATTAGGTCTGTGATCTCAACTTCACCTCTCGGGGACGGTTCTAGCCCTTTTGCTCTTTTTATACATGAATTATCGAAAATATATATCCCCGGTACTGCGAAATTTGATTTAGGTTTCTTAGGCTTTTCTTCTATAGAAATTGCCTTCCCTGACTTATCGAACTCGACTACACCATATCTTTCAGGATCCTTTACATAGTATCCGAATACAGTAGCTGTTTTATTTTTTTCTACTGCCTCTCTTAAGAAATTCAGATAACCGTAGAATATATTGTCGCCGAGGATAAGAAAAGCATTATCTTTTCCGACAAATTTTTCTCCTATTATGAAAGCCTGCGCAATACCTTTCGGGGCAGGCTGTACCGCATATTCGATCTTCATTCCAAGCAGCTTTCCGTCGCCGAACAGTTTTTTATAATGAGGTATAGTTTCTTCATTGGATATTATCAGTACTTCTTTGATGCCAGCAAGAATAAGTGTGCTTAAAGGGTAATAAATCATAGGCTTATCATAAACTGCGATAAGCTGTTTACTGTAAAGGCTTGTCATAGGGTACATTCTCGTACCTGATCCGCCGGCTAAAATTATACCTTTAGTTTTTTTCATATTCCGCCCCTATAGAATTCTTTTATCTTACTGCAGATATATTCAATTTCAGTTTCTTTTAGACCGTAAAACATCGGAAGCCTGAGCAAAGTTTGAGAAACTTTATCTGTGAACTCAAGACTCAGATCATCATATTTGCCTTTCCAGTATGGAGCTTTGTGCAGAGGCACATAATGAAAGATCGCTCCTATTCCATTTGAATTAAGAAAATCCATCAGACTGCTTCTTTCTTCAAAATTTTCACAGATCAGATAAAACATGTGTGCGTTATGAATGCAGTGATCAGGAATGACCGGAAGTTTTTCCTCAGAAATGATTTCTGAGAGGAATTTATAATAAAAATCCCAACTTCTGAGCCTGTCAATTTTTACTTTTTCTGAATCGCTTAGTTGTGAATACAGAAAAGCGGCTTGAAGCTCTGACATAAGAAAGCTCGATCCCAGTTCTACCCAGGTGTATTTGTCAACGAGCCCTTTGTTGAAATGTATTCTGTCAGTTCCTTTGTCCCTGATTAATTCCGCCCTTTCGACTAGTTCCGGATTGTTTACAAGCAGAGCTCCGCCTTCACCGCACTGTATGTTTTTTGTCTCGTGGAAGCTTAAAGCAGCCATATCGCCGAATGATCCGAGAGCTCTTCCCTTGTACGAAGAATCAATACCCTGAGCATCATCTTCAATCAGAATAAGGTTGTGTTTTTTACATATTGAAGTTATTGCATCCATTTCGCATCCGACACCAGCATAATGAACTACAACTACTGCTTTTGTTTTATGAGTAATCATGCATTCAATTTTATTTTCATCTATATTTTTTGTATCAGGCCTTATATCGCACCAGACTATATTTGCTTTCCTGAGCTCAAATGCGCTTGCAGTAGTAACAAATGTAAAAGACGGCATTATCACTTCATCTCCGGGCTGTATATCCGCAAGAAGAGCGGTCATTTCAAGGGCATCCGTGCATGATGAAGTTACGATGGCTTTCCCGCAACTTGTTTTAGCTTCAAGAAGCCTGTTACACTTTATTGAGTATTCTCCATTTCCGGAAAACTGGTCATTTTCAAGTACTCTTTTTATGCAATCAAGTTCGTTGTTAAGAATAAGTGGTTTATTGAACGGTATCTTCATTTTATATCCTGATATGTGCCGTTTAATATTTCTTTTACCCAGTGCTCATTATCAACATACCACCTGATAGTATCTATTATCTTTTCATCAAATCTGTGCTCAGGCTCCCAGCCAAGCTCTTTTTTGATCTTGGATGCATCAATGGCATATCTTCTGTCGTGACCAAGCCTGTCCTGGACATAATTTATCAGGCTGTGAGGTTTATTCAAATGATCCAGTATCATTTTAACAATATCAATATTTTGTATCTCGCAGTTACCGCCGATATTGTAAACTTCTCCTGCTTTCCCTTTGTTTAATACCGTCCAGATAGCTGAGCAGTGATCATCCACATAAAGCCAGTCCCTCACATTTTTTCCGTCCCCGTAAACCGGAAGCTTTTCGTTCTTCATTGCTTTGCTTATCATTAATGGTATAAGCTTTTCCGGAAACTGGTACGGTCCGTAATTGTTAGAACATCTTGTTATCAGAACAGGAAAACCGAAGGTATCGAAAAAAGATTTAGCTACAAGGTCGGCTGAAGTCTTTGATGCGGAATACGGCGAATGGGGATTTAAGGGTGTGTCCTCTGTGAATTTGATCTCCGGTCTGTCTTCGGACAGCGTTCCATAAACTTCATCTGTCGATACCTGAAGAAATCTTTTTTCTGAATAATTATTATTCCAGAATTTTCTTGCAGTGTTCAATAGTGTGGCTGTGCCGAGAACATTGGTTTTTATGAACACATTCGGATCTTCGATCGATCTGTCAACATGAGATTCAGCGGCAAAATTAATTACCGCATCAGGATTGTTGCTTTCAAAAATACCCTCAACGAGTTTCTGGTCGCAGATATCGACTTTAATGAATTTGTACTTCCCGGGATATTCGTTCTCTATTCCCGCTAAATTTTGCGGATTCCCCGCATATGTCATGCTGTCAAGGTTGATTATTTCAGTATCCGGTTCGGTTTTCAATATATATCTGATGAAATTTGATCCTATGAAACCGAGTCCGCCGGTAATTAAAACTTTATTCATAACAAATCCTTATTCAATTTTCTTAAGTTTTAGTTTCGGCAGGTTTTTATCATCAATAGCAGTAGTAATATCAGTTACATTTAAATTTTTATGAAACACACCCGAATTCATTGCTAAAAATAAAATAGTGAGGTAACCACTTCTGCTTAATAGATAACATCCTATTGAAAAGACATAGAAAAAGTAACCCATAGTATAATTACTTGATATACAGTAAAAATATGACCGTTTATATATACTTTGGTAATAGCTGAATTTAAAAAATTTCATAAAGAAAATGATATAAAATAATGGAGAAAGAATACCCTTTAAAAATGCTTCCTGAAGAATAACATTATGTATTCCTCCCCTTCGACCCAGAGACCACGCGAGCCCCTGTTTCGCACCAACCATTCCTTTAAAATATACTTCGTTATTTTCCACATCGCCGTATCCGATCAGCCAGCTACCCGGGATAGCCTGTAAAACGAACGCATAAAAAGACATTCTGACAGTTACGGTATCCGCAAATACTCTTTCAGTCCATGCCTCACCGGAAAAATAGTCCTTTTGTATTGCGTATGCGCCGACAATACCAATTGTTAAAACTGCGATTATCGGTATTGCTATAAATAGCTTTCTCAGCGCTACTTTGTAATATATATAGCCATGTATCAGACTTACTGCAATCAACGCGATCCATATTCCTCTCGTAAACGCTAAAACTATACAAAAAATAAATAATGAGATCAGAATAACCCTAATTCTGAAGTTCTTAATTGTATAGGCTACAACAAAAATTGCCAATAATAAGAACATACCGTTGTCGTATGGCCACATTAATACACCTGATGACCGGTTATAGCCTGGAAATGCCATATAATACGCCGCAAGTCTCAATAATTTCGTATCAACAAAAAATTGAAGTATTGATACAATTGAAGTAATTACTCCCAAAAATACAATAGCTTTAAATATAGCCTGGATTAATTCCCTTGTCATAAATTTACTCAGTGTAAAAAAGAATGAGCCGGCAGCGAAATAAAGCAGTATTGAAGATATTGCCTTTGAATACGAGATATTTCCTAAAAATTGATGCAGATAAAGTACAAACATTGAAAATAATATGTACAAATAAAAGTATTTTTCATAACTTAACAGTTTGGTTTTCTTTAAAGGCTTTTCATTTGTAATAAATTTTAACAGCAGGATCCCTAATAAAAACCAAGCCAGAAATTGATCGAATTTTCTGAATGTACCTAACCTGGGAAATTCACGCCATACATATTCAGTTTTATAGATCTGAAATGTCATTAGCCAGAAGACTACCAAAAAATCAACTAGTTTATTTTTTGATTTTACATTAGTAACTATATAAAAAGCATAAAAAAAACAAATTACCAGATAAATTAAAAAATAAACGCCATAAATAGTTATCATATTTTGTTCTTATAGAATATAATTTATAGATTTCCCAATCAGCGGCCTAGTTCCTTAAATAATTTCTTATATATCCCGTATTTTTTTGCTTTTTCATTTAAGATCGCAAAAATAAAACATGCCAAAAAAGTTAAGACGGTGTTCATTATCACTACTTCTCTTTTTTTCGGTTTAACGGGTTTGTCTCTTATATCAGCTTTATCAAGAATATTTATAATGGGTTTTTCCTTTACTTCTTCGATTTTTAACAGCTCAAGTTGTTTTCCTAAAAGAATAACCACACTTCTTAACAGCTCAATATCTTGGATGAGTTTTCTTGAATTCATTGATAATTGCGGTGATCCGACTTGCGCATTCGCCTCTTGGAACTCGACCATTTTAACTTCTGCTTCAGCAAGTTCCTTTTTTACAGCTATCAACCTGTTTTCAGTAAATTTTATGCTTTGTTTAATTGATGTCTGTTCCTCATTATTTAAATAATTGACTGTCGCTTGGCAATATTTATCGGCAATTGCTTTAGAAATATATTTATCTTTCGTAATAACGCTTAATGTTATCAGCGAAGTTTCTTTATCTTCCTTAATAGTCACAGTACCTAGTAAATTTCTTATAGCCAGTTCCAGAACTCTACTTTCAGAAACATCAAGTTTATCAATATCCCAGAATTGTAGCAGATTGACCGAATCCGGAAAATTTAGAGACTTATATTTGCTGTAAATGATTTCTGAAGCTATCCTTCTGCTGTTTAAAACATCGTTTATATAATACCCGCTTGTTTTATTGGACATACCTAATGAAGCAGCAAGCTGTTTAAGCGGGCTTCCGTCCTCTTTGTTTACAGGATACATTGTAACGGCTGACATATAATAGGGAGTTGCAACCAATACATAGATAATTGATAGAACACCCATCACAAATGTTGTTCCAAAAATTATTTTTTTATATCTCCAAAGAATTCCAATCAGATAAAAAAAATCAATATCCCGATCAACGAAATGATCTGTTTTCTCATTTAGAGTAATTTTATTTGTTGCTTTTGATTCGTTTACTATTTCTTCATTCATTTCTGTCATTCCCTGATTATTATAACCTTCCGTCAATTTCTTTTTTATCGAGAATATNNAGTTTCTTGAACTCAGTATGAGCAACAGCAGCTACGATGGCATCGTAATCTTTACCGGGCTTTGATATCATGTTGACCCCGTATTCTTCTTTGACTTCGTGCTTATCAGCCCATGGATCGTAAATATCAACTTTGCATCCGTACTCTTTAAGTTCATTAATAATATCTATCACTCTTGAATTTCTTATGTCCGGACAGTTTTCTTTAAAAGTCATTCCGAGCACGAGTACTTTCGAACCTTTAACAACCTTGCT